>CAIVSQ010000440.1 GCA_903908605.1 uncultured Anaerolineae bacterium
ATCCGTATTTAGTGGAGTCCTATGCTAAATAAGATCCTCTCTGTTTTCAATATTATTTCCCAGGTGATCCTTGCGATTGTTGCAGTGGTTTCCCTGGTTACGGCTTACGTGGTTTTTGCACCTGATGATATGCCCAAGCCGTTTCGCCTGATGTACGATCTGCCTGGTTCCTCTTCGAATACAGCAAATCCGGTTGAACCGATTACCATTGTTGTCACCGCTACACCCGAGCCCGAAGCGCCAGAACCTGGTAACGGGATCATGCTCAACTTATCCACCAAGATCATTAACCTTGTCGATCCTGGCGGTCGAAAATATATTCGTCTCACGGTCGTGGTTGAGTTTGCCCCAGATAACCCCGAATATGAGTCTCTCCCTGAAGAGGAGAAAACAGCCTATCTGACGGAATTCAATGCCAAGTTGAATTCCCGTTTGCCGATCATGGATGATACAGTCATCACCTTGTTATCAACCAAAACGTACGAAGAATTGTATACAGCAGATGGCAAGGAAGAATTACGTAAACAAATTCTGGATATCCTTACCGAAAAACTGCCCGATTTCCATATTATTGCCATTTACTTTACTGAATTTGTGGTGCAATAACCTATGTTAGCTCAATCGGAAATTGATGCACTTCTGTCTGGCGCCATCGACATGGACCAGGCAAACGGTAAGGATAGGGTTAACCTTGCTGATATGCTTAGTCCGTCCGGCGATCGTCCCAAGCCTGATGGCGACGATAAAAAAACGGTCCAGAATTACAACTTCTGGTCGCCGGCGCGCTTTTCCAAGGAACAAATGCGCGCGGTTGAGCTTGTCCATGAAGACCTCACCGAACGTCTGACCACCTCCCTGCCTACCTTCTTGCGGACCAACGTCCGCCCTCACCTTGTTCACATGGAGCAAGGTCGTTTTCATGATTTTATTAAAGATTTTCCACCCAATACCCTTTTTCACCTGATTACCCTGGCACCCCTACCGGGTCACATGGTACTCACCATGAGCCTCAATGTCAGTTACCTGATTTTGGAGCAGCGCCTGGGTGGAAAAATTGAAGGTCGTTTTACCGAGCGCGCCCTGACTGAAATTGATCAATCGCTCCTGCGTGGTCTGGTTGAGCATATGCTGGGAGATATGAAAGGTGCCTGGAGCAAGGTCGTCTCCCTTGAGCCATCTCTTGAAGATAGTACAATCAACCAGCACTGGGTTCAGATGATGATGGGTAATGAGCGCGTATTGTTACTCACCATTGAATTGAATATCCAGGGTGTTACCGGCACGATGAGCATTTTCATCCCCTTCAATACCCTCAAACCGATTACCAATGTGCTCAACCCGCATATTTGGATTGCCGGTCGCAAAGAACAACAGCAGGACCCGGTTGCCCGCGCCCAGGCTATCAGGACCGTCATGAAGGCCATCATCCCCATTAAGGTCATCCTTGGAGGTGCCGATCTCACCATGAAGGATCTGTTAAATCTCAAAGTCGGTGATGTGATTGAATTGGATCGCAACATCGATAGTCCTGTGATTGTGCAGGTTGCTAATAAAAAGCAGTTTTATGGTCGCGTTGGCAAATCCGGTAAACACCTCGGCGTTCAGGTTTCTGGGGTCTACCGCGAGCAGGACGATATTCAAACGACGTATTGATAAGAGAGAGTGCAAATGGAAACCATGGATTTCAATGATGAATTGCCCAGCAGCAAAAAGTCAGATTCTGCCGCTGATAAGAACAACCCCAAAAATAAATCGTACAACACTGGCAATATCGATTTATTGATGGATGTCTCCCTGCGAGTCACGGTTGAATTGGGACGAACTCGCATGCAGCTTTCTCAAATTCTCGAGCTCCAACACGGTTCGGTTGTAGAACTCGACCGCCTTGCCGGTGACCCCGTTGATGTTTTTGTCAACGATTGTTTGATGGCTCGTGGTGAAGTTGTCGTTGTAGATGACAAATTTGGTGTTCGCATTACCGAAATGATTTCGGCCAAGGGTGATAAAGGCGCAGGCTGATGTTTGATCCTATTGCCGTTATTCAGAAGTGGTACAAGAACAGCTCCCCGCAAAACAGGTTGATCACCATCTTGCTGGTTTGCAGCCTTCTAGCCACCGGGATTTTGTTTATGCTCGCCGGCGGGGGTGATCTCGGTAGTGATCCCAAAACTCCGCCTGTTCTTTACATGGCTGGCGTGTTGGCCAAGTTGATTTTTGTTCTGCTGCTGATCTACGTTTGTGCTGCCCTGTTTCGCCGTTGGTTGACCCTCTCACCACGCTCCGGGCCTGAACGACAGCTGCGTGTGCTTGAAACAGTTCGGCTATCCCCCCGGCAGGCTCTTCACCTTGTATCGGTGGGAGACCAGCGCCTGTTAATTGGGGCTACCGACCAGAATATCTCTTTGCTTACCTCGCTTGAAACAGATCTCGGTCCCCTCTCGGACGGGGAAACCACCTCCCAACCGGTTGTGGATTTCGGCTCTTTAGTTCGCTCTTTTAATAACCCCGCTAACGACGCACAGTCGACCGACTCGTCCACCGCCAAGGAATAAATGCTCATGATGGTTGAAAAACTCTTCGCGGGCCTGCCCAAGCCTGTCCATTCACCCCGGAAAGCCCGTTTACCACGCGTATGGCTGTGGTTGTCCGTGGCGTTTGTGCTTGGGCTTCTGCTGACAGGTTGTACCACAGCGCCTGGGGTTACCCTTAATATCGATTCACAAACCCCTCAACCGAAGGAAGTCGCCGCAGGCGTGCAGCTCCTGGTCCTCATGACCTTCTTGTCGCTGGCTCCCACCGTCCTCATTCTGGCAACCTCTTTTACCCGTATCGTAATTGTTCTCTCCATGGTTCGCAGCGCGGTTGGGATGCCATCCATCCCGCCCAACCAGGTAGTGATTGGCCTGTCACTCATCCTCACCTTTTTCGTCATGGCGCCTGTCTATCGCCAAATCGATTCCACTGCCATTCAGCCATATATCAAGGGCGAGATCGCACAATCTGATGCTTTCAAAGTGGCTCAAAAGCCATTGCGCGAATTCATGTTCAAGCAAACCCGCGAAAAAGACATCAAACTCTTTCTCGATTTGGGTAATGAAGCCCAGCCCACCACCCTTGATGATATCCCCACTATTGCATTATTCCCCGCTTTCTTAATCAGCGAACTTCGCACAGCATTTACCATGGGGTTTGTAATCTACATCCCCTTCCTTATCATCGATCTTGTGGTTTCCAGCATCCTGCTGTCCATGGGTATGATGATGCTGCCACCATCACTTGTGTCTTTGCCTTTCAAGTTGTTACTTTTTGTCATGGTCGATGGCTGGTATTTGCTTGTCCGTAGTCTCGTCCTGAGTTTTACTGGTGCTGGCTAATTGCCTCTCCGCTATTAATGACTCTTTCCATTCCGCTGCCGTAAATTCGGCTGTCCTTGGTGATCTGGTTCAGCCATCCTGAACCGTACTCCTGGCAATCTTGAGGAATCACTCATGAGGAAACAATGACCGAAGCTTATGTACTTACCCTAGGCCAAAACGCGATTGTGTTGGCCCTGCTGCTGGCTGGACCAACTTTATTAATCAGCCTGGTAGTGGGTAGTGTTATCAGCCTGGTACAGGCTGCCACGCAAATTAATGAAGTAACGATGACCTTTATTCCCAAGGTGATCGCGATTGTCCTTGTGTTGCTCTTGCTGGGTTCCTGGATGCTCCAGCAAATATTGGTATTTACTGCGAATATATTTAACAGTCTTCCCACCCTGGTGAAATAATTTTATAGGATATTGGATACTGCCATGCTGCCACAAAAAGTAGAGGAAGTCATTCAATCGGTAACCAGTCTCAGGCCTATGCCGGCCAACATCAGCCGCATATTAAAAGAGATTGAAAACCCAGAAATCACCATCGAGATCCTGGTTGGGCTCATTAGCCTCGACCAGGCTCTTGCTGCTTTGGTCCTGCAGATGTCCAATTCCGCTTCCTTGGGCTACGCCAGGCAGTGTTCCACCCTTTATGAGGCCATTATGCATCTGGGCCTTAACCGGCTCAAATCCATCCTGCTTACTTCCAGCGCCACGGGGATGATGAATCGAAGTTTAACCGGCTATCGCTTCGGTGCCGGTGAGCTTTGGCACCATTCTCTTGTCACTGGTGTTGCATCCGAGTGGCTGGCTCAGGCCCTCCGTTATCCCAACCCTGAGGAGGCATATGTCTCCGGCCTGCTCCATGATATTGGCAAATTACTGCTCGACCAATTTGTGGTCAGCAATTACAAAACGATCGTTGAATTTGTCCAGGTATACAAGTTGCAGCTGTGGCAGGTGGAGGAAAAATTGATTGGCATCGATCATGCCCGCGTGGGTGGGATGATTGCCGAAAGATGGAACTTCCCGGTTGTGTTGGTTGACGCCATTCATTACCACCACACACCTTCACTGGCTCGCACTAATCAGCAGCTTCCCGCCATCGTTAACCTGGCAAATGCTTTTGCCGAAGATTATTCATTGGCCAATACCGAGCTGTTTAGTTTCGACGTTCACCCTGAAACTTATAATATATTAAAGATTTCCGATGCGGAAGTGCAAACACTCAAAACCCGCATGCGCGATTCCGGCAGATTCCCGGCTTTTTCCAAGGGTGATAAAAAGAAATGACCCCCAAAAAGCTCACTGTGTTGGTGGTTGAACCCATCATTTTGCAGGGCGATCTTATAAAGCTCGCCCTTGCCCGTCACTCAATGCAAGTGACGGTTTGCCGTGACCCAGCTACCATCCGCGAATTTCTTGGGCATCAAATTCCAGATTTAATTCTCGTTGACACCCATCTCCCAGGGCAGAATGGCCTCGACCTGGTCAGTGATCTAATGGCAGAAGGCCTGTTAGCTAAGACCAAAGTCTTTATCATCTCATCTCTCGGTTACCCTGAAATTGTTCAAAAGGCAGTCAAGTTGGGGGCGAGCGATTTCCTGGTCAAGCCCCTCGATACAGAATTACTCGCAACCCGTATTCTGCGCTGCTTTAGTCGGCTCAAAGACGATTCCGCCTCCACCTGATTTCACGGCCGGTTGGTTACCCCACCCCGTTGTTCCTTCCTTCCATCCCTGCCTGTATTAACTTTCCAGGCGGAATTTCTCCCCGTCATTACCCATTTTGCTCTCATTTTATCGTCTTGTTTGTTCCCGGCAGAGCGCCTTGGTAGCTCGCTGAAAATTTTACGTTATATTTAGTTGTGCTTCACACTGACTTTACAGACAGAAACGGACGAATCAGGTAATATCATACCGATATCTTAATTTCTCGAAGAGTCGACGAATGACCATTTCGGTAGCGCAAGCTCAACTATATTTTCTGGCTTTCACCCGCATCATGGCAATCCTGATTCACTTGCCCATGCTTGGTGGTCAGAGTATTCCCAATCAGGTGCGCATTGGTCTCGGTCTGGTTTTGGCTCTTATCCTGGTTCCCTGGCAGCCTTTGGCACCAGATGCCGAAGCGCTCGGTTTCATTGTTTATTCGATCGCGGTGGCGAAGGAAATCATTATTGGTACCCTGGTAGGTTTTGCGATTGACCTGGTTTTCGGTATGATCCAGATTGCCGGCGCTACCATGGGGCTTGGAAGTGGTTTTGAATCTGGCAGGATCTTCAACCCAGCTTTGGGTGATGCCGGTTCCGCTTTTGATCAATTATTTTTAATTCTCCTAATGCTTTTCTTCATTGTTTTTGATGGTCATCATATTGTTCTTATTGCCATACAGAAGACCTTTCAAGTACTTCCATTAAATGGACCTTTGCCATTTAACGGCCTGGATGTTGTCATATCTACCACAGGCCAGTTGATTGCTGCTGGTGTTCACCTGGCCTTGCCAGTCATGACCGCCCTAATCATGACGGATTTAACCCTCGGGCTTCTTGCCCGTGTGGCTCCCCAGGTCCAGGTCTACTTCCTCGGTCTGCCTGTCAAGGTGACAGTGGCATTGTTATCACTAACTTTGATGTTTTCGGTCATGCTCCCATTTCTCAGGGATGTTTTCCGCGCTCTGGGCGATAACATGCTTCGGTTTATTCAAGGATAAGGCCTGATGGCAGATAAAACTGAAGCCCCAAGTAGTCGTCGATTGGAGGAAGCCCGCGAAGAAGGGCGGGTGGTACGCAGCCAGGAGCTGAATACCGCCGTCATCATCCTTGCGGGTGCCTATTTATTACGTGGGCCGGGCGCGCAGTTGTTTTCTGCTTTGAAGAACTTGCTGATTACTACCATCCGTGAACTGCCCGGTAATGAGTTGTCGGCCGAATGGCTCCTCAAGACATCTTATTCCATCGGTTGGCAGGTGTTGCCCTCATTGGGCCTCATTCTTGTTGGTTTGCTGTTTACTGGCGTAGCCGTAACGGTTGGTCAGACCCAGTTTTTATGGGCTACCAAAAAACTGGGTTTTGATTTCAACCGCGTTAATCCTATCCAGGGTTTTCAGCGAATATTCTCTTCCCATGGTCTTATCGAGCTCCTGCGCTCATTATTGAAGTTGGCCTGGGTGAGTTGGTTTGCCTACAGCTTTTTACGCACTAACTTTCCCGAGTTTATTGCGCTCACGCAATATGACATGGTATCGGCAGTCTCACGTTTTGTGGCCTTATCTATAGAACTTGTCATCCGGGTTGGCAGCATGTACCTGGTTCTTGCCATTGCCGATTATGTTTACCAGCGCTGGGATCTGTATAAAAGTCTGCGCATGAGTAAAGAAGAAGTCAAAGAGGAATTCAAACGTTCCGAAGGCGATCCCATGCTTAAGAGCCGGGTGCGTAACATGCAGCGTCAAATGGCTCGTGGTCGCATGATGTCGAATGTTTCCAAGGCCGCCGTCGTCGTTACCAACCCTACTCACCTTGCGGTTGCCATTGAATACCACGAAGGTATGAGCGCCCCGAAAATTTTAGCCAAGGGACCTTTTCGTGTGGCTGAGAAGATTGTCTCCATCGCCAAGGAAAATAACATCCCGATTGTTCAAAATATTCCACTTGCCCGTGCAATGTATAAAACCATTGAAATCGGGCAGGAAATTTCTCCAGATCTTTATGTTGCTATGGCTGAGGTGTTGGCTTATGTGTATCGCTTGCGTGGCAAAAACCAATCGCCACGGCCTTCCTCAGCCCCAGCTATGGCACCCTTGGGAAATAATCAATGACAGTTATTACGCCTAATTCCTCAACCAGCAGAAACCCGCTTGTAGTCGCCCTGCAAAGTTTACTGCGTTCCAAAGATATCATCATGGCGCTCAGCCTGGTGATGCTCGTTGGCATGTTGCTCATCCCTTTGCCTGCCTTCTTGGTGGATCTTGCTGTTGCAGTCAGCATTGCTATTTCAATCGGTATTGTCCTGATGACGATGTTTATCAAGCAGCCGATGGAATTTTCGGTCTTCCCCACCGTGTTGCTCTTGGTCACCCTCTTCCGCCTGGGCGTAAACGTTTCGGTCAGCCGGCTTATCTTGCTCAGTGGCGATGCCGGTCAGATCATCAATACCTTTGGTAACTTGATCGTTGGCGGTAATTATGTCGTTGGTGTGGTCATCTTCTTGATCTTGATGATCATCCAGTTTGTGGTTATCAACAGCGGTGCTGGGCGCGTGGCCGAAGTGGCAGCCCGTTTCACATTGGATGCCATGCCCGGTAAACAGTTGGCCATTGATGCCGATTTGAACGCCGGCCTGATTGATGAAACCCAGGCTCGCTCCCGCCGTAAAGCCATTGAATCCGAAGCAGATTTTTACGGCGCCATGGATGGTGCCAGCAAGTTCGTGCGTGGTGATGCCATCGCAGCCATCATCATCATGATTGTAAATATCCTCGGTGGTTTCGTTATTGGCGTGCTTCAGCGTGGTATGCCACTTGTCACCGCCTTGCAGACCTACGTATTGCTTACCATTGGTGCTGGCTTGGCCATTCAGGTTCCTTCCTTGCTGGTTTCCGCCGCCGCTGGTTTAATCGTTACCCGCTCAACCTCCGAATCCTCCCTGGGTACCGAAGTTTCAGCGCAAATTGCCAACTTTAACGTCCTCACTGTTGCTGCCATTGTGGTTGGTTTGTTGATGTTCGTGCCTGGCTTGCCCACCATCCCATTCGCACTTGTTGGAACTGGCTTGGGTGTGGCAGCCTTTTTTGTAAATAAATCTGAAAATGTCGTTGTGCCGCAGGCAGAGCTGGCCCCCACCGCGGTTGTCTCCACTGAGCCCGAAACCCCCGAGCAGATGCTTGAAATGGTGGTGGTTGATCCGATTGAACTTGAAATTGGGTACAGCCTCATACCATTGATCGACGAAGATTCGCAGGATAACCTCTTGCGCCGCATTACCGGCATACGCCGGCAGTTAATGAGCGAAATGGGCATGATCCTGCCCGTGGTTCGAATTCGTGACAACCTGCGTCTCTCGCCACATTCCTACCGCCTAAAAGTTCGCGGGCAGGAAGTCGCCTCCAGTGAAATCATGCTCGACCGTTTGCTGGCTATTCCAGGATCTGATATAGACGAACCTATCCAGGGCGTTCAAACCTTTGAACCCGCCTTTGGTCTACCAGCTCTCTGGATCAATGAATCAGAGCAGAACCAGGCTGAGTTGAAAGGTTACACGGTGGTCACACCCCTCTCGGTTTTGTGCACCCACATCACCGAAGTCGTTCGCAATTTCTCTTCTGAGCTGCTTAGCCGCCAGTTGGTTCAGGAAATGCTCAACCAGCTTCGCCAAAAATCACCCGCATCGGTGGATGGTGTTGTGCCAGAGATGATCAGCCTGGGTGAAGTACAGAGCATTTTGCGCAATCTTCTGCGTGAGCGCATCCCGATCCGTGATTTGAGCGGCATTCTCGAGGTGATAGCCAATAATGCCTCCATGACCCGCGATCCACACATCCTGGCCGAAGCCGTGCGCCAGACCATGGCCAATACGATTTCCAACCAATACAAGGATGAAACCAACACCATCCATGTATTTACCCTGGCGCCCCAGCTTGAGACCATTCTGCGCTCTTCGCTGGTTTCCTCCGAAGGCAGCCCAGGTTTCCAGATTGATGCCGGGCTCGCTCAGCGCGTCCTGGTCAAAACGGGCGAACAAATGGAAGCTCTTGCTCAGTTGGGTCACTTCCCCATCTTGCTTTGCCCACGCGAGTTGCGCCTGGCGTTTCGGCGCCTGGTAGAGCAGTCCCTTACGAATCTAATTGTTATGGCGTTTTCTGAAATTGCGCCTGGTGTCAAAGTTAAAGCTCATGGCATGGTCAAGGTAGAATAGAGGTCAGCTTGGTAACAAAAACCTTTCGATCGGAAACAATGTTGAAAGCCCTGCAGCTGGTCCAGGAAGAACTGGGCGCAGATGCCATTGTGGTTTCCACGCGTGAAGTTCCCACTGGTCCCTCCTGGAACCCATGGAAACAGTCAGCGGTTGAGATTGTGGCAACCACTTCCGATACGATTCCTGACACTCGTAAACCGGTTCAAAAACCTGCTCCCCAACCTGCTCCTGTAAAACCAGCCCAAAATCAGCCGGGAATTGACTTTGTTGAGGAAATTCCCGATATCGAATGGGTAAACGACGCCCCTGCTGCCTCGACCTCCAAGGCGCGTAAACAAGCCGCCAGTTTTAAACCGTGGGAACCTGCTCCTGCTGAAAAAAAACCAGACCAACCAGATCCTATCCCGCATCGTTTAACCCCTGCGCAAACAGCTCCAGTCCCCGCTCGTCCCGCTCCGGCTCCGCGCAAGAGTCCTGCAAAACCTGGCGTGGAAGACAGCGGTTTGCCTGCCGGTCTTAAAAAAATCTTCTCCCAGTTAAATTACCAGGGCGTTGACCGTTCCCTGGTCAATGGCCTGATGGATGTCGCGCTTGAAACACTCAGCCCCAATACCCTCGCCGATAAAGAGATGTGTAAAAAATACATCACCCAGCTTCTCGGTGCTGAGTTGCGCGTACAGCAAGGTCTTGGGGTCTATGTCACCAGTAACATCGTTGCCATGGTTGGGCCAAGTGGTAGTGGCAAAACATCTGCGCTAGCCAAGCTGGCGTTGTTCTACAGCCGTCACATGGAAAAAACCATCACCTGGGTTTGCGCCGATACCGTCCGCATTGGCGCCATTGCTGAGGCACGCGCTTACACCGATGCGCTGGGTATCGATTTGAAATTGGTCTATAAACCGGAAGACCTAAAAGAAATCATGCAATCTGCGCATGATAATGATATCTTCCTGCTGGATACTCCCGGGTACAATCCGTGTAGCGAAAATCAAATGGTTGAATTGGGTGCTTTGCTGGCCGCAATTCCAAAACGCTGCACCTACCTGGTCTCCTCGGCTACCACCAAGGAAACTGACCTGACTCAATTGATCGCTTCTTTTGGCGTGTTTAACTTGGATGGGCTTATCATCACCAAGCTCGATGAGACCCACGTTTTTGGCAGTGTTTATAATTACGCTCGCAAAAACCAGGTTCCCCTGGGTTTCTTTGCCACTGGCAAGGAACCTGCGGACAGCCTCGAGGTTGCAGACCCGGCCCGCCTGGTCTCTGCCTTATTCGGAACAGAATGGACGAAATGAATTAAATGAATAATGGCATTGCGAACGTTGACGATAAGAATATGGGCCAGCCAGCCAGCCAGCCCCCGGTTGCATCTTCGGGTGCCAATCGCAAGGCAGCTAAGCCCCAAAACAATGCCGAAAGCGCCCAGCTTCCAGCCCTTGTCGAGTTTGCTTATTCCATATCCGCCGTCCTGGTAATTTCCATCAGCCTGCTCGTTGCGTTTATATCGTTCATAAACGGATCCAATCTCATCGACCTTGTCGTACGCACCGCGATTACCATCCTGGTAACAGGTACCTTATTTATGCTCATTTCCTGGCAGATATCCTCAGACGCGCTTAAAGCCAGCCTTAAAGACCTGGAAGAACAAAAAGAAAAGGAAGATAAGGAACGTGCCGAGCAAGAAAAGGAAGAAATGGAGCGCCAGGATCGCGAAAGAGAAGTGATGGAACGGGAAGAACGCGAACGGGTTGCCAACGAATTCGCCGGCGCTGCTGGTCCAGTGAAAAACTCCAATGACTCACAAGACTTCCAGGATTTTGAGTGAGATAATCTATGGAATCCTCCATCGAATCCGTGGATATCCTTGATGAATTCCTTGTCACCCGTTCTCCTGACTTGCGTGAGAAGCTGGTTCTTCGTTCTGTGCCGCTTGTCCATTACCTGCTTGGTCGCATGGGCATCTCACAGGAATCGGGCAACGATTACGAGGATATGGCTCACCAGGGCTTGCTTGGCCTGATCGAAGCAGTCGATCATTTTGATCCCAAATTCGGCACTCGCTTCAGCACCTATGCCAGCCTGCGAATTCGAGGAAAAGTGCTGGATTACCTGCGCACTGTCGATTGGATGCCTCGCGCGGCTCGCAAACGTACCCGTGTGATCCAAAAAACAGTCTCCACCCTCTGGTCTGAAAATATGCGCGAGCCAACTGAGAGCGAAATTGCTGAGCGCATGGGCACCGGTATCGAGGACGTTCAGGAAGGCCTGGCTGATTCCAACCGCATCATCGTTTCTTTGGATGTGATGATGGATGCCGACCAGGATGGCGAACGCACCATGCACGAGTATTTGCGTGATGACACCCAGGTCAACCCATCCGACGCCATGGAAGAAACAAGTATGATTTCCGAAATGAGCCGGGCAATTCAAGGACTTTCGGAACGCGAACAATTAATACTTTCGTTATACTATAATGAACAACTTACCTTCAAGGAAATTGGTAAGGTATTGGAAATCACCGAATCCCGGGTATGCCAATTGCATGCTCGTGCCATCCTAAACCTGAAAGCGAATATAAAAAATGAGTAGTATCCCAAAGGTATCCCTCGAAGACTCATTATATGTTTTGCAATTAGCCCGGGAAACAGCGCTTGCTCAGAACCGTCAGGCCCAAGCAAAGCGTATGATGCCAGTGGTCGATCAAATCCAGGGTTTGGTCTCCAACCCAGCCCAGGTGCCAACCGCTTCACCGGCTACCGGTTTGATGGGTCAGTCGGATTTTAAAACTTTGCTCCAGGTCACCCAGGCGCGTGTCAACGCACCCGAGGCGGAGATTCCAACCTCAGCGATCATGGATCGCAATCGTCTCATTGGCGCCATGGCCAGCGCCAAAATGCCCGATGTAGATATCGCCCGCCAGTTCAACATGACCCGCG
Source organism: uncultured Anaerolineae bacterium (assembly GCA_903908605.1). GTDB lineage: Bacteria > Chloroflexota > Anaerolineae > Anaerolineales > Villigracilaceae > UBA5195. Next base: position 12,213 of record CAIVSQ010000440.1, read on the forward strand.
AAGAGGTCCAGTTGGTACTCAATGTTCAGCAGAAGAAAACCGCTCCCGATAGGAGATAACCAGTCATGATAAAAGGTCTCTACTCCGCAGTATCCGGTATGATTACCAATGCCGCTCGCCAACAGGTGCTCTCGCACAATATTGCCAACCTGCAAACCCCCGGCTTCAAACAGGTCCTCACCACGGTTGAGGATTTTATGCAGAAACAGGATGTTCAATCGCCCCAGAATACCCCAATAGCCAACCTGGAAAATCTTGGCCAGATTGGCCTGGGCGCGCAGATTAGCAGGGAATACATCGACTTCAGCCAGGGTGCGCTGATGGATACCGGTAATCAGCTCGATCTTGCAATTGAAGGCAACGCCATGTTCAAGGTAAAGACACCTGATGGCGATCGTTATACCCGCGATGGCCGTTTTATTCGTGATGTTGATAATAAACTTGTGACAGTTGAGGGCTACAAAGTCCTCGATAGTGCCGGGCAAGAGATTACCTTGCCGGAAGGTGATGTAGCGGTTGCGCCCGATGGCACCATCACCGTCAAAGGAACCAAGGTTACCCAGTTGGGTTTTGGCACGTTTAAAACCCCCGAGGAAGAACTTCAACACACCGGTGGTAATTTATTCACCGGACCAGATGCATCCACCAGCGACGAAGTTCCGCAGGTGGTCCAGGGTTATCTCGAAGCCTCCAATGCCAACCCATCTCAGCTTATGACGCAATTGGTGGAAGTGGCCCGCTCTTACGAGGCATCCCAAAAAATTGTGCAAAACCAGGATGAACTTCTGGGCAAAACCATTGCTTCTCTTGGCCGGCTTGGTTAATTAGTAAGGAGAAATCATGTCTTCGTCCCTTTATCACACCTTGAACATATCCAGGCAAGATATCCTCAGCCGCCTCAGCGACTTGGATGTCACCAGCAACAACCTGGCCAATGTCAACACCGCCGGTTATAAAACCTCTCGTTCCAATTTTCAGGAACTTCTCACTGAACAAATGAAACAGGGTGACAAGCTGACCAGCACCCAGTTGATGCTTGGCGAGGGTTCCCTCAAGACTTCAGAAAACCCGCTGGACTGGGCTATCCAGGGCGAAGGCTTTTTCGGCGTAAAACTTCCGGATGGAAAAACCGGCTACACCCGCGATGGGCAGTTCGTTTTGGATGCCAATCGTAAACTGGTTACAGCGGCTGGCTATCCATTGATCTGGGATGGCGAAATCACCGCGAAAATGACCGATATCAGCGTCCGCGCGGATGGTGTGGTCACTGCAGTGGATGAGACCGGCAAGAGCGTGGAAGTTGGCACCGTTCAGCTCAACCGCTTTACCAACCCCACAGCCCTTACCAATAACGGTAACAACGTTTGGTTGGAGACTACCTCCTCCGGCAAGGCGCAGACCGGCGCGGCTGCCAGCGATAACTTTGGTGTAATCACCGGCGGCTCGGTCGAGTTATCCAATGTCGATCTTTCCCAGGAAATGACTCACCTGCTTACCCTTCAGCGTGCCTTTAGCATGTCCATAAAGGCATTCCAGCAGACAGACACCATGATTCAGCAGGCAATCAACCTGCGCAAGGCATAATGTTTTTGCAATTGCGGTCGATAATATGGATGTGAATTCATTTATCCCTGTTGGAGGACCCACCCATGAAAATCGAAAATAACGGCATCTCACCCCTTACCACCAAACCGGCAGACCTTAACAGCCGCGTAGACAAGAAGGACGACCGCAAGGGCGTCCAGGTTGCTAGCGCTGGACAAGACAAGGCCGAAATGTCAGGTAATGCCCGCCTATTGTCGAAGGCTCGTGTAGCCCTTGGAAATGTGGATGATACCGATACCGGCCGCATTGCTTCGTTGAAAAGGCAAATTGAAAGCGGAAGCTACGTCATACAAATGAACGAGCTCGCTGGAAAATTGGTCGCCAGGCTAAATCCCAAATAGTTGTTCGTTCGAGGGCCCCATGGCAGAGAACAATAAATTCACAACAGATCGAATGGAATTGGAAGAAGTATTGGTGCGGCAATTCAGATCCTTACAGGAACTGATTGCCCTGACCAAAAAAGAACGTGTTTGCTTGCTGAATGAACCTGAAGCCATCATCCAGGTGGTGGAAGACAAGGAAGTCCTTCTCGACAGTATCAACCTGCTCGAGGATAGGTGCCGCAAGATTGTCCAGGAACTCTCCTTATCCGTATCCTTGCGCTCAGAAAATACCTCCATAAGGGATCTTCTTCCCTTCTTCAAAGCCGAGGAAGCCAGCCGCGTCAAGAATTTATCCGAAGGGATTACCAGCCTAGCCAGCCAGGCGCGCGAACTTAACCGCGCTAACCAGGCTATTGCTGCCACCAAGATGGAATGGCTAAAAGCCACCCAGGATTTCTTGATTAGCATTTTCCAACCAGAGATTGGTTATCGATCGCCAAAAAGTGGACAGTTCAATCGTGAACCCGCAGGTGTTGGCATCGAGATCCGCGTCTGAGGAGGAACAAAATGCCCAACCTTTCCGGCATCACAATTGCTTTGCAGGCAGTCCTGGCACAGTCCCAGGCCATGCAGATTATTGAACATAATATTGCCAACGCCAATACCCCCGGGTATCGGCGTCAATCGGCTATCCTGACTGCAACAGTTCCCGCCCCGGTGAATGGATCTGATTATGTAAAAGGTGGTCCCGGCCAGGTCGGTACTGGTGTGACAATTGATCGTATTCAACGCTTCAGCCTGCAACTTTTTGATGGCCGCTATCGTTCTGTGGGGGCTGAATCAAAAAACTGGGAAGCCCAAAGCAACGTCCTCGGGCAGTTTGAAGCCATCATGACCGAAACATCCGATGATGGCATGCTTGCCAAATTTGACCAATTCTGGTCAGGTTGGCGCGCTCTCTCCAACGACCCGACCAATGCCAGCCTGCGTACCGTCCTGCTAGATGACGCCAATTCTCTCGCGAACGGTTTTAAACGCCGTTACGAACAAATTAATCAACTCCGTATTGACCAAAATCTGATGGTCTCAGATCAGGTTGATCAGGTCAACGCCCTGGCCGGTGATGTTGCCAGCCTTAATGCCGAAATTTCCCGCGTTCTTTCGGTTGGCGATCAACCCAATGACTTGTTGGACAAACGCGATCTCGCCCTCGATAAGCTTGCCCAGCTTACCGGTTCTGTTTCCTACGAACAGAAAAATGGCGAAGTCTCTGTTTCCATCGGCGGACATGTACTGGTTGTCGGCCATGATGCGTTTAAACTACGTACTGTTCAGAATACCAGCGGCGATCCAACTGTGGTGGATGTCTTCTGGGAAGATAACCAGAAGGTCATTCTGCCCAGTGGTGAGTTAAAAGGTGTTCTAGATGTGCGTGACACCTTTCTAAAAAACCAACAGACCGAACTGAATGCGGTTGCTTCCAAGTTCATCAGCGAAGTGAACGCCATTCACATCACCGGTTATGGCCCCTCCACCGTTACCCCTGAAAACTTCTTTGTGGCTGGTGGTAATGCTTCCAATATTGCCGTCCAAATTCAGGACCCTGGCAAGGTTGCCACATCCTCAGGCCCGTTTGTTGCCGGCAAAAATGACATTGCCCTGGCGATCTCAAAGTTAAAAGATGCCACTGTGATGGCGCGCGGCACTGTCAATGTGACCATGAATAATTACTACAACGGCTTGGTCACCGATCGGGCACTGGCGGCCCGGCGGGCGACTGAAAATTCCACTCACCAGAGCGCTGTGTTGAAATCACTCGATCTACAGCGCGAATCTGCTTCCGGTGTCTCACTGGATGAAGAAGCTGCCAACATGGCCAGGACGCAAAAGGCTTACCAGGCTGCGGCCCGTGTACTAACGGCTTATGATGAAATGCTCGATACGGTCATCAACCGCATGGGTATGGTTGGACGATAGTTTTAAGGAGTTAAAATGCGAATCACAAACCGCATGATTGTTGATAATGCAGTTCAAAATATGGCGGATGCCGCGGAGAAGAAAGCCAAGCTTCAAAACCAAATCTCCACGGGCAAGCAATTCCAGACCGCCGCAGAGAGTCCTGTTAACGCATCCATAAGCCTCAGCCTGCGCTCAAATTTGCGCACCGTCGAATCCTATGTCAGTACCACAGATAGCACCAGCGATTGGATGAATGCCAGTGATTTTTCAATGGACAAGCTCGAAACCATCGCCAATCGCGCCAACACCCTCGTCCTTAAAGGCCTAAACGACACCATTACCGGTAAGGAACGCCAGACCACCCTCGGTACGGAGCTTCAATCCCTAATCCAGGAAGCGGTCGAAATTGGTAACTCGAAACACAATGATCAATATATCTTCGCTGGGTTTAAGGTAACTACCAAGCCCTTTAGTATTACTCAGGATGCAACCAAGACATTTAAAGATTTTTACGGACAGACACAAACCCACCAGGTTGTCACCTATGCTGGTGACCAGGGTGTCATGCAGCGCGGATTAAGCCCCGATCAAAACGTCGCCCTCAATATCCCTGGTGATACCGTTATCAAAGACTTCATAACTAGCCTCATCCAGGCCAAAGAAGCCATGGTTAGTGACCCGGCCATCACTACCGATCTATATGACCCCGGCCCTTTGCAAAACGCTC
>CAIVSQ010000441.1 GCA_903908605.1 uncultured Anaerolineae bacterium
ATATAGCCCTTTTTCTCCAACTCAAGCTGCGCATCACTCTTATTCTTATATTCCGCCCACAGGTCAATTTCTTTGAAAAATACCAGGAAATCCCGCAGCTTGGTCTCACGCAGCGGGTAAATCGTCTGCAACAAAAACGGATTCTGCCATTGAAATTTATATTCCGCGCGCTCAGTGGTCATGGAGCTCTCTCCGGGGCAATTTATTATTCGGATAATTTAGGTAGTAAATCATTATAGGGATTCACAACCTGATTGCAATATGACCCACTTATCCTATTTCCATGCCGAATTTGGCATCCCACTCCCCCGTCTAGCTCCTAAACAGGCCCTGTTAGGGCAAAACGAATAAAATTCGTCGGTTATCCCACACCCTCATCCTCCCGTAAAAACGGATCTGCACACCCTGTCAAGCAACAAGGCATTATAAATACAGCCCGACCGTTTGAGGTCAGGCTGTGGCAGCTGCAACACACCAGCTTATTTCAGAATCCCATCCAAAAAGGAAAAGACCCGCTCCAGGTTTTCCGCTGCCCCGAAGCGTGGATCGGCATGCTTAGCGCTATCCAACAAGTCCAGGTTTACCTGCCCAGGACCCAACACCGCAGTAAGTTTTTGAGCAAAATAAACCGACTGCAAGCATGGCACAATATCATCGGCCGTACCGTGTTGAATCAGGAAAGGCGCAGCGTTAGCATTGATATATGTTTCAGGGTTGGCAGTCATCACTTTTCCCGGGATGGAGGTAATCACAGCACCCAGCAGCAACGACTCCGGTGAGTGCTCCCCGTTATGGGCCTGCTGCGGGTTGGCCGGTAAACCGGCGGCAGCAATTTGCTCATCCATCTTCAGGAAATCCGTCGGCCCAAACCAATCCACCACGGCCTGCACACAGCTGCTTTCCTCGGCATTCCCCAGGCTCAAATCATCCAGCCCGGTCACCCCATCCGAAACACCGGCCATCGCCGCCAGGTAACCACCCGCTGAACCACCCCAGGCACAGATCCGCCCAGGATCCATGGCCCACTGCCCGGCATTGGCGCGTACCCAACGAATGGCCGCTTTCACATCCTGCACCAGCGCGGGGAATTTCGCTTCGCCGCTCAAACGGTAATTAATCGAGACCACCGCGTAGCCACGTTTCAACCCTTCCAGCATCGGCAGTACCTGCTCATCGGCCTTATCGCCGAACATAAATGCACCACCATGAATCGAAACAATCACCGGAAAAGGCCCATCCCCTTCGGCAGGCAAATAAATATCCAGCTTCTGCGCTGCTGAAAGCCCGGCATAAGGCAGGTCCGTACCCATGCGGATGAGTTTCGCCTGGCTATTCTGCTCTCTTCCCTGCATGCCACCCATAATCACCCTGCTCCTCTGGCAAACTTCCATGTCTGCCAATCATAGTCCATTTTACTCTTTAATACCTTCCATTTTTAGCTTTTATTGTATTGCCCCAGTACGGTTGCATCAAAATTCTATTTACTGCGAATTTTGTTATTTTTTTGTCCTCATCAATGATTAACCACTCACACAGCAGTACACCGATGATCATCAAATTGATTAACCAGTGGTCCGCGCAGCCCCATCCTGCGCCAAACGACTGGTTGTCCCGTAATAAAGCTCTTCTTAGCGACCGTTGCGACTTTGCGCGAGATCGTATTTGGCGGCATGTTTCTATACAAATAATATTTTTTAAATTTCTGCCAAATTCTGCTCCAAAAATAGATGCGCTTGCACTCTGCATGGCCCAACACCAGCAGCAACGACAAGTGAAAACTGCTCCATATCGAGGTAGTTTACCCCGTCTTTACCCAGTAACATGGAGATTCTGAAGGAAGCATATTGCAAATATTCTGTTCTATAAAACACTTGACATAGAACAAGCATTCGAGTATTATTGGTATAACTAGAACGAATGAGCGGTTTATCTATTCAGGAGTGTAAAATGATGATGGTGCGAAAATCCAAAGGACTGAGCGAACGACATTTGAAAATACTCGCATTGCTCCAGGAATATTCTGAAAACGAAGGCTATCCCCCCTCCATTCGAGAGATTGGCGAACGCACCATGATCACCTCCACATCGGTGGTCAACTACTATCTCGAACAACTCGAAAAATGGGGCTATATCGAACGCGACCGTCGTATCTCGCGCGGCTTGCGCGTGGTACCCGAAAAAATCGCCGAGCTTGGCAACACCCTGCACACCGCCGCTTCCACGGCTGCCAGTGTGATCAATGATTTTCTCAAGGTCCCGGTCATCGGTCGTATTGGTGCAAGCCTGCCCATTCCCACCCCCGCCTCCGACTTTAGCTACTACGGCGCGGAAGAATCGGTCGACATCGCCCGCTCCATGCTGCCCGCAAAAAAGGTCGACGGCCTCTTCGCCCTCGAAGTCCAGGGTGACTCGATGATCGACGCCATGGTCAACGATGGTGACATCGTAATCATGCGCAAGATCGAAAACAACAGCGAAGCCCGCAACGGAGACATGGTCGCCGTCTGGATCGCCGACAACGATGAAACCACCCTCAAATACTTCTACAAGGAACGCGACGGCTATCGCCTGCAGCCCGCCAACCCCACCATGCAGCCCATCATGCTCAAGAGCACTGCCCGGCTCGAGATCAAGGGCAAGGTGGTCATGGTCATCCGCAAAGTCGGCGCCATGTCCATGTAAGTCGCCTCATCCGTGCTCAAACCGCTCGGCCGAAATTAAACCAAAAAAAAGACGCTCCTCAACGGAACGTCTTTTTTTTATTATTTTTGCTTCAAAAACTAGGCAACTTCGATGACAGCGCCAGCTTCTTCAAGCTTCTTCTTGGCTTCCAACGCAGCTTCCTTGCCCACACCGGTCAGAACCTTGCCACCGGCGGTTTCGGCCATGGTCTTGGCTTCGCCAAGGCCCAGGCTGGTCAGCTGGCGGATGACCTTAATGGTCTCAATCTTCTTGGGGCCAGCGTCCTTGATGATCACGTCGAATTCGGTCTGTTCTTCATCGGGTTCAGCAGCAGCGGCAGGGCCAGCAGCAGCGGCGGCGACAGGAGCGGCGGCAGAAACGCCCCACTTGGCTTCGAGAGCCTTGACAAGTTCAGCGGCTTCCAGGACGGAGAGCGCGCTCAGTTCTTCTACGATCTTTTCGAGATTAGCAGCCATTTCTTAAAAACTCCTTACAGTCAGAGAAATTGTTGGATGAAAATGATGGATAACCTGCGGCGTAACCATTACGCGGCAGCCTGGGCCTTTTCGGAATTTGCCCGTAATACGTATGCAAGTGAGCGGGCCGGTTCGGCCAGGGTGCGGACAAGTTTGCTGGCGGGAGCCTGCAAAGTGCCCAGCAGTTGGGCGCGGACGACGGGCAGCGGGGGTAGATCTGCCAGGGATTTGACCTGCGCGGTGGAAATCGCTTGTTTCCCCAGGAAACCACCCTTCAACTTGATTGCGTCCATTTTAACGGTCGCATCAGTCAGGGCCTTGGTCGTAGCGGCCGCATCAGTGAATGCAAATGCGACGGCGGTGCTTTTCTTCAAGTAACCATCGGGCACCGACATTCCATTATCCTGGAATATCTTGCGCGCAAACGTGTTCTTGATGATGTGGAATTCGCCACCGGTGTCACGAAGCTTGGCGCGAATATTATCCAGATCAGCCATCTTTATGCCGGTATATTCCACCAGCACAACTGCCTGACTGTTGTCTATCCATTTTTGATACTGAGCAAGCACCTGCTCTTTTTTCTGTCTAGAGAGAGCCAAAGTTTTTACCTCCTTTCCTTAAAAGTCTTTGCCTGACAATCGCCAGGCAAAGACTTTTGATCCCTGTGAGGGGATGGGAGATTTCTCTCAGTCTTCACCTGAGCAGGAAATTAAGCCTGCCTTAAGGCGGGCACCCGCTGTCTTGGGCGAAGTCGATTGTCAGTGGAGCATATCGAGTAACAAATTACTCGTCAGCTTGCATGTTCTGAGCCGCATTAGGCTCAACTTTAATGCCAGGTCCCATGGTGGCGGCCAGCGTGATGCGCCGAATGTAAAAACCCTTGGCGCCAGACGGGCGAGCCTTCTTGATGGCTTCCATCAGGACGGCGAAGTTTTCCAGCAGTTTGTCACTCGGGAAGGATGCCTTGCCAACCTGCACATGAATGTTGGCGGTCTTATCAAGACGGAATTCAACACGGCCAGCCTTGGCTTCATTGATCGCACGGGCGATGTCAGAAGCAGGCACAACCGTACCAGCCTTGGGGTTAGGCATCAAGCCACGCGGACCGAGTACACGGCCCAGGCGACCAACCTTGCCCATCAAGTCAGGGGTGGCGATCGCCACATCGAATTCAAGCCAACCACCCTGGATGCGGGCGAAGGTTTCGTCGTCATCGACAACCACTTCGGCACCTGCAGCGCGGGCAGCCACAGCGCCTTCGCCCTGTGCAAAGACAGCCACGCGCACCGTCTTGCCCAGGCCGTTCGGCAGCACGACCACATCACGAACCTGTTGGTCAGCCTGGCGTGGGTCGAGACCCATGCGCAAATGAACTTCCACAGTTGCATCAAACTTGGTGACGGCAGTTTCCTTCACAAGATTGATCGCATCTACCGGCATATACAATTCGTCGATATTCACTTTGGCCAGAGCGGCCATGTATTTCTTTCCGTGTTTTGCCATTTCAACCTCCGTGGTGCAAACGGACCGCCAGATGCGGCCCTCCCACCTGAATTTATTCTACGATCGTGATGCCCATCGAGCGGGCGGTGCCTTCGATCTGTTTCATAGCGCCTTCAACATCAATGGCGTTCAGATCTTTCATCTTGGCTTCAGCAATTGCCTTCACCTGGACACGGTTCAACTTACCAACCTTGTCCTTGTTCGGCACGCCAGAACCCTTCTCAACACCGGCAGCCTTGCGGATCAGGAACGCCGCAGGCGGGGTCTTGAGAATAAAAGTGAAGGAACCATCGGTGTACACACTAATTTCAGCCGGGATCAATTCGCCCGGGCGGCTGGAAGTGCGCGCATTATATTCCTTGCAGAAGGCCATAATATTCAGGCCGTGACCAGCCAGGGCCGGACCCACGGGGGGCGCCGGGTTGGCTTTTCCAGCGTTAAGCTGGAGACGAACGATTGTTTTTAGTTTCTTTGCCATGCTTGCTCCTTGTGCCGGGTCTTCTGCGCCCGGTACGTTGTGGTTTTAGCGGGTGATTGGGGAGCACCCTCCCAAGTAACCTCAGCCGGTTGGCGGGTTACGCTTTCTCTACTTGTAGGAAATCCAGTTCCACCGGTGTTTCGCGGCCAAAGAAATTGACCATCACACGCACCTTGGTACGTTCATTGTCAATTTCCGCAACCATGCCACGGAAATCATTGAAAGGCCCGTCCACGATGCGCACGCGCTCGCCGACTTTGAAGTTCACCTTCACGGTGGGCACTTCAGCCTCCATACGCTTGATAATCTGGTTCACTTCCTCGGGTCGCAGCGGTGTCGGTTGGTTACCCATACCCACGAAACCGGTCACACCTGGAGTGTTACGGACCACAAACCAGGATTCTTCCGTCAGAGTCATGCTTACCAATACATAACCAGGGAAGATGTGACGCTCAACCACGCGGCGCTTGCCATCACGAACTTCAACTTCTTCCTGGGTAGGCACGACAACATCAAAGATCATGTTCTTCATGCCCATGGTTTCAATGCGCTGTTCCAGGTTATGCCGAACCTTGTTTTCATACCCTGAATAGCAGTGTATCACATACCAGGCGGGGCCATCCGTAGATTCAACAGGTACTTCGGAAGCATCAATAGAATTCGACGCTTCCGACTGGGAAGTTTTTCCGCCTGTTTTTTTGCGGCGTGTTTCACGTTGGTCTTGCGCGCTCATAGGAGCCTCATCTTTCGGAAATTAGAGACCTAACGCCAGTTGCAGTAACTGTTCACCAATCAGGTCGATGGCGCCAAGGACAAGGGCCATTCCAGTTAATACAACCAAAACAATCATCGTCAGGTTCATAGCTTCATCACGAGAAGGCCAGCTCACCTTGCGGAGTTCGCCAACCGTTTCGCGATAAAACAGAGCGAATGGGTTATTCTTTTTCTCAGTCAAGTTACGCTCCTTATTGTCACGGCTAAAACGCCGCCTCACGTATTCCCCGGTACGGGGGAGACGGCGTTTCGCTTTTTATCTGGCAGGCCAGGCAGGACTTGAACCCACAACCGCTCGTTTTGGAGACGAGAGCTCTACCAATTGAGCCACTGGCCTAAAATGTGCCCTGCGTGTGACGCAACCTTGCGATCGCGTCACACGCGGCACGAAATTACTTGGTTTCGCGGTGTGAAGTGTGCTTCTGGCAGCGCGGGCAGTACTTGCTCAGTTCCATGCGGCCGGGATCATTGCGGCGGTTCTTCTGGGTGGTGTAATTACGTTCCTTGCACTCACCGCACTGCAATGTAATAACTGGGCGAACATCTTTTTTCTTGGAAGCCATCTTACTACCTTACTTTCGAATTACTGAATGATCTTGGTGATGACACCAGCGCCCACGGTCAAACCGCCTTCGCGGATGGCGAATTTCATACCCTGCTCGAGCGCAACCGGAACGATCAATTCCACAGTCAGGTTGACGTTATCGCCAGGCATAACCATTTCCACACCTTCCGGCAGGCTGATGTCGCCGGTCACATCCATGGTTCGGATGTAGAACTGCGGGCGGTAGCCAGTGAAGAAAGCCTTGTGACGTCCGCCTTCTTCCTTCTTCAGCACGTACACTTCCGCAAGGAATTTCTTGTGCGGGGTGATCGACTTCGGCTTCGATACTACCTGACCGCGTTCCACATCGATGCGCTCAATACCGCGCAGCAGCAGACCCACGTTATCGCCAGCCATGCCTTCATCCAATTGCTTGTGGAACATTTCAACGCCGGTGCAGACGGAATCGCGCGTCGGGCGCAGCCCAACGATCTCAACCGGTTCACCAACCTTGATGTGACCGCGGTCGATACGACCGGTCACAACAGTTCCGCGTCCCTTAATCGAGAACACGTCTTCAACAGCCATCATGAACGGCTTCTCAGTTTCGCGCGTCGGTTGAGGAATGTACTCATCCACTACGCGCAGCAGTTCACGGATCGGCGCATATTCAGGAGCGTTCGGATCAGTCGAGGTGCTTTCCAGCGCCGCGCGGGCAGTGCCACGCACGATCGGGGTTTCATCACCCGGGAAGCCCTGCTTTGTCAGCAGTTCGCGCAGTTCCAGCTCAACCAGTTCCAACAGTTCCGGGTCGTCCATCAGGTCGATCTTGTTCAAGAAGATCACAATGCTCGGCACGTTCACCTGGCGAGCCAGAAGAACATGTTCGTGCGTCTGAGGCATCGGGCCATCGGGCGCCGCTACCACCAGGATCGCGCCATCTACCTGCGCTGCACCTGTGATCATGTTTTTGATATAGTCGCGGTGACCAGGCATATCGACATGGGCATAGTGACGCTTTTCGGTCTCATATTCCACATGTGCAATGTTGATCGTGATACCACGGGCTTTTTCTTCCGGCGCATTGTCAATCGAGTCGTATGCGCGGAAATCTGCCTTACCCAACAAACCACAATACTTCGTGATCGCCGCTGTCAGGGTCGTCTTACCGTGGTCGATGTGCCCCATCGTTCCCACATTGAGATGAGGCTTGTTGCGGTTATACTTTTGCTTCGCCATGAATAATCGCTCCTTATTGTTTCTTGAAAGAAAATTATGCCTTGATAAGTTCTTGCGCTACAGCATCACTGACAGGCGCATAGTGGTCAAATTCCATTGAGAAGACACCACGACCCTGTGTCGCGGAACGAAGTTCAGTTGCATAACCGAACATCTCACCCAGAGGAACCATCGCATTGACAGCCTGAGCATTACCAGGGCGAATTTCCATACCCAGGATAATGCCTCGGCGGCCATTCAGCTGACCAATGATTGCACCCAAATAATCTTCAGGAGCAACGGCTTCCACTTTCATAATCGGCTCGAGCAAGACGGGGCCGCCACGCTGAACGCCTTCCTTGAAAGCCATCGAACCAGCCATTTTAAAGGCCATTTCGTTCGAGTCAACTTCGTGGAAGGAGCCGTCGATCAGGGAGACTTTCAGGTCTACCACCGGATAACCTGCCAAGACACCACTTTCTGAGGCCTCTTTGACACCTTTTTCGACTGCCGGGATATATTCTTTGGGGATGGTACCGCCAACAATCTTATTTTCAAATACAACACCAGAACCACGTTCACCGGGTTCCATACTGAGGACGACATGACCATACTGGCCATGACCGCCAGATTGTTTGGCGTACTTCAGGTTGACTTTATCTACCTTGCGTGTGATCGATTCACGATAAGCTACGCGTGGCTTGCCGATATTGGCGTGCACCTTGAATTCGCGCAGCATACGATCGACCATAACTTCCAGCTGGAGTTCACCCATCCCGGCAATAATCGTCTGGCCGGTTACTTCATCAGAACGAACCCGGAAGGTGGGATCTTCTTCTGAAAGCTTCCTAAGAGCCTCGCCCATTTTTTCTTGGTCGGTGGTCGTTTTCGGCTCGACAGCAATGTAAATAACGGGCTCGGGGAAGGAAATACTTTCCAACACATATTGAGTTTCGGAGAGGGTATCGCCAGTGAAGGATTCCTTGAAACCCAAGGCAGCAGCGATATCTCCGGCCATCACTTCGTCCACATCCTCGCGGCGATCGGCGTACATACGGATCAAACGACCAATCCGCTCACGTTTGCCCTTGGAGTTGTTATTTACTGTCGTACCTTGAGTCAACTTTCCGGAGTAAACGCGGAAGTAAGCGAGACGACCCACATAGGGGTCAGTCACAATCTTAAAGACCAACGCGCTCAACGGAGAGTCATCATCTGCTGTAAGTTCAATCACATCATCAGGATTATCGATGTTGGTTGCCTTCATGGGAATAACATCCACGGGCGAAGGCAGCAATTCGATGACAGCATCCAACACAGGCTGAACACCCTTGTTTTTCAGTGAAGAACCGCAGAAACAAGGATTGGCCTTCCCGGCAATAACGGCCTTACGCAGCGCCGCTTTGAGATCAGCAACACCAATTTCTTCGCCTTCGAGAAAGCGCATGGTCAGATCATCGTCAGTTTCGGCGATTTTTTCAACCATGAAATGGCGGGCTTCCTGAACGGCCTCGAGCATATCGGCAGGAATTTCGCCTTCACGCGGCTCGCGGCCCAGTTCATCTTCCCAATAAATTGCCTTCATTCCAAACAAATCGACTACACCCTTGAAGGTAGCTTCAACGCCGATCGGCAACTGCACCGGAATTGGGTTGGCACCCAGGCGCACCTTGATCGACTCAACTGAGCGCTCAAAGGATGCACCAACACGGTCCATCTTATTGATGAAGCAGATTCTGGGCACCCCGTAGCGGTCGGCCTGACGCCATACCGTTTCGGATTGTGGTTCAACACCCTGAACGGCATCAAATACTACTACGCCACCATCCAGAACACGCATAGAACGCTGAACTTCAGCGGTAAAGTCGATATGGCCTGGCGTATCAATGATATTGATCTGATAGCCGTTCCATTCTGCCGATACAGCGGCAGATACAATGGTAATACCACGCTCACGCTCTTGGACCATCCAGTCGGTGACAGTTGTGCCGTCATCCACCGAGCCTATGCGATGTGTTTTACCGGTATAGAAGAGAATACGCTCAGTAGTTGTCGTTTTACCGGCGTCAATATGAGCAATGATACCAATATTGCGATACTTTTCGAGCGGGTACTTACGTGGCATTCTTTAAACCTCTGTTCCGAAAGAAAAAAACTACATGCGGTAATGAGAAAACGCGCGGTTGGCTTCAGCCATCTTGTGCGTTTCTTCGCGCTTGCGAATAGCAGCGCCTTGGTTGGTGGCAGCATCCATCAACTCACCAGCCAGCTTCTCGGGGAAGGACTTTCCAGCGCGAGAGCGGGAGGATGAAAGAATCCAACGAATGGCGAGGGTCATGCGGCGTTCGGCCGGTACTTCCATCGGGACCTGGTAGGTAGCACCACCCACACGACGTGGGCGCACTTCCATGACCGGGCCAACATTCTTCATTGCTGAGTCAAAAATTTCGATACCAGATTTGCCGGATTTTTCTTGGATGATATCCAGGGTATCGTACATCAAACGCATCGCCAGGCTTTTCTTGCCGCGCATCATCATGTGTTGGACGAATGTGGCAAGCACAACACTATTGTGCCGCAAGTCAGGGATGATCGGTCGAACTTCGGGCTTTCCTCTACGCATACCAAAACTCCGTGTTGGTTAACTAATATCTAGGGTTGCAAATAATGACTTACTTCGGGCGCTTGGCGCCGTACTTCGAGCGGCTCTGGCGGCGCTTGGCGACACCAGTCGTATCCAGGGAACCACGAACGATGTGGTAACGCACACCGGGCAGGTCCTTAACACGACCACCGCGCACGAGAACAACCGAGTGTTCCTGGAGTTGGTGACCTTCACCTGGGATGTAAGCTGTCACTTCGATACCATTGGTAAGACGAACGCGGGCAATCTTGCGCAACGCCGAGTTCGGCTTTTTAGGGGTCATGGTACGTACGACGGTGCAAACACCACGTTTTTGTGGGGCGCCGCCGGCCTGACGGAAACGGCGCTGCTTGTAGGTGTTGAGGGTGTACTGCAAAGCGGGAGCTTTACTCTTGACCTTCTTGGACTGGCGACCCTTGCGGATCAGTTGATTAATTGTGGGCACTTGCGCCTCCGAGAAAATGTTCCTGCATAATTAATGAAAAGGTTTGTTTTTTCGATCAAATAGTGAGGCCATCTTGTCAAGAATGATGGCCTCACTTTATTTACTTGGCAAATAAGCGGTCTTCTGCCTACATGCAACGGCTGGATATTTTATCACAGCCACAAAGTGAAGTCAAGGAATGTTACTGCATCTTCATCAAGTCTTCTCCCAGGCCCAGCAAGCCGGTCCCCAGCTTGGGCGG
Source organism: uncultured Anaerolineae bacterium (assembly GCA_903908605.1). Taxonomy (GTDB): domain Bacteria; phylum Chloroflexota; class Anaerolineae; order Anaerolineales; family Villigracilaceae; genus UBA5195. Next base: position 11,006 of record CAIVSQ010000441.1, read on the forward strand.
GTGGACCTTCTCCTCATCCTTGCCAAATTTCACGATGTCACCACCTTCGTTGACTGCTTCGACTGCCAGGCCGAGAGATTGAAGTTCCTTGACCAACACCCGGAAGGATGCCGGGATGCTCGGTTCTTCAATTTGCTCGCCCTTCACGATGGCTTCATACGTGTTGACACGACCCTGGACATCATCCGACTTGACAGTCAGCATTTCCTGCAGGGTGTGGGCGGCACCATAAGCTTCCAGTGCCCAAACTTCCATTTCACCAAAGCGCTGACCACCGAACTGAGCCTTACCACCCAGCGGTTGCTGGGTAACCAGGCTGTATGGACCAGTGGAGCGCGCATGTACCTTGTCTTCCACCAGGTGATGCAACTTGAGTACGGTCATCACGCCGACGGTCACTGCCTGATCATAGGCTTCACCGGTCTTGCCATCGCGCAGCGTCTGCTTGCCCAAAGTCGGGACCGGCACACGGGTTTCTTGCATGACGCGCATGGCTTCACTGACCAGGTTATCTGCGTTCAGGTTTTCCAGATCAATAGTGAGCGTATCCTTGAATGCCTCGCTCTCAGTCATGGATTTGAGCCACAGCTTGTGGCAGGCTTCCATGGCATTGGCATCCATCTGGACACGATCACTCACTTTTGGAATTTCAAAAGCCAGGATGGTTTCAGGTTTGTAGCCGTTATCCTTCAGCCATTCACTCACCGTTGATCGGCGGGTGTAATCCGGATCGATGGACAAGCGGTTAACATCATAACCACGTCCACCAAGCCATGATTCGAGATACATGCCGCGGACTTCATCATCATCACGAATGGATTCTGGCTCATATTCCTGGTCGAGCAACCAATCCCAGGCACTGGTGGCTGCAACTCTCCAGGCTTCATCCACCAGCCAGGCGCGCGCGAGTTCGGCTTCAATCTCTTCTTCTTTTGCACCATCAAACACGGGGGTAATGGCGCGGTAACCAAGACGCTTGGCAGCCCAACCCAGGTGCACTTCCAAGACCTGTCCAATATTCATACGACCGGGTACACCCAACGGATTCAAGATCAGGTCAACCTGTGTGCCGTCTTCCAGGAAAGGCATATCTTCAACCGGTACAACGCGCGAGATAACACCCTTGTTTCCGTGGCGACCGGCCATCTTGTCACCCGCGGTGATCTTGCGACGTTGGGCAACCGAGACACGCACCATCTTATCGACACCCGCCGAGAGATCAGCGTTGTCTTCGCGTGTAAAGACCTTCACATCCACTACCTTGCCACGTTCTCCATGCGGCATGCGCAGGGAGGTATCCTTCACGTCGCGGGATTTCTCGCCAAAGATGGCGCGCAGCAGGCGTTCTTCAGGGGTCAGTTCTTTTTCGCCCTTGGGTGTGATCTTACCAACCAGGATGTCGTTCGGGCCAACTTCGGCACCAAGGCGGATAATACCGCTCTCATCCAAGTCCTTGATGGCGTCTTCACCCACATTGGGGATGTCACGCGTAATTTCTTCTGGACCCAGCTTGGTATCGCGGGCTTCCACTTCGTACTTTTCAATATGCACAGAGGTGAAACGATCCTCCTGCACAAGTCGTTCTGAAATCAAGATCGCGTCTTCAAAATTGCCGCCTTCCCAAGAGAGGAAAGCTACCACCACGTTCTGACCAAGGGCCAGTTCGCCGTTATCAGTGGAAGAAGAATCGGCGATGATGTCGCCCTTGCGGACAATTTGACCCTTGACCACTGCGGGGCGTTGATCGATACAAGTCGATTGATTGGAACGCTGGTATTTGCGCAACTGGTAAGTGCGCAACCCGCCTACATTTTCACGCAGCACAATTTCCTTGCCGGTGACAGAGAGAACCTCACCATCGGCATCAGCTACAACCACCTGGCCCGAATCGAGCGCAGCGTAGTATTCCATGCCGGTCGAAACGGTTGGGATTTCAGGACGCACCAGCGGCACGGCCTGCGCCATCATGTTGGAGCCCATCAAGGCTCGGTTGGCATCGTCATGTTCAAGAAAGGGGATCAAAGCGGCGCTGATACCCACAACCTGGTGGGGAGCTACGTCCATGTAATCCAGGTTTTCAGGGGAGGTAAAGATGAAACCTGAATGGAACCGGCAGGAAACACGGTTGCCAACAAACTCGGCATCATCATTCAGCACGGCGTTGGCCTGCGCGATAACGAATTTGTCTTCCGCATCTGCAGAGAGGTATTCTGGTTCATTGCCAGAAACGAAGGGAACCAACAGCAGTTCACGGTCCAATTTGGCCAACTTGGCAGCCAGGGCAGCATCCACGCGGGTTAGGGACTTGGCGATTACCTCGCCGTTTACAGTCACATCCTCGCGCAAAGTGCGGTTGACCAGGTCAGGATCGGTCGAACGCATGATTTTGACCACGCGGCGATAGGGGGTTTCAATGAAACCATATTCATTCACCCGCGCAAAGGAAGCAAGGCGGCCGATCAAACCGATGTTCGGGCCTTCAGGAGTTTCAATAGGGCAAATACGGCCGTAGTGCGAGTGGTGCACATCGCGCACGTCAAAGCCGGCTCGCTCGCGGCGCAGACCGCCTGGGCCAAGGGCCGAGAGGGTGCGCTTGTGGCGCAGCTCAGCCAGTGGGTTGGTCTGATCCATGAACTGGGAAAGTTGGCTGGAGCCAAAGAATTCGCGCAGGGCGGCCACAACCGGGCGGATGTTCACCAACGTCACCGGGGAGAGCTGTTCCTGGTCGCGGATGGACATGCGCTCCTTGATGACGCGCTCCATGCGGCGCAAACCAATACGCAGCTTGTTCTGGATCAATTCGCCAACGGTCTTTACGCGGCGGTTACCCAGGTGGTCGATGTCATCGGCGTGCTCAACATTGTTGTTGATCAGGATCATGCGCCGAACCAGGCGAATAACATCGCTTTTTGTAATGGTACGGTGCGGGATCGGGATGTTCAAATCCAGCTTCTGGTTGAGCTTGTAACGACCCACCCGCTCCAGGTCATAATGACGTTGATCGAAGAGCTGCTCTTCCAGGAAGGCGCGCGCGTTATCCAGCGTGGCCGGATCGCCCGGGCGCATACGCTTGAAGAATTCAATCAAGGCAGCCTGTGCAATGGTCTGGTTTCCAGAAAGATCCCACTCGGGCTCCTGCTTGAGGGTCGAGGGAATGAACATGCGATCTGGGTTGTTATCAACATCCTGGAAGAGCGCCATGATTTCTTCATCGGACCCGGTTTTGAGGATCGAATCTGAATTACCATCGTCAATGGCGGCCAGGGCACGCAGGAAGACCGTAATCGGCACGGTGCGCTTGCGGTTGAACTTCAGGATGATGTAATCATTTTTGCGGGTTTCAAATTCCATCCAGGCGCCGCGATCTGGGATCAGCTTGGCCATGGCCAGAGCCCGACCAGTAGAGCGGTCAGAGGGCGCTTCGAAGTACACGCCTGGGCTACGGATCAACTGGCTGACCACCACTCTTTCGGTGCCATTGATGATGTAAGTACCCTTGTCGGTCATTTCCGGGAAATCGCCCAGGAAAATGTCCTGCTTGATTGGCTCGGGAACATCCGGGCCGGCCAGGAGCACGGATACATACAACGGGCTGGAATAGGTCAGGTCACGCTCAACGCACTCTTCAATGGTGTGCTTGGGATCGCCAAACCAATATTTCAGCTCCCATTCCTGTGATTCCGGGCTGCGGCTGGGGAAATATAACTTCATACCCTTGTTATATGATTCAATTGGCGACACTTCATGAAAAAGTTCACCAAGACCTTCGCGCTTGAGGCGCTCGAACGAATCGAGCTGCACTTCAATCAGGTTGGGCAGATGCAGATCAACTGCGATACGCGCGTAATTCTTTTTGGACAGAGCGGGCGACATCGATTGCTCCTGGTAAAATGGAATCGTATAGAAATGGAAAAACCATCATTCCACACAGAATGACGGCGAAACTGTATTATACCGAAGAATCTCATTTTGTGTTGGCCGGTTTTACCCTGACATTTTTAACAACCCCCGGCTTCGCCCGGCTTCGCCCGGCTTCGCCCGGCTTCGCCTATATCCACAGGAGATTCTTTTGGTTACAATAGAGAAACCTTATTCCTATAACAATTTACCCATAGAGAGGTTTACCGTGACTCAATTAATGAAAGCCGTAAAGAGCGGCGATTTACCCCAGGTAACCAACCTGATAAGCCAGGGTGTGGATGTAAACCAGGCCGATGCGAATGGCGACTCGCCGATGATCATGGCGGCCTATGAAGGCCACGATGAAATTCTAAAGGAACTGCTCGAAGCAGGCGCAGATGTCTCCGCGCTGGACCCGGGTATGAAAGCCACCGCCCTGCATGCCGCCGCTTACGCCGGGCGTACCGGTGCAGCGCGCTTGTTGATTGCCCACAAGATTGAGATCAATCGGCAGGGGCCCTATAACGGTTACACCGCCCTGCACGATGCCATCTGGCAAGGCCACCTCGATACCGCCCGGGTGATTATTGAAGCCGGGGCAGACCTGACGATCAAATCCAATGGGGGCCAGACGCCGATCGAATTTGCGCGCACACGAAAACTAGATTCGCTCGTCACTCTGATGGAAACGAAATCATCCCAAAAGTGAGCCGGGTATGGAATTAATCTCGCCCGAATATACCCAGGCCGGCATCTTGAGTTTTCCGCCCACCCTGCAGGCTCCGCACAGCCGAGCACTTTTTATTCTTTTTCATATACCAAACAAATGCGCCTATGAACCCAATTATCCTGCACGCTGATGCCCTGCTCACCATGGATCCCATCAATACGGTGATTCCCGATGGAGCCGTTCTGATCGATCGCCATGGCCGCATCCAGACCGTGGGCACTGCCCCAACCTTGTTGGCAGCCAACCCCGCTGTACCCGTTCGCCGCTTGGATAACCGGCTTTTGATGCCCGGTTTGATCAACGCACATGCCCATTCGGGTTTGCTGCGTGGAACCGCCGAAGGGTTGCCCGTCTGGGAATGGCTTCAGCGTTACATCGACCCCATGCATCGTGTGCTGCGCGCCGATGAAGCCGAGATCGCCTCCAACTTGTGTTACGCCGAAGCGCTGCTCTCAGGCAGCACCACCATAGTGGATATGTGGAGGTACATGCATGGCAGCGCCCGCGCCGCTGAAACACTTGGCATCCGCGCCGTGCTGGTCCCTTACGTGGCCGAACACCCTGCCCATGATTATTTCGAGACCCTCGACACCAATGAAGCCCTCATCCGTGAATGGCATGGCGGCTGTGATGGGCGCATTCAGGTGTGGGTAGGTCTGGAACACATGTTTTACGCCTCACCCGAAGCATCGAAGCGTGCCATCGCCATCGCTCAACGGTATGGGGTAGGCTTCCATACCCACAGCAACGAAAGCCGCTTCGATGTGGATGAAACCCAACGCCGCCACCAATGCCGGCCCGTGGAAGCCCTGCAGAAATTTGGCTTGCTGGATGCCCCACGCACCCTGTTAGCGCACTGCGTCTGGCTCTCTGACCATGAAATTGAGATCCTCGCCCAACATCAGGTGGGCGTAGCGCACAACCCGATCAGCAACATGAAATTGGCCAGCGGCGCAGCCCGCGTCGAAGATATGCTCAAAGCCGGTATTAACGTCGGCCTGGGAACTGACGGGGAGAAAGAGAATAACAACCTCGATGTGTTCGAGGAAATGAAAACCGCCTCGCTGCTCGCCAAACTTTCATCGTTGGATGCCGCCGCCCTGGATGCCTGGTCAGTTTGCCGCATGGCCACCATTGGCGGCGCTCGCGCGCTGGGGTTGGACAAGCAGGTTGGTTCGATCGAGGTGGGCAAACAAGCCGACCTTATCGCAATCCGCACCAATACCCCGCGCATGACCCCCTTCTTAAACGGCCAGGACGGTAACTTGCATCACAATCTTGTCCACGCTGTGCAAGGTGGCGATGTGGATATGACCATGGTGGCCGGCCAGGTGTTGGTGGAAAATGGCCAATTGCTGACCGCCGACCTGCAAAAACTGATCCACGATGCCAACCAAGCCGTCCCCGGCCTTTTTGGCAGGCGTGCCGAATGGTTGGCCGCCCACACTTCCATAAATGAATTACACTCAAACGGGTAAAATTTATTCAACATTATAGGAGTTTCACATGGTAAAGAACTTTCTCAATTTCGCTGGCTTTTTCCTGTTAACTATCGGCGTGGTTTGGATTCTGCAAGGGGTTAACATCCTGCCGGGCAGCTTTATGACCGGTCAGATCCAGTGGGCTTACAATGGGGCTGCCGCTGCCATCGTTGGCATCTTCATCCTGGTACTGGCCAACCGGCTCAAGAAAAGTTAAACCATCATCAAGAAAGTATGAAAACCATCCGGTCACTGTTAGGTCTCAACCGGCAGTCCTATACCCTCTTCAGCATCTTTCTGCTTACCTGCCTGCTGATCGTATATATCTGGTGGCCTTTGGTAGTGGATTACTTTTCGGTTATTGACGGCAGCTATCCATGGTATTTTTATATTGACTGGCTGCTGCTCGGTATCTTTGGCTTCATGTCCCTGACAATCATGGCACGCGCTGATCTGCGCAGTGATAGCCTGATCATTTTAGTCGGCCTGTGTGGTGGACTGGTCATCGAGAGCTGGGGGACCCAAACCAACCTGTGGTTTTATTACACAGCCGAAAGACCACCGTTGTGGATCATCCCAGCCTGGCCGATCGCCTCGCTTTCGATCGACCGTATCACCCGCGCCCTCGATGCACTGATTAACCGGCTCACCCCAGCCGCGCGCCAGATACCAGGATACCGACTGCTGGATATCGGCAGCTATGGGCTGGTCTTTGGCACTTTTTACATCCTCATGCTGCAGTTCGTCGCGCCAACCATGGATAAGTCCTACACCCTGGTCGCCCTGTTAATCTGCGCGTTGATGATCCTAACCCCACCCAGCCGGCGTAAAACCCTGCTGGTGTTTATTGCCGGGTCGGGTTTGGGCTACTACCTGGAGCTGTGGGGAACCACGCGAGAATGTTGGACCTATTACACCTACCAAACGCCTCCTGTTTTTGCTGTGTTCGCCCATGGAATGGCCGCGGTGGCCTTTTGGCGAACCGGGCTGCTGATGCAAATGGTCTGGCAGAAACTAAGTGATAGGCTGCAATCTACTGTAAGTACACCCACTGATTCATGACAGGTCTCCCCCACCAATGAAACCATCGCTCGAAACTGTCCACCCTGAACTACGCAAGCCCGCCTCCATGTGGCCATCCTTTCCGGTGAAAACCCGCAACCTTTGGCTCTGGCGGCTGATGATGCGCCTCAGCCCGCCAACGGCACAGACTGCAGACCTGCTGGTTGAAACCATCAACATCCCCGCTGGGGAACAAGACGGTCAAATGCGTCTGCGTGTCTATCGTCCGAGCCAACTAGCAGCACCTTTGCCGATGCTGCTATGGCTGCACGGTGGCGGCTATGTGATCGGACGTCCGGAAATGGACGATGCCATCTGCATGGAATATGCACGCGAAGCCGGCCTGCTGGTGGTCGCACCCGACTACCGCCTGGCACCGGAACATCCCTACCCAGCCGCGCTCAATGATGGCTACACGACCTTCAAGTGGATGATTGCCAACGCCACACGCTTCAAGGCTGATCCACAAAAGGTGGCAATTGGTGGCGCCAGCGCAGGCGGCGGCCTGGCAGCAGCGCTTTGCCAGTTTTGCCTGGACCAAAGTGAAATCAGGCCTGCCTTCCAGCTGTTGGTCTATCCCATGCTCGATAATAAAAGCTCATCTGAAGCAACAGCCCCCGAACCTGCGCATTTCGTCTGGGATCATGCCTCCAACCGTTTCGGTTGGGCATCCTATCTGGGTCCATCCACCGGGGCTGAGAGCGCACTGGAATATGCGGTCCCGGCAAGACGGGCAGACTTCACCGGCCTGCCAGCCGCCTGGATCGGGGTGGGTAGTCTGGACTTATTCCACAGCGAAGATATGTTGTACGCCCAGCGGCTGCAGGAAGCCGGTATTAATTGTGAGACCATGGTTGTAACGGGTGGCTTCCACGGCTTCGACGTGACAGCACCTGCCGCGAGCATCACCCGCGAATTCCGGCGCGCGCAAATCTCGGCCTTGCGCCGGGCACTGTATGGATGATTAGTCCAGTAATTTAGGACCAAACTGGTTGTATTCGAGTAAAATTCGCCCCCACAGAAATTTTCAGTACTTTATTCACAAAGACTCATCCTGATCGGAATCAATGCCATGCGCCCTATTGAAATAATCCTACCCATCCTGTTGGCCGCCTACCTGCTTTGGCCATTTTTCGCGCCGCGTCCCCGGGTAGTTAAGGCACTGCCCACCATCAGCCTGCTGCTCACCGGGCTGCACCTGCTCACCGAAGGTTGGCGCTGGCAAATGATCCCGATGTACGTACTGCTCAGCGCTATTTTCCTGGCATCGCTGCCAGTCTTATTACGCCCTGGCCAACCCGGCTCTGAAAAACCGCGCGGGTGGTGCCTTTTGGCCGCCATCCTTAGCCTGGTACTGCTGGCAGTGGCGTCACTGTTGCCTGCCCTTCTGCCCGTTCCCGAGTTGCTGGCTCCCACAGGACCCTACCCGGTAGGCACTCGCACCATTGTGCTAACAGATACGAGCCGCAAGGAAATATATTCCGGCAATGACGAACCCCGGCGCTTTATGGTTCAAATCTGGTACCCAGCCGTCCCCCCCCCTGCGGGGACAAAACAAGCGCCCTGGATGTCAGAAGCTCGTATCGTTGCGCCTGCCATCGCCCAATATATTGAGCTACCGGTTTTCTTCCTGGATCATCTGGTGTTATCACACACAGATTCCTATGAAAACATCCCGGTGCGCCCGGGAGAAGCCTACCCTTTGCTGCTCTTCTCGCATGGATGGAACGGTTTTCGCCAGCAAAGCACCTTCCTGATGGAGGAATTGGCCAGCCACGGCTATATCGTCGCTGCCATGGAACATCCATACGGCGCCCGTCTGACGGTATTCCCGGATGGAAGCATTGTGCCCAATAACCCGGCCGCCCTGCCAAAGGGCAAACCCCAGGATGAATACGAAGTGGCAGCCCGCATCCTGGTTAACCAATGGTCCGGAGACCTGGCTTATGCCCTGGATTATTTTACCCAGCTTAACCAGGCTGACCCACAAGGCCAATTTACCGGGCTCATTGACATCACCAGGGTGGGCGTGTTCGGTCATTCCACAGGCGGTGGCGCAACAGTTCAATTTTGCGGGACAGACCCACGCTGCATCGCAGGCGTAACGCTGGATGCCTTTATGCGCCCGGTTGGAACCCAGGTATTGGATGGCGGCACGCGCCAACCATTCCTCTATTTGTTTAGCGAATTATGGCCATTTGAGCGCAACACCGAGTTATTTAATCGTTATTACAGCCATGTCAGCCCGTCCAACCGGGTCATCACCATCCTGGGAGCAGATCATTACGATTTCAGCGATCTGCCTGCTCTCAGCCCGCTGGCACCACAGCTGGGCCTAAAGGGACCCATCAACGGGACACGCGTTCAACGCATTATCAACACCTATGTGCTGGCTTACTTCAACCAGCAGTTCAAAAATACTCCCACAACGCTCTTTGATGGTCCCCAGACCGATTACCCCGAGCTGCGTTACGATAAATAAACCAGGCTGATATGACACGCGACCATAACCCCATCGTCTGGTCTTCAGAAGACGGCGACCTGCGCAAGAACGAGCAAAAAACAAGCCATCCGGCTGCACGCTCGCTGCCACCCCAACAGCAAACTGTATACCTGCACCGTGATTCAAAAAATCGCGGTGGCAAGGGAGTCATCCTGCTAAAAGGGCTGGTTCTCACCGAAAGCGACATGTCCAACCTGGCAAAAACGCTAAAACAGGCCTGCGGCACAGGCGGCACGGTAAAAGATGGTGTTATTGAAATACAGGGAGAACAGCGCGAGAAGATCGCCGCGGTATTGATAAAGCTAGGATACAAAATAAAAATGGCGGGCGGCTAATTCCCCTGCCGCTCGGCCCCGTCATGCCCGGCGTGCTGAAATCACCACCCGGAAACCAAAATTGTAAAACTTGAAATCTGGCAGGTAGCGCTGACGTTGGGCGCATCCGGCGAACTCACGCGTGTAGTGAAATGAACCGCCACGTTGCACGCGAGCTTTATCATCCGGCGCACGCAGGTTCTCGCGAGCCGGATCTTCCGGTTGATACGGGTAACTAAAATCTGCCAGGCTGCGGGTCCATTCGCGCACATTCCCAGACATATCCAACAAACCATACGCGCTCGCTCCGGTAGAGAATAATCCCACCGGGGTGGTTTCACCATAAGCAAATTCGGCTGTATTGGCACGCAATTCATCCCAGGCGCCCCATGGATATTCGCGTTGATCCTTCCATCCGCGCGCAGCCTTTTCCCATTCTGCCTCACTGGGCAAACTGACGGGCTGGTTGATCTTGACCGAAAGCCAATTACAGTAAGCCATGGCTTCGTGCCAGTTAACATTTGCCACCGGATGGTTTTCCTTGCCACGGGGCGAATGCTTACCACGCCAGTGATCTGGGGCATCCTCGCCGCTATCCGCCAGGTAGATAGCGTATTGTGCATTGGTTACCGGCACACGCGCAATCATGAATTCTGGCAGCGTCACCTGGTGCAATTGGTTCACTTCTGCACCTGGCTCGCCCATCCAGAAGCTGCCTGCGGGAATGCTGACCCACTCCGGTTCGCCAAACGGCTCGGACCAGTACCGTGCCTGAACGGCACCTTGCAGCAAAATGGCCAGAGCACTTCCCGCGCCGGCTTTGTTTACCAGGCCCTGGCGATCACCGCTCTGGACTTGTGAGTTCACCAAACGGCGCAGGTTCTTACGAACATCATCCGCCAGGCTGCCATCTAGTGTTTGTAAATCGATATCATACAGACATTCTGCCGCAAAAAATGCAACCTGATGGGCAGCCAGGCCGGTTTTTAATCCCTTTTCGAGGATAAATTGCACCAGCTCAGCGACCCTGTATTTGGCCAGCTTATTCAGAATGGGTGTCTGCAACAGGATTGGTTCGTGCCACCAGGGTGAGACAAGCACTTTAGAAATATAAGCCAAAGTGTCCTCGCGACCAGCCAGAAACTGGGCAGCGAGCCATTCCTGCAGTTGACGCCATCCAAAACCAAACGCATGCTGCTCACCATCCATCACGCGGAGCATTACGGATACAGCCTGAGCTGCCCGGGTCTCATCATTGCTAAAACGGCCAGTAAACCAGGCACGCAGCAATTCACGCAATGCCACCGGATCCAGCGTTAATGTATTAGTTTCCTGCAAATGGAATGCCACCATCTCAAGCGTACGGCGGGCTTCAGGCAGGTCAAGCGCTTGTTTATCGATATCTCCGCTCACCAAACCTGCGGCGATACGGAAGTCATACAGAATTTGTGAGGCTGCCTGCATCAAATCTGACAGGCTTTCAGGTAAACGTTCGCGATCACGCTGCACCAAGGCCAGCAAGACCAGCGACATCGGGCCGACTGTCTGCTCTGCCAGGCGTGGATTGGCATCGATTGCTGCATTCAAGGCATCCGCACGTTGTTTTGCCCGGGCCATGGTTTCCGGGCTGGAGTCCTGGGCGGCAACGCTCTCCACAGTGGTTGAAAAGGTACGCACAAACTGACGCACTTCGGTGGTATTGAATGGCTTAATCTGAAGAGTAGCAAATTGCTCACCAAGGATATCTGGCGATTCCGCTCCCCACGGGCGGCTGGTCACAATGTAACGACAGTCGGGATAGTGCTTGATGAATTTTTCCAACAGGCGATTAACCCGTTTGCGCAGACGTGGTTCATGGATTTCATCCCATCCATCCAGCAGCAGCAACGCCTTGCCAGCCTTGAAATGGTCTTCAAATAAATCTTCAGGAAGATCCAGTGGTACACCAGAAGCATCCCGGCTGAATGAACGCAGGTAGGCAAACAGACGCGGCAGGCTATCCTGTCCGGCACGATGAAATTTTTTATCGAGGAATAAACCCAGCTCACGCAGTCGAATAAAGACAGGGATGTGCTCATCCTCTGCCACCATCACACGCTGACGAACCAGGGGGGCTTTGGAGCCATCGTCCAGTTTTTCGGCCAATAATGCGCGTGCGTAAATAAGCTCCATTGCGCGCAAGATGCTTGTTTTACCAGTGCCCGGGCCAGCGCTGATCAGGGTACGCCGGTAACGCTGCATGGCGCTGGAAATACTCAGCCCGGTCGCCCCGCCATAAAAGCCATCATCACGCTCAGGGCGAATAAACCCAAGGCGCTTGTCGTTTAGTAATAGGGGAATAAAAAATTTATCAAAAGGGACTTGCAGTGCCCTACTCTGGCTGCCAAAGCCAGGCAAAGTCACCATTTCGTTAATTGCCAGGATGCCTTCCAGGTAACGCCGGTGCAGGTCACCTAACGGTATTGGTTCTTGCGCCAATACCTCGGGCAGTTTCTTCGTTACACGTGCTTTTAGTGCTGAAACAGCCGCAGAACCAGGGGTGCTGCCATTTTCTAATGCAACGGGAACTACCGTGGTTGGTGAAACCGCGTTGGGATCTGGGGGGGTGTCGGAGTATTGATCTCGAAGGATGCCAAAAGTATTTTTGACTCGATCGAAAATACTGCGGACTGTCACATTATCTGGCATTTTTACACAATGACTCCATTTCTACCAATATACAACAAGGCGGGATTTCAGGCAAGGAAGTGATGAAAATCGAACCCGAATCCTGACATAATTGTCATTTTAGCACCTGAATTACCATATGCAACTTACCAGGGGTATGTAGAGGGTAAAGCGCTCCCAGCGGGCATGCAT
>CAIVSQ010000442.1 GCA_903908605.1 uncultured Anaerolineae bacterium
ACTGGCAAAACTGCCAGTAATCTTTTTGGTGTCAGGAATACTCCCACAAATCGGTTGAATTTTCCTGATACCCCATTGATCCTATTCTTGATATGCTTATAACAATCAAGGCAAGTAAAAATATTCGTTCCGTGTTTCTGGAGGCATATATGAGCAATCAAGGCAAGGCAAAACTTACCCGACGTGATTTTCTGAGGGTATTGGGATTGGGCGCTGGCGCGGTGGCTGTTGGTTCGATAACCACCCCTGCTGCGGCTTCCCCATTATCTGCGAATCCGACATTCGAAGCCAGACGTTTTGACAACCCGGCTGGTCGCCTTCAACGCCCATGGTGGGTTCGTACGGTGGATCAACCCACCATTGAAATTGACTGGGCAAAAATGAAGCGTTACAACGAAGGTTACAAAGCGGATCTGGGCACAGGAACTGTGCGCGGAAAAGGTTTTGCGGCTTATGTTGGTCAGGATAAAAGCGATGAACTCAGCAAGAAAAGCGCTGCTGTTATCAAAGATGGTATTCTTAACAACGTCGCTGGGTATACGCTGAAAGATCAAGCGCTTGTTTCTGCACATAGTACACGTGTTGAAATGAGTTTCCTAGGCCCACAGAAAGCCAAGACCCCTGAAGATTTTGGTGCACCGAAGTGGGCTGGTTCCCCAGAAGAAGCTGCGCGAGTTGTTCGCGCTGCCCTTCGCCACAATGGCGCCGCCACAGTTGGGTTTGTTGAGCTCAATGAAAACACCCGCAAGTTGATTTATTCATTCGATCCGGATGGAAAAGAATTGGTTTTCACGGATGATGCCCTGCCATCTGAAACTGAAACCCAACGTCTTATTCCGAATACTGCAAAGTATGTTATCGTTTATACGATCCAGATGTCTGAAGAGACGATGCGTCGCTCTCCAACCCCCTTGGGCCAACAGACCACCGGTCTTGCCTACAAGCGCCATACCGTAATCCAGGCTTCTATGCAAGAATTCCTGCGCACGATGGGTTACATGGGTCTTGGTTCCTCCAACATCAATGCACTGGCGATTGCCCCTGCCTTTGGTGTTTTGGCTGGGCTGGGCGAAATGTCTCGTCTCAACCGCATGATCACGCCCGAATTTGGTCCAATGGTGCGTTGCTTTGTATTACTGACCGACTTGCCCTTAGCCACAGACAAACCGATTGATGCGGGCATTATGGAATTCTGCAAACGCTGCAAGAAGTGTGCAGAAGCCTGCGCCACTGGCGCATTGAGCTTTGAAGATGAGCCAACCTGGGAAACCCGCGGACCATGGAATAACCCGGGGCACAAAGCTTACTTTGAAGATTCTACCAAGTGCATGACATATTGGCGCGAGGTTGGCACCAACTGCGGTATATGCTTCTCTGTTTGCCCGTTCTCCAAAAAAGATAAGGCATGGATCCATGAATGGGTCAAGGCCACAGCTTCGGTTGCACCGGCGATGGATGGCTTTATGCGCAGCATGGATGATGCATTCGGATATGGCGCCCAGAAATCTCCCGAGGATTGGTGGATGCTAGACCTGCCCGAGTATGGCACTGACAGTAGTGGAATGCTATAAATTAAGGAGAATACGATGAGTGACAAATACATGGTTGAAATCAAGAAACGCC
>CAIVSQ010000443.1 GCA_903908605.1 uncultured Anaerolineae bacterium
GGTCGTTGGCCGGTTGTCGAAGATTAAGTGCGGCTGGTCTGTTTTGGCTGCCGACATCCGCTCAGCACAGACCATCAGCCTGCCACCAGCAACATAAGAGAAAACCCTCGCCAGGCAAAAATGAATAATATGCACAACCCTCGTTGTGCTATACTTTAATATAATTCAAGCTGATTAACTCAACACACCATCATCGATAAACAGGGTGCCGAGGACGCAATTGACTTCCCGTTATTAACCCGGGCCAATTTGCCTGCCGCTCTCGACTAGATCGATAAACCCGCCTGGGCAATAACCAGGTGCTATCCTAGCGCATGCTTTGGATATTCGGTGCCGGGAATAAACATACAGCAAAGGCCATCCGACCCGCTTTGAAAAACGAATGCTTCGAACTTGCTCACCGGCTGGTGCACAGCCTGCAAGGGTTGGCCGGTACGATCGGCGCAGTGATGAATTGCTTACTAAATCAGACCATCCACCGCAGTGCAAGGGATTGCTGGGATTATACAGAATAGCTGGAAATGCTATCCATGGTCTGCTGATGACATCTTTGTTACCAGTAGGCCGAAGGACGGCGTTCACTTTCTTGCCCAGTATGCCCACCACGATCGCCTGCCAAATGGACTGGGCTATACCGCCACTGTTATGCCAGCGGTGGAGCGGCAGGTTTTTCTCATTACAACATTGACATCCCGGCTTTAGCACGGGAAGGATGTGAGCAGGATGAATCAGACAAAACATGGTGCCAAGCCGAATCCAGCTGTAACATTGCGCAGTCAGGTGATCAATTTTCTGCACAGCACAACCCCTGGCAATCTTTGGCTGGTAATTGGCTTGTTGCTATTCGGGTTGGCCTTTACCATGTTCGCCTCACTATATGTTAAGGCGGATTTAGAAGCAGCTTCGCAGCGTGAGTTTGATTTAATCTGCAACGAGATCGAGCTGCACATCGCCAACCGGCTGAATACCAGCGCCCAGCTCTTACACGGCGATGCAGGACTCTTTGACGCAACAGAAACTGTCACGCGCGATGAATGGCGCGCCTACACCCAACAATTACAGATCAAAGAGCGACTGCCAGGGATTCAAGGCATTGGTTTTTCGCTCTTAATTCCCCCAGATCAATTAGACAATCATATTCAGGAGATTCGCGCTGAAGGTTTCCCAGGCTATACCGTAAAGCCGGCCGGCGAAAGGGACGTCTACTCTGCCATCATTTTCCTTGAGCCTTTTTTAGACCGTAACTTGCGCGCCTTTGGCTATGATATGTTCTCCGAACCCATACGCCGCGCAGCCATGGAGCAGGCCCGCGATGAAAATAGCGCCGTCCTTTCTGGGAAAGTCATCCTGGTACAGGAGACCAGCCAATATGTACAGGCCGGAACCTTGATGTACCTTCCCGTTTACCATCACGGAATGCCGCTCGCCACGGTCGAACAACGCCGCGCCGCCATCCTGGGCTGGGTTTACAGCCCATACCGTATGACCGACATGATAAATGGCACCCTGGATGTCTCGGATGCGAAACAGAAGGAAAGACAAATTGCCTTGCAAGTCTACGATGGAGATGTGATCTCCGCAGAGAGCTTGCTTTACGACAGTCGCAGCGCCGCAGATAAAGCCCTGGTGTCCACAGGGTCGGTTTCCAAACTCACTGCTGTGAATTTCGCCGGACGCCGCTGGACCTTGCTGTTCTCCCAGCCTGGCGGGCTGGCATCCACGGTTAATTACAGCAGTGCCTGGCTTGTGTTTTTAGGCGGGACCAGTATCAGCCTGCTCTTGTTTGGGCTGGCGATTTCCCTGCTCACAACTCGCGTCAATGCGCGCCGCATGGCGCAGCAGTTGACGGCTGAACTGCGCGAAAGTGAAGAAAAGTATCGGGTTGTTTTCAACAATGAGATCTATTCGATCTGCATCTTTGATATTGAAACGCTTAATTTACTGGACGTGAATGAGGCCTTTACACACCTGTATGGTTACAGCCGGGACGAACTTTTATCCGGAATGACTATTCACGATATTACTGCCGAGCACCAAGCCTCGCAGGCTTCCACGGCTCAGGCCATACGCGAGGGCACAACCTTTATTCCGCTGCGCTATCATCGCAAGAAAGATGGGACCGTCCTCCCGGTTGAGATTGTCGGAGGACCCTATGAGTGGCAAGGACGCAAGGTCATGTTTGGGCTTATCCACGACATCAGCGAGCGCAAACTAGCCGAAGAAAGGGTCAAGGAGCAAGCCTATTTCCCCATGCTTAATCCGGGACCGACCCTGCGCGTGGACGCTGCCGGGGTTGTTCAGCTGGCAAATCCGGTGGCCATCGACATTGGGCTTGTCGCGGGCGCCTCACTAACCTCGATCTTTCCAGAGCTCAGGTCGTTTGACCTGGATAATTGTATCCGTACCGGGGAAACGTATATATTTGAGTCTCCCATAAAAGATCGCGTTTTCATGTTTACGGTGCGTGGCGTGCCAGGCATGGACAATGCATTTATTTATGGCAGCGACATCAGCGCACGAAAACAGGCCGAACTGTTGTTACGTCAAAATGAAGAAAAGTACCGCACTGTAGCCGATTTTACCTACGATTGGGAAGCATGGCGCGCACCAGATGGCAGCTACCTGTATGTATCACCTTCCTGTGAACGAATTAGCGGGCATGCAGCGGCGGAATTCCTGGCAGACCCTGATCTTTTATTAAAGATCACCCACCCGGACGACCTTGAAATGGTCAATGAACATTATGACTCCACCTCTATCGAAGCCGAGGATCAGGATCTGGAATTTGATTTTCGAATCATTACCACCGCCGGCAAGATCTGTTGGATTGGCCATACCTGCACCGCAGTTTATTCAGAAAATGGCCAATGGATGGGCCGCCGCGAGAGTAATCGCGATGTAAGCGTGCGCAAGAAGGCTGAGCAGGCGCTGCAAGATTCGCATAACCTGCTCGAGCAGCGTGTTCAAGAACGCACCGCCGAACTTAAAACTGCGAACCGGGATCTCGAAAAAGCCGGGCGCATGAAGGATGAATTTCTGGCCAATATGAGCCATGAACTGCGCACCCCGCTAACCGGCATCCTGGGCCTTTCGGAAATAATGCAAATGCCAGGCCAGGATCCTCTGACTGAGAAACAAAGCACCTACCTGGGACACATTCACAAAAACGGCCAACGTCTGCAGGTAATTATTAACGACATGGTCGACTTTTCCATGATCGAGGCTGGCAAAGTTATCTTAAATCTGGTTCCCTGCTCCCTGCAAGAAATTTGCAAGTCCAGCCTGGAACAGATCAAGACCCAGGCCGCGGCCAAAGGCCTGCAATCGAGCCTCTCAATAATCCCAGAAAACATCATTCTCACTGCAGATGCGCGCCGCCTGCAGAAGATCCTGGTCAATTTGCTCGGCAACGCTGTCAAGTTCACCCCAAATGACGGCAGTTTTGGCATAGAAGCGCGGGGCGACCAGACTACGGGTCAGGTGCAAATCACCATCTGGGATAACGGCATTGGCATAAAAGAGGAAGATCTTCCGCTGCTATTCCAGCCATTCATCCAGCTGGATGCGCGCCTCTCACGCCAATATGAGGGCACCGGTTTGGGCCTGGCAATGGTACGCAGGCTGACCGAGTTGCATGGCGGCAGCGTCGCCGTACAGAGTGTACCTGGCCAGGGCAGCCGTTTCACGGTTACACTCCCCTGGAGTACATAAGCCTCGGCGCAGGGTGGGTCCGTTTCGTACTATGTTGAAGATGGAATTGTATTTTCCTGGCTATTACCCATTTCCTGGTTTTATTGGGAATCCATGATTCTAACGGGGTATCGCACCAGATAGAACAAGGTGGGGTATTGGCAATGACCCAAGTGCAGTTTGCCGGTACAATTTGCAAATCTCCCCCTCAAACGACGATGCGCTCTTCACAGCCGGGTTGAACAATTTATCGCGCCTGCCGGCATACCAGCAATTAAGCATCCGCCCGGACCAGGGACGGCAGTCATCACATTTTGCTGATAGACCCAGTTTTTATTCAGTTCACTTTTTCTAAAACCACGGGGGCTGGTGAATTGGAATTTACCTGCACGGTCGTCAAAACCACAATAGCGCCATTCCATTCCCGGCATGTTGGCCCCATCGGACCTAATGATATTGTTAAGTGAAACCACCTCGTATTATTCTTGACCCGTGAATCCCATCATTTTATAATACATACATCCATTGGGTGTGCAAAATATAATCGCAGTGCAGATGAAAACCATGTAAGGGTTTCATCCGGTACGTACTACCAGGCTGAACCAGATGCGTTACAGGTTCTACATTATTCGGGCAATTAAAAGAAGGAGCTATATGAAATCACTGTTTCGTTCTCTCGTGCTTGTCCTCGTGATCGCATCTCTACTGGCAGCCTGTGGTGGTTCCGGGCCGGCCAACCAGCAAGACGCCATCAACACCGCCGTGGCTGGTACCCAGGTGGCAGCCGCACTGGCCCAAGCCACTGTGAATGCATCTGCCCTCACAGCCGTGCCTGCCAACCCAAGCGCTGCTGCCGCTCCGGCTGCGCTTGCCACGCCAACCAGCTCCCCGGCAGTGAATTATGCCGAGATGACCGAGGAAGAACTTGCCGCCCTGATCGATCAGGCAGTCGCCGCAGCGATTGCAGCCACCGAACAGACCACAACGGCAGTAACCACCACAACCTCCGATGAAAATGTGACCACCGAGGAAGTGGTTTATGTCTATGATTATTATTACAACGCTGATTACTACGTTGATTACGCAACCACTTTGCTGGATGAGTATTACACACTCTACTCCGAGCTGGCCAATGAAATGATCACCGAGCTCAATTCAGTTGAAGCGCAACTAAACCAGATGAACAATACGCTCAGCTCGATTGATCAATCGTTACAAGAAATCAATACCACCCTTTCGCAAGGACTCGAATTGGCCCAGGAGTCTGTCGATCAGCTTCAACAAGCGGCCGATACAGCCAAAACCAATGCCCAGGATCTGAAAACCCAGGCTCAAGATATGATTACGACTCTCAAAGCTGATCAGGATGGGCGCATCGAACAGCTCTCCAAGATCCAGGCCAGCAACATCCCTACCGACAAGCTGGCGGCCTTGCAGGCAGGTTTTGACTTCCTCGATTTTGCCAATACCGCCTTAACCGACAATAAACTATCACGTGACGAGCTGATGCAGCTTGCCCAGCGAGGCAAAGATGCCCAGGCAGGTTTTAAGCAGTTTGGCGGTGCCGATAAGTTGGGTCCCGACATTTCGCAGTTTTCGGGGAAGTTTGATGAAATCACCCAGCTATTTGCGCGCGGTCAAATGCCCGGTGGGCGCCAGAACCTGGGCGGCCTGGAAAAATCGCTCGGCAAACGACCAGATTTTCCGGCGCGCCCGGGTGGACGAAAACCGTAAATCAGTGTCATTGACAAATAAAGCCCCCTTGTAATAAGTTCTGGCTACTTTGATTGCCAACTCACCCAAGACCGGACGCCGCTGGTCTCGCTCACCAGAATAACCTGCAACAAGTCTACCCCGTCACGCTTGTGTCACGCTGATGGGGTAGACTTGTTGAAGGCAATCGACTCTTGGTTGACCATTGGGAGTGGACACCATGAAAATTCAGCACAACTCAACCGGGCTGCCCAACCTGGCAGTCCAAACCGCCCTGCGGGCCGGCCTGAATTGCAAAACCTATATAGCGCCAGATGGTGGCTACTGGGATAACTGTAAATCACAATGTGAAGATGACAACGCCTGCCGCCTGGGGTACGAGAGTCCTGAGGTTGCTTACGCCTTCCTTGGTGATCGACAAAAATTTATCGATAATTCGTACACCTGCATTAACTACTGGTGCCGTGGAATTCGCCATTACAACAAAAATAACAATTACTGGCGTTACGAAGATCAGGTCACCCCCAGCAGGAAGTGGTGAGGTCCAGGTTGCAAGCACGGCGCAGGTTTTAACCGGGGTGATTATCTGGAATGACAAACTATTGGGAGGTAGGCCTCGGCCCATGTAGGGTTCTGCGTGACGAGCTCTTGCCCCAGCCCGCCGCGCAGCGGGCGGGCACCTCCTGCATGTGGATTCTTCGCGCGCGGGCCATAAAATTGTGACCCCGGAGGCGAGATTGCCACGTCGGGGAAAGCACCCTCCTCTCACGTTGTCCCAGCATTATCGAGAATAACGAGCTCTTGCCCCAGCCCGCCGCGCAGCGGTCGGGCGCAACCCGCATGTGGATTCTTCGCGCGCGGGCCATAAAATTGTGACCCCGGAGGCGAGATTGCCACGTCGGGGAAAGCACCCTCCTCTCACGTTGTCCCAGCATTA
>CAIVSQ010000444.1 GCA_903908605.1 uncultured Anaerolineae bacterium
AAAGAAATAACAACAACCCAGCAATCGTTGCAATAGAAATGCCAAAATCAATCTGGAAAGATATCGGCAAGTAAAACATTTTGATCGTATGTTTTTCGGAAGAGACCAGAACTCCCCACATTGAACAAGTACCCCGGTGGATATCCGTGGGTTTCCCATCGATGGTAACGTGACCGCCAGGGAATTAGGTGTCGCTTAGAATTATCATTGAACTCTTTTCGGCAGAATCAGTATCAATTTTGATCATATTCCCGGTCATCTCGATAATTCTTGCAGTCGAATTGGCAATGATGCCAGACAAGACCAGGTCTTTTTCATATACAACCACTTCGCAAAATCTGTGTTGATTAAATCCATGTTGTTCTTGAACTCTCTATTTGGAAAGGCGCAGACCAAAGCGATATCACTCTCGAAGCAGCCGCACAACGCCTGCGCGAACTTTCACTGGTCCATTACAAACAACGCGGGTAACAGCGCATCCACATGTCAATGATTGGCCCGCAGGGAATGTAACAACGCATTAATACCGCGTTCTTTAAGACCGGGGTGAGCCTGGTAATATTCCTGGCACGAAAAACCCGGGCCAGGGTCACGACCCTCCAATGCGCCATACAGCAAGAAATGCATGCCAGGCACCAACCCGGACCTGGCTACATCCGGGTATGTTTCGAGATACCAGGCCGCGTCAAACAAGCCAGTGCTATCCAACAATGTCAAATCCTTTTTGGCCTTGTTGTTTCGGGCCATCCGCCAGGGGCTGGAGAGCAGATGCGCGATCTGCCCTAGCAGCGATTCTGGCTTGCCCCGCGGGGCAGGCATTATCGAAAGGTCAGGGGCGGGCGCTGACGTCTGAGCTTGAGCCTGCAAGCTGTTAATCGCCTGCTGGTACTCAGCCGCTTGCTGCTGCAAGGCCTGGATTTCTTGCTGTTTTAATTGCACAATTGCCTGGTATCTTTGCTTAGCCTCTGTTTGCCACAATAAAATCAACTGCAGCAGCTGGGCTGACCTTGGATTGAAGCTGTTCTTAAGCTTCATAAATTGGTCCAGCAAGACAACATCGGCAGGCTGTTCAGCCAGCTTCTGAAGGATCCTAACGCTGGCATACTGGCCAAATTCTTTTATCTTGCCGGGCTGCACGATGAAATATTCGATCCGATCCACCAGCGCACTCACATCACCAGGGGAATACAGCAGACCATTTTTCCCATCTTCCATCAACTCAACCGTCCCGCCAGTATTGGTTGCAATGACCGGAAGCCCCAGCATCATCGCCTCAACTGTCACACGCCCAAAGGCTTCCATTTCAGAACACATCAAATAAATATCGGCCTGCTCCAGCACCGGGCGGATGTTATCGAGATAGCCCAAGAAATGAATACGATCTTCCAGGCCCTCCAGCTTTACAAGCGCTTGCAAACTATCACCAAAATAGGAATAGATCCTGCCGACCAGGCATAGTTCAACATCACGGTTGTTTTTGATTAATTTAA
This sequence comes from uncultured Anaerolineae bacterium, assembly GCA_903908605.1. Lineage (GTDB taxonomy): Bacteria > Chloroflexota > Anaerolineae > Anaerolineales > Villigracilaceae > UBA5195. The sequence continues at coordinate 1,491 of CAIVSQ010000444.1, forward strand.
TCACCGCGTGAACCGCATCGGCCTGCCCTTTTTGCCGGATCACATTTCCGGCAGCGATGATTAATTTTATCGAACTTGCATGTCGAAAATAGGGTTGGTCGTAAGCCAAGCTTGGCGGAAGCGAGACAATATTGGAGGCGACCTGGCATTTTTCGGGCCCCAAAGCCGGGAATAGGGCATGTTTTACCGCGGCTGAATTGGTAACAACGCTGTTGGAAGCCTCATTGATCACTTCAAGCGTTTTTTGAAAGGTAAAGTAGAAATCGAGATTGTGGTCGCTCTGGCCAAATTCTTTTACCCACCAAATATGGGGCCGGTTTAACAATAATGCCGATACCGCACCCCAGGGTGAAACCATGCTGTTCGATAAAATTACATCCGGCGCGATGCGCTTGAGTAAAAGCGAAAGGTTTTCGATATTTTCGTAGCTGTTCAAGATCATTTCAGAAATTATCGCGCTTTCCGGCGGGTCTACAGCACACCACCAGTGGCTCTGAACGACCATAACCGATCCACCCAGGTCCTCAGTTCTTTGCCTTAGCACGCCATCGGCAGGGATCACCAGCGTAAACAAAACCGCCTGCCTGGCTGCCAACCGATCGATCAGCTCAAGCAAACTTAATTCGGCCCCATATTTACCGCTGCTGTGGTTGAACACACAAACATGCAGAGACCGTTTTTTCTTAACACAAAACACATTCCGGTAGGTCCGCGTGCCCATGTATTCATTCCAATCGCTGCCGGGGACGAATTTAACATAGCGCATTTCCATATCAAAGACCACAAAGATATCAAAACCGAGCTGGTCAATATGGTTTAACAAGGCCCGGGCCGAAGTTCCATTCGCTTCCAAACAGGAGGGGTTGACCTCAACCAGCAGGCGAATATCATCACAACGCGCAATCAGGTTGCGCATCCCGTCCAGGACTTTTATTTCGCTGCCCTCGGTGTCAATTTTAACCAGCACTGGCCCGGCGGGTATTTGATCTATAAATTGATCAACCGTCACGACGTCCACGTCGATATTCCCAATGACGGGCATATCGGGGTTGGCAATAAACCCCGACTGGCTGGTGGCCTCAGAAACCTGGAAAGACAGCCTGCCGGGCTGGTCAGACACCGCCAGGTTGTGCAGGCTGGCCTTAAGCCCATGCAGCGCCAGGTTCTTTTTAATCACCTCTACGTTTTCAGGAACAGGCTCAAAGGCAAATATTTTGCAATCCGGGTTGCTCAGGCCCACCAGCACATCATAAAAGCCATTGTGCGCACCAACGTCTACCAGGGTATTGACCCCCTTGGCATTTTGGCGCATCAGCAAGGCCGACATTTCCTCAAAGACAATATCGGTATACTTCCACTGGTATTGGGGGGTGGTGAATAACTCAAACCCAAACCGCCGGGTGCTTACCTTCACCAGGTTATCAAGATCATACCCATTCGAGATCACATTATCCATGACACAGACCTTATTTGCCTAACCAACAATGAAACAAGTCACTCAACCCGTGCTTCCAGTTGGTGATAAAGGTACTCACCGAGAATAAATTCAGAATATGCTTTCATTATAACGCGAACACCCTTGCCCCAATGGCGCAGCGCACGTTCAATTCGCATCACTTGCAGGAATTAACCCCATAATTTGGTACAATTAAAAACTTGTAATCATCCGATTCCAGAGGAATCCAAACATGAAAATCACCTTCCTGGGCACGCACGGTCAATTCAATATTGGCGATGAACTCCTACTTGAGACCTTCCTGTCACAGCTTGGCCCCCAGCACAGCTATGCGGTTAACTCGTACGACCCCGCTTTCACAGCTGGCATGCTGCGCCCGCGCTTTGATGTGCAGGCCTTTCACACCACCAGTGAACTGCCGCGCTTCCTCAAGAACCTGCTCAGCAGCGACCTGTTATTTTTTGGCGGTGGCAGCATCATCAAGGAGCTGTATGCCAGCGTGGGCCGCAACCGTTATTCCACCCTGCTGATGATTTTGGCCTCGGTCACCTTTACCAAGCTCATCGCGCGCAAAAAAGTATTCATGAGCAATATCGGCGTCGGTCCGCTGCTCAGCCCGGGTGGTGAACGCCTGGCGCGCCTGATCCTCAACCAGGTCGATTTTCTGTCCGTCCGCGATCAAAAATCTTACCGCACCTGCCAGCAGCTCAAGATCAACCCGCAGAAACTGCGGCTTGTCCCCGATGCGGTCTTTGCCAACCCACCCGAAGTGTTTGTCCCGGCCCCCAAAGCGCCTTTTAACGACGGCCGGCTGCACCTGGCACTCAACTTAAATTATGATATTGAAAACCGCGCGGCCTGGCAGGGCTTTCTCACCGGCCTGCGCGGCTGCCTGGAACAACTCAACGCGCAGACCCCCATCACCATCCACGCCCTGCCCATGCAGAGCAAGTTCAAAGCCAACGATGATTTAAGCATCCTGAAGGAATTCAGCACGCAGCTGGCGGGTATCCCGGTTGTCTTGCACGACCCGCAGAGCGCGCAAGCTGCCGGCGAAATCATTGCCCAATGTGACCTTGTGCTGGCAGAACGCTTGCACACCCTGGTGATCTCAACCATCCTGGGCAAGCCCTTTTTTGGGCTGGTCTACGACGTGAAGGTGCAGGAACTGGTCGACTACCTGGGCATGTCTGCCCACAGCCTGAATATTAACCAGCCCTTTGAAGCCAGTACCCTGCTGCAAGGTGTACAGGCGGTGATCAAAGACCGCGAGGCCATTCACCAGCACCTGCTAACCCGTGGTGCCGAATTACGCAAAGAACTGGAAGAGTATTTTTCAGAGATCCGCGCCCGAATCAGCGGTCAATGAGCTGCCCGCTGTTCGCAAAAACAGGTCACAGGGTGCCATGACCAACATTCGCAAGATCACGCTGATCGTTGGAATATGCTATTTTGCCCTCTCCGCCTTTATGTTTCGCGGGGTCATTGCCAGTATTCCAAGTGTGCTGCGCGGTGAAGCGGTCATTAATGCCGATGAGCTGGTGCCCTTTTTCAATGTTCACAGCCAACTGCTGGACCAGGCGGCAGGCAAGTTTAACCAGCTCACCAATGGTTATGAATTCCGCGTACGCTACGCCTTCCTGACCACCTGGCTGCGGTATTACAAAGTCCTGCCGTTCGCAATCGTCACGGTCATCCCGCTCATCACCTACGTGGGGTACCTGGTTACAGCGGCCTTCCTAACCAGGGTGCTGGTTCAGTACAAACCCGAAACGATTTACATTCTGTCTTCGACACCGGTGCTGACGATATTCCTGATCATGGAATATTCGAAAATTACCCATTTCTACACCCTCATCCTGGGTTTTTCACTCTTCCTGGTGGCAGCGGTCTTAATGACCGATGGAGTCATATTCAGGCAGCCCAAGCAGTACAAACCGGTCATCATTGCCTGCATCGTCACGCTTTTTAACCCGGCGGTCCACTACCTGGTCCTTTTTGGCCTCTACATGGCCCTGATGGTCGTCACACTGATCGTAATGGACGCCATCGAGGTTTTCAAGGATGGCAGTTGGCGGAATGTATTTCGCTGGCAAGCCTGGAAGGACGGCATACGTCTCTTTTTTAAAGACTGGAAGCGCTTGTTTATCGAGGTACGCTTCTGGCGCTGCATTGGCTCATTTGTTATGCTGGCAGTCTTCACCCTGGCGCCCTATGGAGCCTTCGTAAAATTTTACGCGCTCAAGGGGGTGGCCAACCTCTCCGAAACCGTTCCCGCAGATTACTATTTCATACAGGATGCCTCCATCTCGCTCGATCATGTACTGGCTTTCGATATGGCTGGCATTATGGACAAGGAACTAACCGGCGATTACCTCTCAAAAACGCCACGCTACGCCAATATTCTCTACACAATCATGCTGTTCTTACCGCTCTTCTGGAAGCGCGCACGCAACGAGATCTTTAACACCCCGCCATTACGAGCCTTTGCCACCGTCACCTATACGAACACCATCTTCGCCATGTGGGCCACGCTCGGCTATTCCAAACCCAGCTGGGGGCCGACCTTTCACCGCACGATCGCCTTTATAAGCAACTACGCCAATGGCATGCGTAATTTTGTGGGCGACCTGGTCACCAAGCTGCTGGCCACCGTTGTACAGGTATTGCGTTTTCCGCATCGCTTCGAACTGATCCAATTTATGCTGGCCTGTGTCTTGTTTTCGATCGTCTTCATCTGGTTATTTGAAACAGTCAAAGCAGAAATCACGGCACGCCTGGCCAGGCCAACCGTGCCTGGCCGGCCGTGGTTGACAAAAATCATCCAGCAGGCCAGCCAGCGTTCCAAAAAAATGCCAAACTGGCTGCCGTTGGTGACGGCCGCCTTGCTATTTTTAGCCCCGCTGCTTTCCAGTTATGAATACCGGCTGGTGTTTTTCTCAGGCAATTTTGATCACTTCTTAACCCCGTACCCGGTCGCGCCGCTAAAACAGGTGAAGGAATACCTGCTTAAACTGGCACCCGGCAAAGTGGTGGTGCTGCCCCCCACTGAAACAGCCAAAACCATCGTGGATATAAACGGTATCGATCACAAGTTCATCGATAAATTTCACATCTATTACCTTGACCTGCCCAGTTATTATTACGGATTAACCGGTGATTCAAACAACAAGCATGAGTTTTTCCTGCTGCTGCGGGCCATGTATTACGAGCAGGGTTGGTGGGTCAACGTGGCCCGCGACCTGGATTTGAGATATATCATTATCAACAAGGAGTTGATGGCCAACCCGGTCGGCGGGCAGGAATACCTGCGTGAAGTCGAACGTATCATCATGCCCGAACTGGATCGTCGCAAGGATTATGTGCGCAAATTGTTTGAGAACGAAAGTTTTGCACTCTACGAGTTTTACGACCTGCCCACCGCCGAGCGCATCCCACTCTATATCGATACCGATTGGGGTACCTTCATAAAAATACTCACCAAGCACCCCGACCTGACCCGCTATTATGATTTGCGCTACCCCATGGTGGTAAACGACCTGGAAAAATTTGATCGCATGGTAGTAATCAGCAGTGACCCTCCCGATACCATGCTCAACCTGTATGTAAAAAATCACCCAGTTCTGTTTGCCCGGCCAGACAGCACCATTATTGCCTTTAACCCCAACTTGATTTCAAGCTCGTATTACCTTTCGCCCATGTTCAGGTTGTTTCAATTCTTTTCAGATAGCAAATACAACCGCCTGAACATGATCACCCCCGGTTTATGGGGTTCCATCCAGGGCGGCTTTTTGGGGGTTCCGCAACCCACCCAATTTCGTTTTAGCATCAAGCTGCCCGAAGCGGGAGAATACCACCTGTTTATGCGCGGTGCTGCTTCAATGAATGAGCTGCGCGTCAGCTCCAAGCTATTTAACGAGGAACAAACCTTCGTCCTGACCTCAAAAACTGCCAATCTCGGCTTCTTCGACAAGCGCTCTGTTTTTACTTCTCAACGTGTCAATCTCGACCCAGGCACCTACTCGATCAGTGAATTGGGGAAGTTGATCCCCAGCGACATTGTGGTAATTAACGCCAAGTACCAATTTTTTGACCTGGGAACGATATCGGGCAATAAGGGAAGTTACACCTTCTATTTTGACAAACGCGATTCTAACCCACTGTTGATTGAAGGCATCCTGGTCATCCCAGAAGAGGAGTATCAAACCCTCGATTTTCCTGCCAATGTGCAGGTCATTACCGAACCAGAGTTGTGCTGCGGTTCAAAAGTTATCGAAGGACAAACGCCCTGAGTAAAAATGGAGATACAAGAAAGTCATGCCAAGCTTATATTTTAAATGAAAGGGCAATATAGTTGATCCAATAAGCGCAGTGTAATGATCAAATAACATCAACCTGCAGGCAGCCAACACCACAGATGACATCCTTTAGTCCCTTAGCCCGCAGCACCTTTGCAATCTCAGTCATGCAGGCGAGGTTCCCAAACCCGCGCACAGCCGCCGGGCACCCCCGCAAGTGAATGTATTCCTCGTACGCGGCCCAACCCTCCGCTCCATCCAAAACCTCCCAACGCGCGCAATCAGTAACCACGTGACCACCAAGTCAAGATTCCCCGACAGCCGTACCTCGCCCAGCCCGCCGCGCAGCGGCCGGGTACCCCCGCAGGTGGATTATTTCGAGGCGCATTTTCGCGAAATAATCCACTAAAAATAATTTTTCTTCGCGCGCGGCCCCAAACCTCGCTCCATCCAAAACCTCGCAACGCGCGCGGTCATTCGCCACATGTCCAGATAGGCAATATTTCTCCGCCGCGCCAGCATGGAAACAAAAACGCTAGCTCAAAATGGTAGCCGCTTGGTGAAATAACTACTAATTCTGGTTCGCACTGCCAACCCGACATCCCAAAAAGATGGACAAGGCAATAATTCCTGAAAGCGGTATAATTATCAGAGTTGATTCTGGAGAAAGCATGGCTGGCAAAAATAAATCCCACAAAAACCCTGCAAAAGACGCGACCACCTCAGCCGCTCCGAGCAATTTGATTCCAGCTGCTTCATCAAAGCCGGGTATTGACCCATTAGCCCCGTCCCTGCTGGGTTCGGAATTTTCCACTGACCAGCCCCCCGTAACAGCATCAAATAACAAACTGACCCCCGCGGCAAACCGAACCGTCTATATAACACCCGCAGATGACCAACCAAGCAGCCAGGTCCCCATTGTAAACCAGCCCACCTACCTGGATAGCCCTGCTGACCAAGCCGGCCAAACAGCCCCACAGTTATACCGGCCCAGCTACTCCACTCACCCTTCGCCCTCAACCAGTGGGTGGTCCCCCGCTGGCAAAACACCCACTGACCAGCCATTCGCCGGGCCTGCATCAAGTGAACCTGCTCAAAAGAAAAAAATAATAGAGGTTGTTTTGGAAGGGTTAAAATCACTCTACCGGCGCATTGATACGATCCTAAACCTGATCCGAACACGCATACCCGGGTTGCCAAGCAATGCACAAATTATTGCTGTGATCGCCCTGGTCATTGCGGTAGGGTTATTGGGGCTTTCCATCCAAACCTTACTGGCGCCGAAGGAAAAATTCTCCACCTTCACCCTGCCCTACGAACAAAACTTCGATGATGTCAACCTGCGCCGCTGGTTTATGGGCGATGGTGTCTGGAGTATTCGCGAAGCAGCCCTGGCGCAAACCGTCGGCGGTGAAAAGCCCGCGCAGGCCTATATCCCCAACAAACTGATCGAAGACACACCCTACCACGCCAGTGTTTACATCACCTTAAAAAAAGATTCGCGCGCGGCGGGTCTATCTTTTAATGCCCAATACCCGAACATGTCTACCAAACAGCAACGCGTATACCTTTCACGCCCAGACAAAAATTCGCTCGAGCTGGTTGCCGGGTATATGGACGATACGGGCGCTTTCGTCAATCAAATTTCGGTGCCGCTTTCCATCAATACCACTGAATTTCGGATGGATCTGTTTGTGTACGAAAACACCTACCTGGTGCAGGTCAACGGCCAGCGCATGATTGACAACCGCCCCCTGTTTTACAAAAATGGGCTGGTGGGGTTTTACGCGCTCGGGCCGGCCATCTTTGACACCTTTAAATTAACCAGCACCGATACCCCCAACCCGGGCAACATGGTCTACGCCAGCGATTTCGACCAGGTGCCCGGGGGGGCCGGTTGGGTTCCTTTTAACGGCCAGTGGAAAATGGCTTCGCCCAACCTGGTCCAAAGCGATCCAATTGTGATTAATGCCGGCATCGGTTACGAAACCAGCAGCTTTCAAAATTACACCCTGCGCGCCACCTTCCGTCACGTCAATAATCACGGCGCAGGCGTGCTTTTCAACATGCCATCCCCCTATCAGATTAATGGGGCCCAGGTAGCGCGTTATTCTTACGAGTCGGATGCCTTCATTTGGGGCTACTATGATGATCAGGGCGCTTACGTTAGCCAGGGCTTTATTGCTGTGCCCCCGGCCGGCACCGATCAGCATGTCATTCAAATATACTCAGGAGATATCAGCTATGATGTCTTTTTGGATGATGCCATATTAGCCCGCGGTGTGCCCTTGCAGAGCAAGCAGGGCAATATTGGCCTGGTTACCTCGGCTACATCCACCGAGTTTTCGTTGGTTGAAGCATTCCCGCTCTTTGGCGTTGGCGCAGATACCCAAAAACTGCTCACCCCGCTGGCAACCAATTCCACACCTGCCAAACAGGCAAATTCAGCCACGGCCAGCCCCACCAAAGCAGCCAACAAGACTACATCTGCCACCCCGCAGGCAAAGAAAGCCACCGCCACCCTGCAGACAAATGAAACCGCAGTCACACCGCAGGTAAATGAAACCGCCGCCACCCCAAAAGATATTAATACTACCCAACCCACCCGGATTAATAAAACCCCGCCGCCCGCGCCCTCACCATTGCCGGGTGGCACGGGGGTCTATCATGGCGTCTTTTCAGGAAAATTATCTGACCAAAACTGGGTTGCTCTCAGCGGCGACTGGCGTTTTGTAGACAACCATTTTGTTCAACTTCGCACCGATGGCTACGATTTTGCCGCGGTCTATACCAAGAACACCTACTCCGGTTTTAGCTACCAGGTGGGGCTGACCCAAACAGAAGGCACCGGCGCCGGGTTGATCTTTAACATGCCCTATAAAGACCGCCTGGCTGGCGCAAGCATGATTCGCTATTCCAATCGGCGCGACAATGCGCTGATGTGGGGCTACTACGATGAAAACGGCGTTTTCAAAAGCCAGGGCTACGCCGAAGTCACCCCGGCCGGGCAAGACCATCACATCATCCGCGTGGAGAGCCGGCAAAACAGCTACTCCATTTACCTGGATGACCACCTTGTCTCACCCAATATCCCATTTGGGTCCGGGCAGAATTCAGGTTACGTGGGCCTGTTGACGTGTGTTTCGAGTGCCTCTTACGATGAAGTCAGCGTGGATGGCATTGGTGCGGCCTATCGGGGCACTCATTCCACCATGGATGGCTTTACCGATCAACGTATTGTCACCGGCAAATGGGTCACCAGCAACAACAGCATCACCCAAAGCGTCCCCGAAACGTCCGATTACGTCTGGAATACCGGCATAATGGCCTCGCAGTACACCGTTAGCGCCAAAATTACCCTACCCAAAAACTCCACCGTGGTGGGGGCAGGCTTCATCATTCACATGTCTGAACGTGGCAGCAAAAACAACGCCTACATTGTGCGCATCACCAATGGCGGCCAGGGGGTCTGGTGGGGTTCAACCGATGAAACCGGCAAGTTTAAGGGCCAGGGCTCGGCCCCGCTCAAAACCCGCCTGACCAGCATGGTCTTGAAGTTGGTCGTTGACGGTGGCAAGATCAATGTATTCATCGACGATCAGCCAATTGTCTCAGACATCCCTGCGCAGTTGACGGATGGCTGGATTGGGCTGGTATCCTACGGGGGACCGGTTAAATTTGAAAACATGCTGCTAGAGGTAATCCAGTGAAATTACCGCGTTGGATAACGATCCCCTTACTGGCGTTTACCATATCACGCCTGCTCATATTTAGCGTGGGGCTGGTTAGCTCAACGATGCTGCCGATTGAGACCGGTCACTCAACCGCCGACCCAGACAGCCCATTTCTTTCCACCTGGACGAAGTGGGACAGCCAGTATTACATTGATATTGCCAAAAACGGGTACTGGTTTCGGCCTGAGCACCAGGCCAATGTCGCCTTCTTCCCGGTCTACCCGTTATTAATGCACCTGGTCGCGAACTTCACCAACGGAAACGTCGTATTGGCCGGATTTATCATCAGCAATGTTTCTTTTTATTTCGCACTGGTTTTTCTTTACCTGCTGACCGAGCTGGAACTGGACTGGGAAAGTGCCCGGCGGACCGTTTTTTACATGGCGTTATTTCCGACCTCGTTCTTTTTTAGCAGCGTTTATACCGAAAGCACCTTCTTGATGCTCTCGGTTGCGACGGTATATTTTTCTCGCCGGCACCTGTGGGTGCCCGCCGCGCTGATTGGTATGCTGGCAGCTGCCACCCGCAACCTGGGCGTCTTGTTATGGGCGCTGGTGATCTGGGAATGGCTGCGCGCGCAGGGCTGGTCGTTAAAAACGTTTCACAAAAAAGAGAGCTGGATCAGCCTCTTCCAGGGTGCGCGCTTGCACTGGTTCGAAATTATCAATATCTGCATCATACCGCTTGGCCTGCTTTTGTATATGGTCTTTCTGCAGGTCAATTTCGAACGCCCACTGGCCTTCATTGAAACCCAGGCTGCCTGGGGACGCCAAAATATTGGGCCGGTGGCGGTCATCACCAAAAGTATAACGTTATTGATCACAGGTAACATCAACAAAAGTTGGATGACCAATACCTGGAACCTGGCCTCGCTCTTGTTATTCCTTGGCCTGGTGCCCTTTATCTGGTGGAAGCTTGGTGAGGGCTATGCAATCTATGTACTAATCATGCTGCTGGTGCCCTCTGCCAGTGCCACAGGCAGTATAATACGATACGTTCTAACTTCCTTTCCTGCATTTATGTTCTTGGGTTGGTGGGGTAAAAATGAAAGCGTAGATCGATCCTTGATGGGTAGCCTGTCTGTATTCCTCGGTATGTTTGCTACCATTTTCGCAACCTGGGTATTTATCGCCTAGTCATCGCCATCATTTTTCGCAAGGAGAGCAGCATGCCGTACGAAAACTACACGCAGTGGAAAACCACCCCCCTCACCAGCCCGCCGCATCTTTCAATTGTTATTCCCGCCTATAACGAACAGGAACGCATCGTTTCCACCATTGGGGCCATCGCTTCCTACGTTTCAGACCAGGGTTTTCCATGGGAGCTGTTGATCGCAGATGACGGTTCCAAGGATAACACTGTGGCCTTGTGCGAAGACCTTGGGTTGGTTAACTTAATTGTGCTGCGAACCCCCAAAAATGGCGGGAAAGGCCGGGCGGTTCAACGCGGCATGCTGGCAGCCCGCGGTAAATATGTTTTATTTACCGATGCCGATAATTCCACCCCAATTGAAGAAGTGACCAAGCTGCTCGCCAAAATGGAAAACGAAGGTTACGATGTGGCGGTTGGCTCCAGGGCGGTGGAAGGTGCCGAGGAAGGCAAAAAATCGCTCTTCAGGCAAATCTTAAGCGGCGGGTTGCGTTGGATTGTAAAAAACATCCTCAAGATCAAGGTCAAAGACACCCAGTGTGGTTTCAAACTCTACACGGCCGAAGCTGCAAAAAAACTACACGACAAGCAAACCATTATGGGTTTCTCTTTTGATCTGGAAATTCTCTACCTGGCCTTTAAATATGGCTACAAAGTGGCCGAAGTGCCAGTAAGCTGGGTGGATGCCCCCGGCTCAAAAGTGGATACCCGTAAGGAAGTGCAACGCTTCTTGCGTGACTTATTCAAAATTTGGATGAACGACTGGAAAGGTATTTACCGTTAAGGATATTTCCATGCGCATTGCCATTGTTACCACCCACCCGCCTTCAAAAGGTTCGTTAAACGAATATGCATATCACTTCGTGCGCTTTCTCAGGATGAAAAAAGAAAGCGCCACGGAGCT
>CAIVSQ010000445.1 GCA_903908605.1 uncultured Anaerolineae bacterium
ATCAAAAAGGCGTTCGGCTCGATGGGAATCTGCTCGAAAAGGCCGACGCGTCCTTCCCGCACCCCGGCGTTTTACAGGTTGGAAAGCGACGCTTCGTCCGCTGCGTGTAGTATAAAATCAAGCTACTGCGTATCATAAATTTACTTCAACTGGCAGTGTTGGATGTGCAATCACATCCAACACTGCCAGTTTTGTTTCGTGTTCGTGTATGATGGGGTGGCATTCATGCTAAACTAAAGGTGGAGGTCAAGATGGAAAATAAAACACCTTTACTGACACCCATTTTTGAGCTGGTCATGTGTCTTGCACAGGCGGTCGATCTGGTCAGTCCACTGGTGGCAGATCATCACAAGCGTACTGCGCAGGTGGCTTATGGGCTTGGCCTGCAGATGAAATTGCCTGAAGATGAACTTCGCGATCTGGTTATCGCCGCGTCGCTGCATGACGTGGGTGGTTTGACCCGCGCAGACAGGTTGGAAGCCCTTGATTTTGAGTATCAAAACCCGCTCGGGCATTCTGTCATGGGCTACTTGTTGCTTTCCCCCTTTGGTCCGTTTAAAAAGGCAGCCGATATGGTTCGTTTTCACCATGTTGCCTGGGATTTCGGGGTGGGGGCTCAATTTGATGGGTTGCCGGTTCCACGTGGTAGTCACCTGCTGCAATTAGCTGATCGACTGGCAATATTAATTGACCCAGCTGGTGATGTTCTGGAACAAGTGGATGGCATCCTCCAGAAGATTTGCAGCCAGGCAGGTGAGCGCTTTGTTCCTGAACAGGTGCAAGCCCTGGTTGAGCTGGCAGGGAAAGAGGCTTTTTGGTTGGATACAGTGTACATGGTGGATTTGAATTACCTGGGCCGGCGGTTGAAATGGCAGGAAATAGAAATCAAAGATGAAGAATTCCTCGGGCTAACCAATTTATTTCGTCGGATCATTGACTTTCGCAGCCAGTTCACTTCCACCCACTCGGCAGGTGTGGCGGCTACGGCTGAAAGCCTGGCCAGGTTATGTGAATTCAGCGAGTCGGACTGCTGGATCATCCATCTGGCTGGATTGCTGCATGACTTGGGTAAGCTTGCGGTGCCGGCCGAAATACTCGAAAAACCAGGCCGGCTGACCCGTGAAGAGTATGATATCGTCCGACGGCACACCTATTTCACCTTCCATATCCTTGAACCTCTCAAGATACTGGATGTGGTGCGGGTGTGGGGAGCTTTTCATCATGAGAGCATGGACGGACACGGCTATCCGTTTCACCTGGAAGAGAATGAAATACCGCTTGGATCGCGGATCGTTTCGGTTGCTGATATTTTCACTGCGTTGACTGAAGACCGGCCTTACCGCAAGGGATCCCGCGGTGTTGATGCTCTGGCAATGTTGCAAGACGCTTCGATGCACCACAAAATTGACAGTGAGGTGGTCGCTATTCTTGCAAAAAATCTCGATCGGGTGGATGGTGTCCGCTGCAAGGCCCAAGCTGAAGCGGTGGATGAATATCGCCATATTATTGAGCTTTCCAGGCAGCTAACGCATATAGCCAGTTAGCCAGTAAAATTCTTTCTAACCCAAATAAAAAAAACCGGCTTATTGGCCGGTTTTTTCATATTGTGAGGCGACGATGGGATTTGAACCCATGATGAGGGTTTTGCAGACCCTTGCCTTGCCACTTGGCGACGTCGCCAGTTATAAATGTTTTGGCTGGCACACAATGGCTCGCCTTGAACCATATCTGCCAGCCACCTGCAAAAACTTGAGCGGGCGATGGGATTCGAACCCACGACCTTCTCCTTGGCAAGGAGACGTACTACCGCTGTACTACGCCCGCAAACTTCGGCAATGGTGCCGAGTAGTGCCGAGAGACAGAATCGAACTGACGACACCGCGATTTTCAGTCGCGTGCTCTACCAACTGAGCTATCTCGGCTAACTTATATTCTTATTGTAAAGCGTGCGTGATTTTACACGTTGTTTTTGAGATTGTCAAGAAATTGCCTGTTGTTTTTTAAAAAATCCCCGGATTGGTCTGTCATTGGCTTATTTTAGGTATAAATAATTGAGATTTGCTACGAATTTTCTGTTTTCATCCCGCGCAAAGCCCGCTTGAAAACTGATACAATATCCCTATGGACGAACCCGGTTTGATTCACGATGCCCAAAAAGGTGATCTCGACGCCTTCAATAGGTTGGTATTAGCTTACCAGGATGTTTTGTATAACACAGCGCTGCGGATCCTGGGCGATGATGCCCTCGCGGCTGATGCCACCCAGGAAGCCTTCATTTCTGCCTTTCGCAGTTTGAATAGTTACCGGGGTGGGTCTTTCAAAGCCTGGTTAATGCGCACGGTCACCAACGCCTGTTATGACGAACTGCGTCGTCAGAAAAGACGCCCAACTGTTCCCATTGAACCTGCCAATGACTATGATGAGGAGATTGAATCTCCACGCTGGCTGGCAGATAGCTCGATGAGCCCCTCTGAACAATTTGAGGCCGACGAGTTGGAACACGCCATCCAGCACTGCCTGGAAAGTCTCCCCGTCGATTTCCGCGTAGTGGTGGTTCTGGCCGATATCCAGGGCATGGACTATACCGAAGTGGCCAATATGGCCCGCGCTCCACTGGGAACCATCAAGAGCCGCCTGGCCCGTGCGCGCCTGCGTTTACGTGAATGTTTGCAAGGTTTTGGGGAACTTTTGCCCGCTGCTTATCGTCTGGAAAGGGAGAGCATATGATGAATCAGCCCACCTCCTTCCGCGACGCCGAACTGATTTCTGCCTATTTGGATGGGCAATTATCCCCGAGCCAAAAGACCGCTCTCGAAGCACGTCTGAAAACCGAACCGCAACTGCGCGAGATCCTGGTGGAATTAGGTCAGGCGCGCACTTTGCTGCGCAAGCTGCCCGCCAGGCGCGCTCCCCGTAATTTTACCCTTTCCCCCAAAATGGCCGGTGTCAGACCTCCGTTGCCTGCCTCCTTCCCAATCTTCCGGTTTGCCTCTGCGCTGGCCGCAATCCTGTTCTTTTTCGCATTTGCGGCCAACCTGTCAGGGCCTGCCCTGGCTACTTTTGCTGCTGTTGCCCCTGCCCCCATTCTTGGCAGAGGTGGCGGTGGGGATGCAAGCGCATTGGAAGCGCCAGCTGCTCCACTTGCTGCGGCTCCAGCTCCGGAGAATGCAGAATCGCCGACTGCTACGGCGGAATATAGCATTATGCAAGATCAGCCCACCCAACAAGTGGAACCTTTGATGGTGACTGAGGTCACTGCTGAACCTTCAAATCCCCAAGCCAAGCTCGCACCTGAACCCCTGCCTGGCCCTGGCGCACAAACCCCGAATTCACTGCCAGATCAGGCCGGTAATGCAATCCCCGCTCAACCCATCGCGCAGTTGGTTCCGGCTTCATGGCAGTATATCTTGCTCAGCCTGGCGGTGTTATTTGGGGCGGTGACATTGGTTATACAATACCGTGCAGACTCCAGCTGGGGCAGAAATCATGCCGCCAAGTCAGCCGGGTTGAGCACGCGTCAGATCCTTTTGCTCGGCTTGGTTCTGTTGTTGGTGGTGGTTTTGGTGTTTGGGATTTACTGGATTTCAAACAAGAATTTTTATATGCCGTCTGCCGCACAGAATTTATATGCCGGCGGGGATAAAGGTCCGCAAGCGTTGGTTGATAAAGGTGTTCCGCCAGCCGAAGTTGCGGTCTCTCAGGGTGATAAAGGCGGCTCAACCCCTGTGGAGCAGCAAAGTATTGTATTATCCCCCGCCACTGGCTATAACTTCGCGGTCCAAATCAGTTCGGAGGAATTGACAGCCTTTGATTTTCCGGCCGGCCTTTTTCCGTACGACTTGCCGGTAACCTACATACCCGGGCAAGGTGGTTTGCCCTTGGATGCCTCCTGGTACGTCGACAGGGCTTTCACTTTGCTGCCGGGTGATAAAAATATCGAGCCACTCTCCAGTTATGTCATCACCCTCGATTACAGCGCTGACCTGGCCAATACCATTGATGAAAACATCTTACAGTTGTATTGGTGGACCGGCGAGGACTGGGTCGATGCTGGGCAGTCCTGTGAGAGTATCAGTACTCCCGATCGACAGCCGGATATCAACCGGGTGGGTTTCACGGTTTGTAAAATGGGCTCGTTTATCTTCGTGGCTCCCTGAGTTCCCCATTTGTTTTATTAGCGATCTGCCGCCGGTTTGAATATTCGACCGGCGGTAAATATTATCTGGTGAGATTATGCGCGCTGAATACATCAATTACTGCCCACGTTGCGGCAAACCTGTCACCCGTGAGTTTCGTTTCGGTCAGGTTCGACCACTTTGTCCGGATTGTGGTTGGATGTTTTTTGCCGACCCAAAGGTGGCAGTTGCTGTGCTGGTGGAACGAGATGGGCGCATCCTGCTGGTGCAGCGCGCCAATCAACCTTTTCGGGGTCTTTGGACACTTCCGGCGGGTTTTGTGAACGCGGGTGAAGACCCAGCCGAAGCGGCTGCCCGGGAATGCCTGGAAGAGACCTGCCTTCAAGTTACCATCACAAAAATCATCACGATTGTTTCTGGGCGTGAACATGAGCGTGGTTCTGATTTTGTCATTTTTTACCGGGGAGAGGCCGCGCCTGGCGAACCCCGTGCTGAGGATGATGCTGCGGCGGTAGGTTGGTTCAGCCCTGATGACCTGCCCGAGCTGGCTTTCAAATCCACTTCTTTTGTCCTGAATCAGCATTAGTGCTTGAACTCGATATTTCGGAGGTTGTCATGAGCGCTGTTTCTGAGTTTCGTCCTTCACCGATTGCGGGTAGCTGGTATGAAGACCAGCCCGAAAGACTTGCCCGGGCAGTGGATGGGTATATATCGGCGGCACATTCGCCCGATATAAAAGGACAGGTTCTAGCTATCATCGCCACCAACATACCGGTAAATCGCGTCCGTCACGGAAGCAA
>CAIVSQ010000446.1 GCA_903908605.1 uncultured Anaerolineae bacterium
GCCGTGCGCCTTGCCTTCTTCGCGTTTCTTATGATAATACTCATTCAACTCCTGATTGTGAATTAAACACATGCTGGCAGCCTGCCAGAGTGCCAGCCGCAAATAGGGTGAACCGCGTTTGCTCATGTGCATTTCGGTGGCGTTGAATTGACCGGATTGGCTCACCGAAGCGTCGATGCCTGCAAACGCCACCAACTTATCCTCGTTCTCAAACCGGTGAACGTCGCCGATCTCGGCCAGGATAGCTGCGCCGGTGGCCAGCCCTATTCCTGGGATGGTGGTGATGTGCTGCGGGATGGTCTGCATCAGGGCTTCCAGGGCTTGCACGACGTTTTTTTCCTGCTCTTCCAACAGCTCTATTTGGGCCAGCAGGCAGCGCATTTCCACCTGGACCGCATCCGCCAGGAAATCGACGCCGATCGACTGCCGGGCTTTTTCCTGGAGTTGAACGGCTTTTTCCATTCCGAAACGGCTGCGGCTGGTCCTGGTCAGCAGATCCGCCAGTTCCTGCAGGTCAAAGTCGGCGAACTCCTGAGCCGAGACCGCCTCCTGCAGGATGGCACGCGAAGATGCTACAAAAACGTTTGAGAATACTTTCTCATATTCCGGAAAAACCCTGTCCAGGATGGTGAGCAGCTTGCGCTTGCAGTCACCGACCTGGCTGGTCAGCCAGTAGCGAAAGCGCGAGAGCTCGCGCAGCTGCATCAGGGCCGGGATATCACGGCTGGAGGCGGGTAAATTGGCAATCCTGAGAAAATCTGCGATCCAGACCGTGTCGGTTTTGTCATTCTTGAGCTTGCGCAGCCCGCTTTTGCGGTAAGCCGCGATCTGCAGTGGGTTGATGACTGTGACGGAGTAGTCTTTGCTGGTCAAAACGTCATAGAGCGAGAGCCAGTAGTGCCCGGTGGATTCGAGCCCGATGGAGATTTCACCATCCAAACGGCCGAGCTCATCGAGCAGGAAGGCCATGCCCGCCCGGGTGTTCTCAATTTCAAAGACCGGTCTACATATCTTGCCGTGTTCATCGAGTACCACCACGGCGTGTTTATGCTTGGCAATATCGATCCCAACGTAAAACATCGAAACACCTCCTTGCTTCTGAATGAAGCGGGGTGACCTCCGCCATCCATGAGACCCTCAGCCTGGTTTGTTATTCGTCGCAAAACGGCGACCTGCTTATTCGAGACCTCTCACAGAGTGGAGGCGGCAGTCTTATCTGCGAGGCAATCCCTCAGGTTCATACCCCCTTCGGGGGCGCTGCGCAGCCGTCGACCTCTGCTTCTAATTAGATTGTATGCTTTTTTTTAAGGTGCGGGTGCGGGCCAATTTACCTTACTGCGCGTGCCCCATCAGGGGTATACTGAATTTACCCTAGGTCAAAGGCGAGTTGCGCTGGTTTACCAGGTGCGCTCGTCTTTTGTATTTGATATTTTGGTTTTTTACCGAAGCATTCCTGTGGCTCAATGGATAAAGAAGCTCATTATTGAGAAGTTCATTTTAAGAAAGACAAACACTGTCATTCCAATCCATATAAGTGTTATCAACAAGCTGAAAACCTTTGCCACAACCTTAGCTTGTGGTGGAAAAGTACCATTCTTGGGGTGGGGGTCTGCATCTGGTGCAATGAATCGATTGAAAGGTGGAACATAAGTCAATAGCCTACGTAAGCTTTCGGTCAAGAAAAACCACCCGATGCCCCAAAATACAGCGAGAAATACTCCCGTGACCCAAAACAAGAGCAAGAACATAAGTTTTGAAGACCATTTTTTGAAATTTAATCTTTCCATCTTATCCCTGCCTGTCAGTGAGTTGCATCATACATTAAATAAATACCAAACAAAGTCGCTGGCAATACCACGGTTAATTCAATGAATTCTGCGGCCAATGCAGGAGGCGAACCGAATCCAGTGGTAACAGCTACACCAGCCGCAGGCAGTCCGACAAAAAAATCTACAAACACAACAATGGCTGCACCTGCTATAAACTCACCATTTCTTTCCGAATAGGTTTTTGGCGGAGGAGGATTTGCAGGCATCCCTGTGGGTAAAGTTATTTCATCCACATTTTGATGTCTGGAAGGGATTATACAATCCAAACCATTGCAATTTCCGCCTTGATTTTCTCTCGGATTAATATCTGAACTCCCTATAGGTGGCTTTGGTTTGTGAGATATTTGTTCACAATCAAACTCATCGTCACATGGCCGATGCCCTGAAGGGTCTGAATATTTGAGCGGATTACCAAGAGCAAAAGACACCCAACGAGTCACAAGATAGCGGGTTTATTCGAGTGACTCATCCCCACCATCCTTTGTACAATCAAATTGTAAAAGTTCTGCGCCGGGCTGGAAACCCGGCCTATCCAGAGTCCTGCTA
>CAIVSQ010000447.1 GCA_903908605.1 uncultured Anaerolineae bacterium
AGGCAGTTTCTCCCAACCGGTCGAGAGCCAACACCTGGGGAGGCGCGCCATTTCCGGTACCGGCGGTGTCTTCTATATTAATAAATCCCATTTCCTTCAAGCGGCTGACGACGTTCGAAACTGCCCCAGACGTGTAATCGATACTAAATTTATTTGCGATTGCTTTTACGATTTCTGGTCGTCGCGCTATACCAGTATCGCCGATCAACCGGATGACAAAAGATTGGCGTTCAAAACCTGCACTGGCCACCCAGGTATTAAACCAGGATGGCACACAAAGGTTGTTCGATGGTATTTCTCCGGTTAGCGGATTATTTTTAAGTTTTTCGTTTTGAATGAAAAGGCGCTTGTTGTCGCTATGCATCTGCTCAATTTCAGCCTGAAGTCTCAGGTTTTCCTGACCAAATTTTTCACACCGTAGAAGTAATTCGTCGCGTTCGCGAACGAGATCCTGATTATGTTGGTTGGCCTGCTGCAACAGCCCAACCTCTGGAATAATGGAAACGGCATACAACTCAGAAATACGCTGGTAAACCACCCTGGACAGTTCTTCCATGCGGATGGCTTCCAGCCCACCTTTTTCGTGCTGCTTTTGTTCAAGCCAGTCCGCAGCGATGAGTCTTGCCAGATTAAACATGGCTTCACGCGCTGAGGCCCAGCGCGTTTCGGCAGCATCCCGCAACCTGGTCTGGGTATCGATCAGGCTGTTTAGCATTTGCAGGGTGACCGTACTTATGGATTGACCGCCATCCATTGACTGGCCTCCAGTTCAGCAAGACTGGCTTGCGCAACTTTGAGAGCCTGTTGAGCGGCATCCAGATTGGCAGTGGTCGGAGCTGAAACCCAAGTGAGCATAGCGCGCGAGGTATCCAGATAAGCGCTGCCAGTGCGAATGGCCATGTCCCTGGCCGAAACCGCCGCGGCAGGCGTGGTAGTCTGATCGATTTCTTGCATCAATTGGATGGTTTGATCCTGGATAATCTGCCCTTCGCTGGACTGGCTGAACAAATCGCTGCCGTAGTTGTCGGAAAGCAAACGGGTCATGCGGCCACCCAATTCCAGGAAACGGGTATGCCAATCCGCCAACGAACGGCGGTAATCTTCCATTGCCTTAACATCCGGCAGAAGCAGCAGTGGATGATTGTTCTTATCGCGGGGGGAAATCACCAAACCCAAACCAAGCAGCAATACAGCCATACTCGTGATCCATACCCATTTTGGAATGACAATTTCACTTTTCATTCCCAGGCCTCAGCCGTGACTGGGAGCTCCAAGGGCTCATCTTCACCCGCCTGAATCTTCCCAGAAACCAGCATCTCTTTGTAACGTTGGCTGCCCTTTTCTCGATTGTAGTTGCGGATGTAAACGACATGCTCGGCAACTACTTCGACCACAATACCCTCATTCCTGATCTTGCGCACCTGGATGTGACCCTCGACCTGGATGCGGCTGCCCATTTTCAGTTGGGCTTCGGCGAATTCAGCCTGCGTGCCATAGAAAACGATACGCAAACCTTTGACCTCCTTTGATTCGCGCGTTCCGTTGATCATCATATACACCCGCAAAAAAGGGAGTGGTTTATTGGTGAGTTGCAAAACATCGTAGTAAATATCCCCGGTAATGTCACCAAATACAGTTACGCGATTATTCCATCCCATTGCTTTATTCCTCTCGACTATGAATTCAGATTCGCTCCCCGACAGATCGGGTTTCAGAAGTACCTGGATTTTTGACTTATTCTCCGATCAAAATCTTCAGTAAGATTTCATGATTTCCGGAATGTCCCATCGTTTTCTCCCATAATTTTGTGTTATTTGACCCTGCGTTGCTGAAACTGCCGAAGGGGTTGCTGGACCGCCGAATCAACTCGATCAATTCAGCCGGAGATAACGCGGCCAATAATTCATAATTTTTGCCTGCCCCCTTGGAATCATCCTGACGCAGGGATGAAATTGTGAACGAGATCGGGCTGCTGATATTTTTGCCTGCCGGGCTGCAGGCAAACAAAATCCAGGACAGAAAGCGCTGAACCGGCACGTTTTTCGCCAGCAGTTCTTTGGTGACCCGTGGGTGGGCATTATTTTGCAAGAGCAACTTTTGCAAGTTCCAGTTTTCTGGAACCGCCTCCGGTTCTGGCGAGGTGGTTGAATGTGTTTTATAAGTGCTTGAATCGGTGTTTAAGAGCTTAATACTGTGCCATTTGCGCCATTCATCGGTGTCAACTGCGCCATCCAATGGTGTCATTTGCGCCAGGTTAATAGTGTCATTCCCGCCATCCGCCAGTGCCATTTGCGCCATCCTAATGGTGTCAGATGCGCCATCGAAAAGCGGCTCATCCAGGCGGACTTTCAGGCGCAGTGCATCTGGTTCATCTCCAGCGTGCAGCGATTGGACCGCGACAAATGCCCCAACAGCACCTTTCTCATCCCGAATCCACTCCCAGATTGTCTTGGGACGTGCAATTCCAAGCCAATCCGCCAGTTCAGGATAGCCACCACGGATCAGCACTTCATCGCGTACTTCCCCGGTCTGGGGATTGGTGAAACAGCGATCACGCAAAAGAGTGACCAGCCAGGCCTGCGGTGGAGTCAAGCCAGTCTGTGGAATGACCTGCTCCAGAAAATAATGAGTCACCAGGATGGTGCCAAAACTGGAGATGACTTTCCGGTGGAGTTGTTCGGCAGCTGTTTGAAGATCGGATGTCGACGCTGTCTGATTGAGGTGGGTGGCAATATCCATGACAGTCTCGAACCTGGGGCTTTCCAGAGTTAAGACTGAGCCAATCAGAGGCAGTAATTCACCCACCAGGTCTTTGACATCTGCAGCCTGTTTCAGGACTTCAAGCAAGGATTTACCTGACATCAATTGTTCTTTGAGCCAGGCCATGATGGCCCGACTGTCTGCCTGGCTGAGAGGCAGGGTCATATGCACGGTGTATTTGTTGGGCAGGCGGTGGCTGCGACGATCCTGCCCCTGGATCCAAACCGGGGTGGCATCCTGGCGTTCTACCAAACCTGCCAGTGCCTGCCAGGTTTTTGGATCATCCGTGGCGCGAAAAAAGGTGCGCCGACCTAACCCGCTGTAACGGGTGATGTGTGAGACAGGGATACGCCGGGAACGTGAACCACCTTGATTGCCTCGTTCGCCATTCCAGACAGCCTGCCTCCAGCCAACATACAGCCAGGCATTACGTGCTCCGATCTCCGGGATCAGGCGACTGAAATAACCTGGTATGGCAACCACCCGTGAGGGCGAAACGATCTCATCATAGTGCAGCCGGTTAACGACCTGTACCTCGGCGTCATCTTCACGTGGTTCAGCGTTTCCAAGTTCTTCGGGCTCATCACTTTCATCTGGTTCGGCTGGGTTAACGACAAACTCGACATCTACGCTGTGGTTCAACATTCCAACCAGCAATCGTGAAACGGTGCTAGACAGACGGTTCTCAAGCCAGTCACGCGCGTATTGAGTGCGTGCCGCAACAGTCACCAAATTATTTTCGAAGGAAATGAACTGCGTATCGCGAACCCAGGAATCGAAAGAAGCTCGCGGCATCTCCGACTGAAGTTGCCCTAATACTGACTGCCAGGCTTGCTCTGGATTCATGGTCATCGGTAATTCCTAAAATAATGTTTTGAGAAGGGGCTGTAGGATTGGGACTGGCCTTGCAGGTCAGTTTCAGCTAGAAAAACGCCTGTAGGCCTTCCTGAGAAGGGTAACGCTGCCGTATAAGCTACCGTTTTACGCTACCGTATAGGCTACCAATTACGCTAGCCTATACGCTTCCCTATAACGGTAGCGTCACTTTGAACTAATCATCCCCACAGTAGCCGGGGACTATTCGTCGATTTTGTCGAACATCAGAACATACTCAAACCGGGCACAGCGTGAGATGCGTTTGTAAGGGAAGAGATCGGTGTTCCCGGCCCTGTAATCTTCTATCCCACGGTTGGTTAGAAAAGCAACCAGGCTTGAAATCGAGACCTTTTCCTGACTCGCGATCTCGCGCAGGGTTTCATGTAGGTCGGGCGGAAGGTCCAGACCGACCTTGTGCCGGGCGGCATCTTTGCGGGCTTTCTCGCGCTCGGA
>CAIVSQ010000448.1 GCA_903908605.1 uncultured Anaerolineae bacterium
CGCTTCCACATCGATATCCTTGTCTCGTTCCAGGTAACGGATATCGTTAAAGAAATCCAAACCACCCTTCACCATCGGCGCAACATCGCTGGAATGCAGGCGCGCTCCGCCATTGCGCACAAAGATCAGGTAGCCGTTGAACAAAAGCGCCCCCAACAACATCTGCGTCATTTCCTTGTGCAAACCCCAGGGACTGCGCCCCAATTGATTGACGATCTCTTCCACCGGTGAAACCTTGTTGGTTTTATCATTCGCATCGATCCATTCCAGGATCATCTGGCAGGATGGCGAATTGCTGGCACTGAAATGACCATCCTTCATCGCGCCAAAACTATTCAGATAGCCCTGGCTGTTCAGATCGAGTTGTACCGTTGCCTGGCGTTCCAATGATTGCAAAGCATGGCTCATTTCGCTGGCCAGGTTGGATGCAGTCAAAACAGTATTGAAGATCGGATGCTGCCCATACTTTTCCTTAAAGAGCTCTTCCAGCACCGTGCTTTTTACATGCTCCAATACATCCGAGAGGGTGTTCAATTGTCGCTGGGAAGGCAATTTCGCCATCTCAAAGGTATGCCCTGCAAACTGAGCTGCGCCCTGCGAAACCAATACAGCCAGGTATTTTTCGCCGAAGAGCTTGTAGGCATCTTTGGATATCTGTGTCATGACCTTCTTGTGCACACCATCGTTGGCGAGCATTTCAGAAGCCCGCGCACGGGTTAGTATCGCCATAACTTCATCTGGAAATACAGCCGACAAAACCAATTCATTTTGCTGGCTCGGAGCGCTTCCTCCGTGTGGCCCCAACAAAGTAAAGCGATAATCGCCTTGTTGTGCCTTTATCCCATCATCGCGCCCAATCACCAATAAACCATGCCGGAATGAACGCCGTGTCACCCAGGCAACCGAATCGGCATAGACAGCTTTTCCAACAATAAATGGTGCCTGGTTTTTTAGACCCAGGTCAGAAATGATAAAATTTTTGAAGGTGCTCTCAATTTCGCTTACATTGCCAATCACTGCGGCAGCAGCTTTTTTCTCAATCAGCGCATCATAATCGTCAATCTTCGTCAGGTTAAGATAGTACCGGCCTTCGCCGTAATCAATATACTGCCCAACCGTCACGTCCCGGATGTTCTTCATAATACGCTCGATGTTATCGCGCGCCATCTCAGGTTCCACCAGCATTTTCCCTGGTGGGGTAATCAGCAAGGTGTTGGCCAATTCTTGTGAAGTGGCACCGTTCTTATTTTGCCCGCCAAGCAGCTTGAGCACCGCCAGGGCTTTGATCAGCTTGCGCGCATCCTCACGATAGCGGGCATCCAATAAGTCCACCTTGGCATCCAAAACATTTACCACGTTAACCACTTCCGCAACGGCTGGTTGGTTGCGAATTTCATGGGTGGCATTGATCAGGTCAAAAACCCGGTCATAGGTCACAAAGGCCGGCGCGCTTTCCTCTAAAATGCGCTTGACATTTTGCACGGCGAAACCGATGATGCCGCGGTTTTCAAAATAGGGCAGCTGCTCAAAAACCTCGATCACATAAGGATGAATGGGGAACAGGCTGATATAACGATCTGCCTGGGCGGCAAAGTTTGGAAAATATTTGCGATGGTCAGCCAATAAACCATCCAGTTTCATCCTCTGGTCAGCATTCTTGTGCAAGACACGACTGGTCAATACCTGCGAGACATCATCCTTGGTAATGGTGACGGTTACAAAACGCTGGTTGATGCGGGCAACACTATCCGCCTGGTCTACATACTTGGCATTGGTAAAAACATGCTCTTGCATGGCACCGATATAAAGAAAGTCGCTATCCTGGCTGACTTCACCCAACTCGCGCAGCAGTGCCAAATCATAAGACATCTCTTCTTTGGATTTCTGTTTTAGAAAATCCGAAATCTCGTCCACAACCACCACCAGCCCGGCTTCCGGATCCTGGGCCTTGACGGCTTTCAAAATATCCAGAACAACTTTTTTGTTGTCATACGTGGATTTTAAATCCAGCGCAGGCAGATCAATATCATAGCGTTCAAGCAGTTGCTGGCGTAACTGGTCAAAAAAGATGTAGCGCAGGCTGACTTCTTTGGCAGCACCTAATTCAAATTTGACCACCAGGTAACGTCTCCCAAGACTTTGGGCTTTTTGAGCAATGACTGTATCGTTCACCAACGATCGAAATTCCGGATGCTCAAGAATGGCTGAAACAAAAGCCAGAAAATGGCTTTTACCAGTTCCATAATTACCAACCACATTAAATGATTTATGTGTGGCACCACCCAAAATATCGAGCATGTAGCCCAGGTTTTGCCTCAGGCTGTCAGAAATTACATATTTTTCGATATAAGATTGGGCCATCTCGTCTTTACGGATTTTGATGACTTCTTCAACTTCTTCAAAATGCAGCAAGTCTTTAATTAATGCGGGCATCTTTTTATTCCTTGTCCATTTCTATAACGATATATTCTTCAAGCGGAATGGGGAAGTAATCCTGGTGATCAGGGCTGCTGTAAATGGCATGCGAGCCTTCGCGATGGGCGGGTAAAGCAATGATCATCGGCCGCTGGCGCGACATACGCTTAAATGTATCCACCGGGTTGGTTTTCCCCAATTCCGGTGAAAATAATAATTCGATATTGTCCACCAGCAAGGTTTCGCGGTTAGGCGAAAACGCATCGCAAATTTCATCAATCAGCCGATGGACCGTGACACCGTCATTCGTGGCCCTGGCTGGCAGTTTGAGCAAGCGCTCAGACAGCTCCAGATTTAAATTCAAATAAACCCCGCCTGATTGTTTTGCTATCTGCTTGAGAACTTTGGTTTTACCTACCCCAAAGGTCCCCAACAAAATCACCAGTTTGTGTCGGTCCGCATACACGTTATCGATGGCATCAATTGCCTGTTGGATTTTATCTGTGGTCACAAAATACTCCCCTATACATGAGTGAGTGGCAGCTTATGCTTGCTTTCCTGCTCAAGCACCCATTGCTGAATGCTTTCTCTGCGAAAGCGCCAATGCTTCCCAATTTTGAAACCTGGCAGCTTGGAATCTTGTGCCAGCTTATAGACGGTTGAAAGTGGCAACTTTAATAACATGGCAACATCGTCGGCTGTATAGAACTCGGCATTCTCTTCCATAGCCCTCCAGAAACCCATCATTATCACAGTTAGTGCTTATTATTATAGCATCAGCAAAACAATTCGTAGTAATTACATTTATCACAATACTGTCACCATCTTTGGCGAAAACCAATTTCAAGCAAGTACAAAAAAAATCTCGGTATATCCCCCCC
>CAIVSQ010000449.1 GCA_903908605.1 uncultured Anaerolineae bacterium
GCCTTCATAAACCAGTTTCATTTTTGTTGAAATTGATTTATCTTGCATTATAATAGCGCAGTCCGAATACCCATGTCAAACAAAAATTTTAGAATTTAATCAAAGAAATCTTTGAGTCAGGTGTTAAAAATCTTGGTATTTTTATGAATCTATTTGACTTTGGAACGTTGGTATCCTCGCTGCGCCTGGAACTTGGCTGGACCCAGTCTGAACTGTCTGAACAGACCGATTTGCCGTTGGCGGTCATCAGCAATGTTGAGCGTGGGGAGCGGCGCGGTCTGCTTAAGGACAATATTCTGATCAAATTGGCGCGTGGGCTGCAGCTCACCACCCTTGAGCGGCGTGAATTCATCCTGGCGGCCAGTGGCCTGGGGGAGAACAACAATGAAGAGCCCGAGGATAACCCCAAGATATCCAATATGGAAATCGAGGCCCTGGTCAATGACCTGGCAGAACGTGTCGGCTACCTGGCTATGCCGTGCATTGTGACCGATGCGTACTGTGACCTGATCATGATCAATAACTCGGCCCAGTTGTATTATCACCCCACTCAAAGCATGCTAAAAGTCGATCCGGGCCAGGTGGGCGCATACAACCAGATGCGTTATGTCTTTCACGCCGATTCGCCCTTCCGCGAGCTGCAAGGGCCTGATTGGGAAAAGGCTTCGATCGCCACGCTGCGTTTCTTCCGGCGTCGCACCATGCGCGTACGGGCAACCCGCTATTTTTCTGACTTGATGGCGCATTTCCGCAATGAAGAGGAATACCCGTATTTCAACCGCTTCTACAAGCGCATGTTGTTTGACCTGCAGGATGACTATTTCCACGAAATCCAGATCCCGCGCGATGAAAAACAATTCCTCTATACCGATTTATCCACCCTGCTGGCCAGCACACCGGCCGGCGAGTTGTACCTGCATTACCAGGCGCCGCTCAATAAGCATACCGCCGATGTTTTTGCCGATCTGTACCGGCAAGCCGGGGTCGGCGTGGTGCGCTACAGCCAATTTCCCGATCCGCGAAAAAACTAAATCCGTCAGCCTGTCCAGCCAGCCCCACCGAGTGTGGGGCTTTTTTTTGCCTGTCAGCGGCTGAAAATCTACTCTTGCGCCAGGGTCACCGCTAGTTCGAGCACCTGATTTTCGCGCACCACTTGCAGGTTAACCACTTCACCGGGTTGGTGGGCAAAGAGCGCATTGATGAAGGAATGCTGCGCGTTCAGGTCAGTCTCGTTGATGCGGGTGATGATATCGCCAGGTTGAATGCCGGCCTGGTCTGCCGGGCCACCCGCCTGCACCTCGGTGACGTACACACCCCATTGCGCCGGCAGGTGATAGGCGTTGGCGATCTCAGGTGTGATCAGCTGCGAGCGAATGCCCATGCTTGGGCGCGCAATAAAGCCCGTTTGCATGATTTGTTCTGCCAGGGCGCGGGCGGTGTTGATCGGGATGGCGAAGCCCAGGCCCTCGGCCACCGCTCCGCTGGCGCTGCTGCGCACAATCAGGTTGTTAATCCCGATCACCTCGCCAGCCAGGTTGACCAGTGGGCCACCGGAGTTGCCCTGGTTGATGGCCGCGTCGGTTTGCAGCAGACCCTCCACCAGGTAGCCCTGCCCGCTATCGATCGAACGCCCGGTGGCGCTGATCACCCCGGCGGTGACGCTGTTCTTAAAGTCACCCAGCGGTGAGCCGATGGCAATGACGGTTTCGCCCGGTTTGAGCACGTCCGAATTGCCCAGCACGGCCGAGTCAGGCGCGGCTTCTTCGGTCTTCAGCACGGCGATATCGGAGTATTGGTCGGATCCCACCAGTTTGGCACTGCGCTGGCTGCCATCCGAGAGGATGATGTTGACCTGGCTGACCCCCTCGACCACGTGGTTGTTGGTCAGGATGTAACCGCTGGTGGTGATGAAGACGCCACTGCCGCTGACGGTCTGGTCACCGGTTGGCCCGAAGAAGGTCATTTGCCCGGGAATGGTGCCGACCACCGTCACCACCGCCGGGCCAACCGCCTGGACGGCGTCTGTGATGGTGGTTTCAAGGTTGGTGGAGTTGATGCGCAGCGTCTGGCTGGCAGGCAGCGCGGTGGGGGTGGGCAGCCCGGGCAGCAGGGTCTGCGCCTGGCCGCTGGTGACCGCCCGGTAAACGCCGATTCCACCTGCCAGGGCGCCGGTCAGCGCCGAGCAGGCGGCCACAATAATAATGAAGGCTCCGTATAAAACGCGTTTCCAGGTCATGCTTTTCTCCGTATGGGCCAGGTGTGCATCAGGTATGGAAAAACGGCCTGAAACCACCATGCTGGTCAGTTGTCTGCTTGCAACCATCCCTGAGGGCCCGGGCAAGCCGGGGTTCTCAGCGCTAATAATTATAATCTTTCACGCTGGCCACATCGTGGATAAATGATGGATTTTTTCAGCTGGGTTGCCAGCCTGGCTGGCCGCCTGTGAGCATCCTATCAACTGCAGATATTCGACCTCACCTTGGATAAATACCGCAAATATGATAAAAACATATCCTGCCTTGATCATGCATTTCTGCCACCAATTTGTAGCGATCCTGGTGGTCGTGGCAGATCGGTGGGTCTATGTTTCCAAATGATTAATAACCTGGGCGAAAAAACGCTCGATTCGGCGGAGTGATTTCGGTTGGATGGAGGACGAACTAAATCTGACCGGCACTGTGTTATTTGCCCCGGGTACAGCTTTGTTGGGAGAATGTTGAGCACATGAAGAAAAACGGAATGACGAAATTTCGCCTGCGCAATATTCTATTGCCTCAAAACAGCCTGCCTGCCGGCATCGCGCAAAAGCTGGGGCGGATTTTGGGTTCACCATTTCAGAAATTAAAAACCCGTCGCAGCCAGGCTGTGGATGAGAAACTGGTCAGCGAATCGGGGTTCTTCGCTGAGGATTGGTATTTGCGTACTTATCCAGACGTGGCCATCGCGCGCGCTTCTGCCCTGCTCCATTACCTGGCGATCGGCGCCAGTGAAGGACGTGACCCATCCCCGGCCTTCAGCACGGCTTTTTATCTTACTTACTACCCCGATGTCCAATTATCCGGGATCAACCCACTGGTTCATTATCTGCGTTTTGGGAAAGCGGAAGGTCGCCTGGCCCTGACTTTGGAGGAGGCGCTGGACTGGAACCAAGTTGTGGCCTGCGGGCTGTTTGACACGGACTGGTATCTCCAGACTTACCCGGCCATCGCGGAAATTGGTTTGCCTCCTTTGGCGCATTTCCTTCGGATCGGTTGGTTGCAAGGATGCAGCCCCGGTCCCAATTTTGACATTGCCTGGTATCTTCAGGGAAACCCCGAGGTTAAAGCTGTCGGGATCAATCCCCTGCTTCAGTTCTTAAGACAGGCAAATCCCAAGGCCCGTATCTCACCCAAAGATCAGGCGAGGCTGGATTATGAGCTGGTAAAGGCCTCCGCGTTGTTTGACCCGCACTGGTATCGCGAAAACTATCTATCGGACGAAACTGGAAGCATCGATCCATTGATCGATTACCTGCAGCTCGCTAGTTTTGAAAACCGCAACCCAGGTCCTAATTTCAACAGTGCCTGGTATTTACAGCGATACCCGGATGTTCGGCATGCCGGCACCAACCCACTGGTACATTACCTGCGCGACGGCCGGGCGGAAGGGCGATTAATTCAAACCGCACTGGCTGGCGAGGACACCTATGCCCAATTAACCAGGCGTATGCACACCATTCAGCACGGCCGGCTTGCCAGCCTGGTGACAACCCAACCGGGCCTGCTGGATTTTGGCGAAACCAATTTGGTGCAGGTGGCAAAATCCATCCGCTTGGAAAGTGTTGAGAACGCGCGGGTCTCCATCATCCTGCCGGTCCAAAACCAGGTCAGGCGGGTGCTGGAGTGCCTGGCAAGCATCGCGCGCCATCCTGCCGGGGTCGATTATGAAATCATCCTGGTGAACGATGGCTCTGACCCGGCTGGCGATGAAATATTTAACCAGCTGGCCGGCATTACCCATCTGCATAAGCCAGCCAGCAACCTGGGCGCTTCTGCTGCTTATAGCGAGTATTTGTTGTTCCTGAGCCACGACACCCAGGTCACGGCGTGTTGGCTGGAGAATTTATTGGCGGTCTTTGCCCAGCAGCCGCAGGCCGGG
This sequence comes from uncultured Anaerolineae bacterium, assembly GCA_903908605.1. Classification (GTDB taxonomy): domain Bacteria; phylum Chloroflexota; class Anaerolineae; order Anaerolineales; family Villigracilaceae; genus UBA5195. The sequence goes on from CAIVSQ010000449.1 coordinate 4,138, forward strand.
GCGGTGGGCCCCAAGTTCCTTTTGCCGAATGGGCGCCTGCAAGCGGCAGGCTGCATCATCAATCCGGATGCCAGCATCACGCAGGTTGGTATGGGCGACGATCCGCAATTGCCCCGCTATAACCATACCCGCGAAGTGGATTATTGCCCGGCGGCTTGCCTGTTGGTTAAAACCAGTGTTTTTCACGCGCTGGGCGGCTTTGACCCGCTCTATGCCCCGGATGGCTATGAAGATGTTGACCTGGGTTTGAAGATTCGCGCGGCTGGCCTGAAAAACTTCTACTGCCCGTCGGCTGTCATTGTCCAACAAACCAGTTCCTCCGACGGTGAATCCAATCCTGTCCGCCAGGCTGAGGAACCATCTCCAAATCGGCAAAAACTGTTGGCCCGCTGGCAGTCCGCCATTGATGAGTTAAACCGGGTCAATTTGATCGCCATCTATTTACCCCAATACCACCCCACCCCCGAAAACAACCTCTGGTGGGGAGAAAGCTATACCGAATGGACGAGCGTCACCCGCACCCGCCCGATCTTTGAAGGCCATTATCAGCCGCATGTGCCCACCGAGCTGGGCTATTATGACCTATCCGACCCACACACGATGGACCGGCAGGCTGAGCTGGCAAAACTATACAACGTTTTTGGATATTGTTTCTATTACTATCACTTCTCGGGTAAACGCCTGCTGGAAATGCCGCTCGAAAGAATGTTGGAAACAGGCCGGCCGGATATCCCGTTTTGCCTGTGTTGGGCCAATGAGGATTGGTCGCGCGCCTGGGAGGGGAAACGCGAGGTCATGCTTATTTCACACCAGTACTCAGACGAGTCTGACCTGGTGGTGATCGCCGACCTGGCCCGCTATATGCGTCACCCCAATTATATAAAAGTAAACGGCAAGCCCATCCTGTTAATCTACCGGCAGGGCTTATTCCCGGATATCAAGCGCAGCATTGAAATCTGGCGGGCATATTGTCGCCAGCAGGGCATCGGCGAAATATACCTTGTTTCAGTCAAGTCGGTGGAGTTGGCCCAGCAGCAATCCAGCTCGCTGCAGCTTGGGTTTGATGCCACGGTCGAATTTCCTCCACACGGTTTTGTGCGCTTTGCTACCCAACCCGAAAAGCTGTTCAATCCCAATTTCAGCGGTGTGGTCAGTGATTATGTCGAAAGCCTGGTTGTTCATTTAAGTGGGCAACATTTCGATCCCAGCCCGGCTAACTTTTTAAACATCTTCCCCGGTTGGGATAACACCCCGCGCTACCCGCATAAGCCGTTGATCTTCACCAATAACAGCCCGCAAGCCTACCAATTCTGGCTCGAAAAGTGTATTGAACTTACCCGCCAATTCCGCGCTGGCGATGAAAAAATTGTATTTATCAATGCCTGGAATGAGTGGGGCGAAGGTAATCACCTGGAGCCAGACCAAAAATTTGGGCATGGCTTTTTGGAAGCAACCAAGAATGCAGTCGAAAAATGGTCAGGTCGTGCATGACACCCGCTTGAATTAAACCACTCGGTCCTTCCATCTTGCCAATACGGCCAAAAGGGAGGTGCATTAGCGCGCTTCGCAACAAGCCGGGTTGCAATCTCTAAAATAAATTGGCGATCGAATATTGCAGACCCCTTGAGCGAGTCCTTTTTGCGTGCTATAGTAAAAGTGAAAAGAAATTCCCATTTCCTCATGTGGAGGCTTGTGATGGAAAACAAGAATATTCTTACCCGTTCGCTGGCGGTTTCAGGGCTTGTGCTGACCTGCTTGCCGCTGCTTGCGCCGTTGGTGTTGGCAGTGTTTTCCCTGCTGGCCGATGGCGTTTTTCGTTTTGACTACCTGATGCCGGCTGAGTTATTTTTCGTCGGCCTGGCCGGTGGTCTGATGCTGAGCTGGGGTGCCTGGCGTTCGCGCAAGCATGTTGCCCTCGTCGCCGGCAGCCTGGGTGCGGCCGTGCTGCTGCTGGGTGCGGCCATGCTGCTGGCCCAGGTGACCGGCCTGGCAGATGGTTCGGTGCAAATGGGTGGCTGGCAATCGGCGCTTACCCTCGGCGGGCTGGTCCTGTATATCCTGGCCATGCTCAGCTGCGCGATCGGTGGCGCCATGCTTGTGCGCGATGTCTTTCGCCCGGCCTGAGCGCATCAGCGTTTTGGCGTCAGTCCCATGGCGCGCGTGATGATTACATCCACCCAGCGGCTTGGCAGCAGGTCGCCGATGAGGTTGACCAGCGGGTTGCCAGGGCGTACGTCGTAGCGCACACGTGGGTGGGCGGATGTCAGCGCCTTGAGGATGACCTGGGCCACGGTTTGGGCCGGCAGGCCCTTGCGCCCGCTCTTGACGGCGTAGGCCATCATGGCCCTGGCGGGTGCGGCGTAATCGGTGTTTTCATACGGTGAGAGATCCAGCTGCTCAGCCTTGTCCCAGATGGGCGTCTGGATGGGCCCAGGGGCGACGATGATCACATCGATGCCGTATATGTTTAACTCGCGGCGGAGGGATTCAGAGAAGCCTTCCAGCGCGAACTTGGAGGCCGAGTAGCCGCCCAGGAAGGGCGAACCCTCGCGCCCTGAGCTCGAGCTGATGTTGATCACGCGCCCGGGTGTGCCGCGTGGGGCTGGCCCGGCACCCAAAAGCGGCAGGAAGGCCTGGGTAACGATCAACTGACCCACCAGGTTGACCTCGATCTGGTGTCGGAATTCACTGACCGGCTGGTGCATAAGCGGCCCGGGCTGGGCGATGCCAGCGTTGTTCACCAACCCAAAGAGGGTCTCACCATTCAATGCCGCGCGCACCTGTTCTGCCGCCGCGCGTACTTTTTCCTCATCGGTCACATCAAAGATCAGTGGCACAAAGCCCGTGCCAAGCTCAGCCTGCAGGCGCACTGCATCGGCTTGCTTGCGCACACTGCCAAAAACACGCATCCCGCGCGCGGTTAATATTTGGGCAGCCGCCAGCCCGATACCGGTTGAAGCCCCGGTGATGACAACGCTTTGCATATTTACAACTCCTCAAAAGTTTACCGACCCGTCCATGTCCAATGCGCTCGCTGTGCGTGCCGGGTGGCGAAATCGCCAAAAATTCCACCGGCGCGTCGTGCCTGGCGGGGTGGAATAGGGCAAGTATACCCGACCCGCAGCGGTTTGCTGTGTTTATCTTTTGCGCGTGGTGACGGGCTGCGCGGGTTCGTCCCAGCCGCGAAAGTCCCAGTCCGCCAGCAGCACGCGCAGCGCAGTTTTGCTGTGCAGGTTAAACTTGATCTGGGCATTGTGCGAGTACGAGTTGATTGTTTCGTGGGAGAGCCCCAGCAGCGCGCCGATCTGCGGGTTGGTGTAGTCCAGGCAGATCAGGGCCACCACCTGTTTTTCACGCTTCGAGAGCGAGGCCCAGCACTGCCAGGTGTGCGTGTTGGTACGCTGACGCGCCAGTGCATCGGTGATCAGGTCGGCGGCGATCGCATCCGGTGAGCGCAGCTCCTTGGCAGACAGGCTTTCCAGCACGGCTTCAAGCTCGCTGTTGAGTGCATATTTGCGCGGTGGGCGCCCGGCCGGTACAAAGCCAAAACGCTCAAACAAGCGCGTGATCAGTTGGGTGAACATCTGGCTCAAAAGTTTCATCGAGGATATATCATAGCAGAAAATATGTTCTATGAAAAGGGTGATTTAACCGGCTAAGATGGTGCCCCAGCGCGGGAGCTGTGCCACCATCCTGGCTCGCCGCGCTGCGCTATTCACAAAAAATAATCGCGCGCGGCCAAAACCGCTGGTGCTACCCAAGCCTGGCTCCGCGCGCGGCTAAATTGCAGGATTGCCATAGCGCACCCTATAAAAGCCAGGGTCTACCGGTAGAAAGCACGAGCTTTGCGCATCGTCCCAGCTCCATCGGGGATGACAAATCTTCACTTTTGTTAATTGGGGGCCGGATTTGTTGAATTAAAACAAGTCTATCGATGTATAATAATCCCGCTGCAGGTGGATGTGAGATAGTGCAAGATCATTATTAAGCCAGGCTCCAACAAGCAGTACTTATTAAGCAGTGCCCTGTAAAATCAGCGGGCATGAGGGGGTGTGGGTTATGACCCCAAAAGGGATGGCACTGTGAATGGATGTGCCTACCACTTGCGTGATTCCCGCTGGATCAAGCCATTATTTGTCAGCCGCATAACGAAACCATTGCGCCAAAACGCTACCAAATCATGTGTTAAGGAAAAAATCCATGTTGGAAAAATATATCAATAGCGAAAACAGAAAAACAGTCTTTTCGAAATCTGAAATTTATTTTCTATGTTTGATAATTGCTGTTGGTGCGCTGATTCGATTGTTTTTTCATTACGAAAGACCGTTTGTAAGTGATGAAATCGGGACCCTGCTTTATGTAAAACAAACCCCAACCTTCATATTAACGCATTTTACAACATGGCTCACCATGAACCATTTTATTTTGCTTGAGAAGGTATTATTAAAAGTAGCTGGTGGAAATCAACTGGCGCTTGTCATCGTGCCCGAACTGGCTGGCATTGCAACCATTCCATTAACCGCCATACTGGCAAAAATGTTTGCATCCAAAAAAACGGCCCTGCTTTCGGCCACGCTGATCACCTTTAACCCCTTCCTGATATCCTACAGCGGAACGATTCGCTCCTATTCTCTATTGACCGCCCTTTCTTTATTAACGATCATTTTGTATTTTCATTGGTATACGCAGCGCACATTCAAGCACGGTATTTATTTGGCCATCTCAAGTTATTTGCTGATGATAAGCCACTTGAATGGGACCTACACCCTGGCGTATATCTTTGCCCTGGCAGGGCTGGAATTCTTATTTGTTCTTATAAAGAGAGAGAAGGATTATCTGTTGACATTGATCATCCCGATGTCAGCCGCTATGGTACTTACCTTCTTTTCATACGCAAATCTGGTGGCACTGATTTCCAAAGAGGGGATTCCATGGCACGACACGCCACCAACCAGCATTTCATATATCCCCTTCATATTCTCCGTTTATTTTGGAGAAGGTTTCTGGGGGTGGGCCTCAGCCTTCCTGCTGGGTTGTGCAGTCTTCTTAATCATTCGAGCACAAAACAATCCCTTATTACTTTTTTTCCCATTTATCGTATTATCCATCTTATTAATCTCCCTTCAAGGTCTCTCTCATTTCCCCTGGGCGTATGCTCGCTTCCTCATCTTTTTGATACCTGTTGCAATCATATTGATAGCGGATGGCCTGGTGGCACTTTCGGCCATGCTCCCGGTAAACAACAACGCTGTCATACCGGGCCTGGCGGTTTTGCTTGTGTTAACCTGGGTTCCTGGGTTTATCCAGGAATATAAAACAAATTTAAATCAACCATGGGGGCAGGTGGCGGCTTTTATCAAGAATTCGGATGGCGGAAATATGATCCTGGCGAATGATGCGCCAGGTGATTTGAATCTAACTCATTATTTCGAAGGCACAACCTATAAATTTTATCGACTTGCAAAATATTCCAAACAACAACATGAACCTTTCCATTCGCTGAAAATTTTGCGAAATCGTGAATTTCTGGTAAGCTCGGGTAATGAGCCCAGACCTGA
>CAIVSQ010000450.1 GCA_903908605.1 uncultured Anaerolineae bacterium
CGCTAACATAATCGGTCATCGATTTCCAGAAGGAACCAGCACCTACGGCACCGGGCATCAGGTCAGAACCATCAAAGCGGAAGACGGTCGCGCCCTGGATGATCTCGGCAACTTTCTTGGTAACCGGATCGGCATACCAATCAAGACTGGAGTCCTTGTGGGGCGAAATCGCGCCACCGGCCTGTACCCAACCCTTGACGGAGTCGCCAGTGGAGAAGTACTGGATCACAGCGCGGGTTTCGGGACGGTCATTGAACATCGCATAGATATCGCCAGCACCGAGAACGGGCTTGCCATACTGGGGATCAATCGGAGGCAGGTAGAAGAAGTCGTAATCAACACCGGGGGTCAAACCTTCGGGGAAGAAGGAAGTGATGAAGTTGCCCTGGCGGTGGAGCCAGCACTTGGCGGGTTCTTCGAACATCGGCTTGGGGGCATCACCAAAGGAGGTGGTGGTGATGGCCTTGCGGCCGCCATAAACATAGCTGTCATTGAACCAGATCGCGGTCACATACTTCAGCGCGTTCTTAACTTCAGGAGAGTCAAACTTCAGCTCGCCCTTGACCCATTTGTCATAGTTCTCGGGGGAAGTCGTGCGCAGCATAACATCTTCGACCCAGTCGGTCATCGCCCAACCAGTGGCAGCGCCAGATTCGATACCGATACACCAGGGGGTGTCGCCATCTTTGGCAATCTGCTCAGTCAGGGCCATCAATTCGTCCCAGGTCTGCGGAACTTTGTAACCAGCAGTGTCAAATGCCTTCTTGGGGTAGAAGACCAACGACTTGCCATTCGCGCGGCCCCAAACACCAGCCATAATCGGGCCTTCTTTGCCCTGCATGGTGCCCATATCGAGCCACGACTGGATATAGTTCTGCTTCAGCCAGGCGGAGTCAACCACATTATTCAAGTCGATGACTTTGCCTTCAGCAGCAAAATTCGCCAGCAAACCAGGTTGCGGGAAGTCGACGATATCGGGAGCGCTGCCGCCTTCGACCGAAATACGGATCGAGGCTTCGAATTCTTTTGAACCTGAATAGACAATATCGATACCGGTGGCATCTTCAAACGCTTTCACTGACTGATCAAACTTGACAGCATCATTGTCGGTGAATGGACCAGACATGGTCACTGTGGTGCCCTTAAATTTACCAGCATAGGCATCTTTCAGTTCCTGTCCGGCTGGCGGAATTGTTGCAGCGCCAGAATCAGTGGATGGAGCTGCTGTCGCAGCGACAGCCTCAGTTGCAGCAGGCGCAGGAGTGGCAGTGGCAGCAGGGCTGCAAGCCGCTACGAGCATGGCTACAAGAATTAGAACACTAGCAAAGGACCATAACACACGTTGAGATTTCATATTTCTCCTCTTGAATATATTGTTTCGAATCGGATTTTCGCAGTCTGCAATGTAAGTTTTTCTCTAGACGAAACACCTCCTACGAAATAGAAACCAACTAAAAATGGAGAAGAACTCGATCTCCTACAAGCTACGGCAGGAATTTCGAATAATCAATTCCGTTGGCAAAACCAGGTTCTTCTCTGGAATGCTCTGCCCACTCAAAAGCTTCAGCAACATCGTACAGGCCTGATACCCGAGCGCCTGGGCAGGTAAACGCATGGTCGTAAGCGGTGGGTCAACAAATTTTGACCAGGCAATATCATCAAAACCCACCAGGGAAATATCTTCTGGAATACGGAGACCGTGCTCGCGTAACGCTGCATTCGCACCGATTAGAACGGCATCGCTGGCAATAAACCCGGCAGTAAATTTCACCCCTGAAGTGAGGAGTGAATTCATCTGTTGGTAGCCACTTTCAGGCTCAAAATCGCCAAAGCGAACGAGCTCATCATTGTATGGAATTCCTGCCTGCTCAAGCGCATCCCGGTACCCCTGCAGGCGGTCAGATGCCGCGCTGTAGGAGACTGGTGCGTTGGTCAGACAAGCAATTTGCCGGTGACCCAGGCTAATCAAGTAATCGACCGCCTGGCGAGCTGCCAAACGATTATCAACATCAACCGTATAAAAACTACTTCCCGGCAATTGCCCCATCAAAACAGTGGGAAAACCTTCTTTTTCCAGGTTCACAAGGGCCACGTCATCCACCCGCGGGCCAGAAAAAACAATCCCATCGATTCGTTTTGCCCGCACCAGATCATGGTAAGCCTGCTCCTGGTGCTCTGGTTCAACGATATCAATCAGTAAGCGCAGGTTATTGGCACGCACAACTTCCAACATTCCATCCAGCACCTGTGGCATAAAGGAATCTGTAGCAATATGATGTGGCTGGCGCGAAAACACAAGGCCTATTGCATGTGTCCGACGACTAACCAGCGCTTGTGCCATCGAGTTGGGGACATATCCCAACTCAGCGGCTGAATCAAATACCAGCTGGCGTGTTTTCGGACTAATCTTGATATTTTGAACGCCATTCAAGACTAACGATACAGTTGTTCTGGAAACCCCTGCATGCCTGGCAACATCCTCACTGGTCACTTGTCGATTTACCACAATCTACTCCTCAATGGACAACCATACTACTAACACGCGTTACTAACACCTGTTAGTAGTATAGCGAAGTAGTACTTAAGAGTCAATAAGTAAAGTGTTTTTATGAAAGCACTTTCATACAAGCAGTATAGCATTTTGATATTCAAGAGTCAAGAGGGAAAATTAAGAAGGGTGTGGACTAAAGTTTCGGGGGATCTTTTCGTTGATAGAGGGCCTTCCCGAATATGAAATTACGCCAAGGACTTGGTTTCTTTTTTGGGGGGACAATTGGTGGCAATAATGGCAAATCTAAAGGCTGCCAGTTTTTGAC
>CAIVSQ010000451.1 GCA_903908605.1 uncultured Anaerolineae bacterium
GCAATCTGGTGAACATTCTGGTGGTGGAGCCCCGTTATGACACGGGCGAGGAAGAATGGACCACCGCAGATTACATTGAAGAATTCAATGTGGATGTTGATGAAGAAGTGGAGTGCAAATCTGCCGAGGACGGTCTGTATTACGATGTAGTCGTGTTGGAAGTGGATGGCGAAAAAATTGAAGTTGAGTTTGAAGACGGTACCACCGAGTGGAGCACTTTTTCGAGCGTGCGCTTTTTCGTCGAAGAAGAATAATTAAACGGTGATCCCCACTGCCCTGTCTGGACTGACCGGACGGGGACAATTAATGATAGACTGCAATAAAAAGGGTCCAATCTCCATTTTGTGGAAATTGGACCCTTTTCTGAGTAAGCGTGCTGGGTTAAAGGATTTCGAAAACGACCTTGCCCGGCAAACGCGATGTCATACGGTAATCCAGCGCAGCCTGGGCCTCTTGCAGCTTGAATGTGCGGTTGACGAATACCTTAAGTTTTCCGGAATCAACCAGGCTGGCAATTTGCGCCAGTAATTCGGCGCTGGCTTGGGCACCCAGCCCCAAGCTGGTGATACCGCGCTTTTCGGCTTCTGGCTGAGGGGTTTGCATCATCAGTGCAGTTACATAACGGCGGCCGGGTTTGAGGATGGAGTATGAACGATCCAAATATTCACCACCGATAAAGTCCAGAATCACATCCACATCCGTGGCGATGTCTTCAAATTTTTCGTGACTGGTATCGATGAATCGGTCGATGCCCAGTTTGGCAACGTGATCTGCTTTTTCGGGGATGTCGGTTCCATAGACATAAGCGCCTTCTATTTTGGCAAACTGGGCAGCCAGCCCACCGACAGCGCCCGCCACACCATGAATCAAAACACGTTGGCCGCTTTTAAATTGGCCGAGATCGTGCAGGGATTGCCAGGCTGCCATGGCAGGCAAAGGTAATGTAGAAGCGTGTTGGTGATCGATGGTTCGTGGTTTAAGAGCCACTTCGTGGGACTTCGGTGTGGCATATTCCGAAAATGTACCAGATCGGATGGGTAACAGGCCGAAGACCTCATCCCCTGGTTTGACATGTTTTATGTTGCTGCCAACTTCCACCACCACACCAGAGAAATCGGTACCGAGAGTCATGGGTGGGGTGATCATGGCCCCAAAATAGCCCATCATGATCGCCGTATCAACCGGATTAATTGAGGCGGCGTGAATTTTAACCAGGGCTTCGTCGGCTGCTGGCCTGGGCTGGGCAATATCTTCCAAGTGAATGGGTTTTCCCCATTCATTAATACGTACTGCTTTCATAATTTCTCCTTGAGGGGCAAATACCGATAAAGTGTAAATACGGATAAAAAAGATCTTATTTATCATGGTATAGCGATGGAACAATAATTACAATAGCCAATATGATTTGATCAGCATAAGATGTCCCCAATCTTTTTTCCGCCAATCTCGGCGGGAACCTGTTATACTATTTTTAACCTGAATAATTATCAATCCCCCCCAAAAAAAAAAAAAAAGAAAAAGGCGCTCGCATGGTTGAGAAATCAGATAAGCTGGTGGTGCTGATTACCAATGCATTTTTCCGCAACTGGAGTGGTTCCGAGTTGTATGTTGCTGATCTTGCATTGGAACTGGTCAGGCGGGGGCATAAAGCGGTGGTCTATAGCCCGCGGCTGGGTAAACTGGCCGATGAAATGCGCAGCAAATCCATCCCGGTGGTGGATGATTTTGGCTTGATAGGGGTAAAACCGGACCTGATCCACGGTCAGCACCACCTGGAAACGATGAAGGCGCTTTCTTTTTTCCCGGGCGTTCCGGCTGTGTTTTTTTGCCATGGGTGGACTCCATGGGAGGAAATACCGCCCATTCACCCACGCATACTTCGTTATGTAGCCATCAACCATGCTGTACAAGACAGGCTGATCTATGAATGTGGGGTCGCGCCTGAAAAAATTTCTGGTTTGTTGAATTTTGTCGATCTGGCAAAATTTAGCCCCCGCCAGCCGCTGCCGTACCGGCCCAAAAAAGCATTGATATTTGATAACCAGAGCGACGAGAAAATGATTGCGCTTGTGCGCGGCTGCTGCCTGGAAAAAGGCATTGAGCTGGACGTGATTGGGTTTTCTTCTGGCACAGCAACGGAACATCCTGAAACGGTGCTTGGAGAATACGACCTGGTCTTTGCGCGGGGCAGGTCTGCCCTGGAAAGCGTGGCGGTGGGCTGTGCGGTCATATCCTGTTCGATGAGTGGCATGGGTGGGATGGTCAGCACGCAGAATGTGGAATGGATACGGAATAATAATTTTGGCATCCGCGTAAATTCACAAGCGATCAGCCAGGCGGGCATTAGCGCTGAAATTGATAAATATGATGCTGAAGATGCCGGGCGGGTCAGCCGGTGGGTGCGCGAAGGGGCAGGCCTGACTTCGGCGGTGGATCAGGTGTTGGAAATATATGCAAAGACGGTGGTGGATTGGAGGGCCAGTGGAGCCAGGTCCGATGCCAGTGCTGAGCTGGCGGTTTTCCACAATTACCTGTCTGGATTATCCGGTGAGTTTTATCGACGGCAGGAAAATGCAGATCAAGACTATAAGATCATCCAGTCGATGAATCAAGACCTGATTCTATTTCACGATCGTGCCGAGGCGGGCCGGGTGGAGCTGGAAGCGGTTCGCAGGCAGGTTGATACCAACCAGGCGGAGCTGGCAGAGGCTTGCAGTCAGGTTGATACCAACCAGGCGGAGCTGGCAGAGGCTCGCAGGCAGGTTGAGGCCAGCCAGGTGGAGCTGGCAGAGGCTCGCAGGCTGGTTGAGGCCAGCCAGGTGGAGCTGGGAGAGGTTCGCGGGCAGGTTGAGGCCTGCCAGGCAGAGCTGGATGGGGTAAGCCGGCAAGCAGAAGAATACAGGCGAGAGGCTGAAGAACAGCACAAGCGTGCCGATGCAGGCCAGTTGGAATTTGTCCGTTTGCGCGGAACCAGGACTTTCAGGATGTACGATTGGTTTCACAACCAGCCCTGGTTGAGAAAAATGGTCGATCGTTGGGTATCGTGGTCTGGCAAGCGCAATGATGCGTAGCGGTAAAAGTGCGGGCTGTGGGGAAGGGCGGGCTACAGTGAGGAATGGAGAATTGGGTGTGGACTAAAGTTTCGGGGGATCTTTTCGTTGATAGAGGGCCTTCCCGAATATGAAATTACGCCAAGGACTTGGTTTCTTTTTTGGGGGGACAATTGGTGGCAATAATGGCAAATCTAAAGGCTGCCAGTTTTTGAC
>CAIVSQ010000452.1 GCA_903908605.1 uncultured Anaerolineae bacterium
ATCAGCACACCTTCCATCACCGCTTGCCCGCCATACGTAATTATTCGATCTTCCATGCCCATATTCCTATTCGACAAAATTATTTTCTTATTTCCACGCCTGGTATTAATTATACTGTTCCGTAAAGAAACCAAAACTCAGTCTCGGGAAACACACTTTGATAAATTACATCCCAAATGAATGGACCCACGACCAGGCGAGCTTTCAATGCGCGGTCCAGTTCAGCAAGTGCATCCTTCTCAGCCAAATCGCTCTGGTCTGAGAGTAACAGCTGCAGAATAACCCGGTTACGAGCTTCGGTCTGATAATAATCAGGGGATTGTTCGGGAGCACGCAGGTAATCAGTGAGAAACTGAGACCAAAGTCGCAGCCGATTGGCAAGTTCACGCGCCACTTTCTTCTCCCAAGCGGTTCGCCACTTTAACCGCACTGCCTGCAGCTGCCCGCGCAACTGGCCCGCATCAGCCGGGGAACTGCATTCCAGGCGCAACAAGGCAAGCTCAAGGCTGCCAGGGGTTAATCTCGGCAGGTTACCACCCATTGGCCAATATAACTCGTTGGACATTAAATATTCCTGCAATTGTGGAACCGACTGCCGGACAAATTCAAGATCCTGACGATTATTGTTCAAGGGGCCACCTGTGTCGCTTCATCCTGTGTGGACCGGCTGGTAACCAGGTACCAATCGGTAATGGTCAAGAAGCGATCAGAAGTATCGAAAAGCGGTGGAATTTGTGCATTAAGCACAGTATTGCTGACCGCATAATTGTAAACTGGGAAATATAAGGGCAAAGCTGGTAATTCGCGGGCAAAAATCACCTGAAAATTGCGGTAAAGTCGTGCCCTGGCAGTAAAATCGGGATTAATACGGGCCTGCTCAATATACTCACTGGCAGTGCGGTTATCCCATTGGCTGTAATTTTGGCCACCGGTAATTTCAGACTGATGCCAGAAAGGATATGGATCCGGATCGGGAGTGCGCATCAGGTTCAGGTCTACCAGGGCGGCCTCGTAATTGCGCGAAGCCAGGCGGTCATTTAATAGCGTGTCATATTCGGCCGCTTCAAGGTTGACATTGACCCCAAGCTTGGCCCAGTTAGCCTGGATGATCAAAGCAATCGAGGTATGCAGATCGTCATTGGGATATAGCAATGTGAATTCCAATAACTTGCCATCTTTATCGGCTCGCACATCCCCACCCTGGGCAGGGATCTTGAATTCCCCGCTTTTCATCTGGTTCAACGCAACGGTGGGGTCAAAAGCCACTCGTTCCACATTTTCGTAATAGGCCCATGTCCCTGGGAAAATTGGTCCATCTGCAACAATAGCCTGACCTTGCAGAATTTTATCGACAATTTGCTGCCGATTTAAACCGGTGAACAAGGCACGGCGTAGTTTGACATCCTGCAAGAAAGGTACCTTGGGATTGTTCAAATTAAATAAAACCATGCTTAACTCTGGTAGCCGGCCTGTATATAAATTCAAGGATGGTTCAGCCAGTACCTGGGGCAAAATATCCAGGGTTACCTGGCTAATTGCCTGCACCTGGCCTTGCTTATACGCATCCAGTGCCGCAGCCGAGCTGGGATAGTAGCGGAAAATTACCTGGTCTATAAAAGCCTTGCGCCCATAATACTTATCCGAGGCGCGCAGTTCCACACCCGCAACCAGCCCATTTTCAACGATCAGGCGCTCAAAGCGATAGGGACCACTCCCCACTGGAGCAAGGTTAAAGGCTGAAGCAGCCAGCTGTTCAGCGGGGGTGCCATCCAAAATATGCTTGGGGAGAAGCCCAAAAGTTAGGTAATCGAGGAATGGAGCGAAGGGCTCAGGGAGAATGAACTGGATCGTTTTTTCATTTAATTTCTTGACCTGCACCAGTTTCCACATTTCACGTACAGCAGCAGGGAAGAGGGATGAATCACTTTTGATCAATTCAAGCGTAAAAATAATATCATCCACAACAACCGGCTCGCCATCATGCCATGCAGCATTGGGACGCAGGGAAAAATTATAGATGGTGCCATCTTGCGACACCCCCCAGGAATCGGCCAGCCCGGGAACGGGCAAACCCCTGGAATCAAAACTGACCAGGCTCGCAAATAAAAGACGATTGATGTCGCGATCTGCGGAATTGTTCTGGTCAAGCAGGGGGTTTAGCCGGCTGAGTGACCCAACCAGACCTTCGGTATAGACCCCACCCTCAGCAGGTTTCGGCGCAGTAACTGTCTGGCCCGGCTCCGGAGTGAAAAGTAGCACGGCCACAACCAGCAGGGTAACAACCACAACCAGGATTTGCCAGCGTAATTTTTTTATCATAGGGAAAAAAAGAAAGGCCTCCCCCCGTCCAGCCAGGCCATGACCTGGACTCGGTAAAGTGGCCTCTCTATCATGTAATTCAGAAAATCAATTTTTAACAAAGATAGCGATAATCGCCAGAAGGAAAAACAGGACACTAAGACCGATGGTAATGAAAAACAGGGTGCGTTCAATTCCACGGCGAACCGAGTAAACACCACCGGTATCGGCGCCAGTCAGGTTGCCCATGCCCGCGCCCTTGCTCTGCAAAATAACACTGATGATCAGTGCGACCGACGTAATGATCAAACCAATTTCGAGATAAGTTTTCATTCCTTTTCTTTCTGCCTCCTGCGAATTTAACAAATTGATTATACTTCTCTTTTCAAAGATTCGTAAACCCTAAACACGAAATACGGTACAATCTGTCTACTCTTGGGCTTGGAATTTACCAAATAATGCAACCAAGGGGCAACAAATCGACTTCATCCTCATCATACCAGATCACGAGGAAAACCTCATGCAAGAATTAGTTGTCAGCCTGCACATGCACACGACCTACTCCGATGGAAGCGGATCTCACAAGGATATCGCCGATGCCGCGCTCAAAGCCGGCCTGGACGTTGCTATCGTTACAGACCATAACGTACTGGTAAAAGGCCCAGAAGGATATTACAAAGAAGGTCGTCGTAAAACTCTGCTGCTGATTGGCGAAGAAATCCATGACCAGGCTCGCCGACCTCAAAAAAGCCACTTACTGGTTTTTAATGCCGCGCGTGAGCTGGCATCCTACGCGCCTGATCCACAAGATCTGATCGACCACGTACGCCGGGCTGGCGGTTTATCCTTCATCGCACACTTATATGATCCGGAGTGCCCCCCCATCAAAGAGGATGACATATCCTGGGTAGACTGGCATGTGCAAGACTTCACTGGCATCGAATTGTGGAACAGCCTGAGTGAATTGAAGATTCAAGGGAAGACCATCTTCCACATCATATTCTATGTATTCTTCCCGGCTTTCCTCAACCTGCAGCCACCACCTCAACATCTCAAAAAATGGGATGAGCTGCTCACACAAGGTAAAAAGATCGTTGCAATCGGCGGTGCGGATGCCCACGCGATTCCGGTCAATGCAGGTCCCATCCACCGGCAGGTATTCCCGTATGAATTTCATTTTCGCGGCATTACCAGTCACCTGCTGACCCCGACTGAATTAAGTGGCGACCTGGAAAGCGATAAGAAAATGATCTACGATGCTTTCGCCGCCGGGCATTGTTTTGTGGCTTACGACCTGCCTAAATCAACTCGCGGTTTTAATTTTACCGCCCAGGGCAGGGAAGGCACCGCCCTGATGGGTGATGAGATCTCGGCGAATGGGGGCGTTACATTCAATATTCGGTTGCCTGATAACGCCGAATGTCACCTGTTACGAAACGGAAGCCCCGTTCAGTTGTGGCAAAACCGCGATACATGCACTCACATCACAACCGAACCCGGTGTTTACCGCGTTGAAGTCTATCGCACATACCTTGGCCGGCGGCGTGGGTGGATTTTTAGCAACCCCATTTATGTGCGTTGAGGTAAATTTCTGAAAAAACAGAACCTATCCTTCCCATTTGGATGTTTATCGGCTATACTAACCTTCGCTTTTTTGTAGGCCACACCTTTAACAGTGCGGCCCTTTCCGCTCCTGGCTGGCATACACGATGAGATGACCAGGGGCTATCCCGAGGAAAGGAGGTTTTTTTCCCCATGCGTAATTATGAGTTGATCTGCATTATCCACCCAGACCTGGATGAGAACGCTTTTAAAGCTGTTGTCGAGAAGGTAAGTAGTTGGGTCACAGAAGGTAGCGGCACTGTTGACAAGGTTGATATTTGGGGCCGTCGTCGTATGGCTTACCACATCAACAAGCAGCGCGAAGGGCAGTATGTATTGCTGCACCTGAGCATGAATCCCGCAGCGACTGCTGATCTGGAACGCAATCTGCGTTTCCAGGAATCTGTGATTCGTTCGATGCTCACAGTTGTTGAATAATTAATATTAGTTATCCCGTTGGTAATAAAAAGCGCAAGGAGTTTTATATGAGCCGCGGCTTAAATAAAGTGATGATCATTGGTCATTTGGGACGCGAACCTGAGATGCGTTATACGCCCTCAGGACGCCCGGTAACCACCTTTACAGTCGCAACCAGTCGATCCTGGAATACTGTAGATGGAGAACGTCACAGCGAAACCGAGTGGTTCAACATCGTTGCCTGGGGCAACCTGGCTGAGATATGCAAGCAGTATCTAAACAAGGGCCAACAGGTTTATATCGAAGGTCGCCTGCAAACCCGCCGCTGGGAAGACAAAGAAGGTAACAAGCACAGCAGCGTGGAAGTGGTTGCCAACGAAATGATGATGTTGGGCGATCGTCGTGAAGCACTTACCGCAAATAGTCACTCGGCAGATGGTTCCGACGTTTCTGAAATTCCTAGCGCTGACGAGGATGAATTTCCGTTTTAGTATTTTGCGCGGCAGTTTCATGCCGCCTCTGGAGAGAAAGTTATGGACTACAATCGCGATCGAGATAAAGGAGCCGATGACGGCGGGCAAGGCGGCGAACGCCGTTACTTTTCACGCCCGAAAATTTGCGCCTTCTGCTCCGATAAAAACTTGCACATCGATTACAAAGCTGTTGACATGCTCAAACGCTATGTAACCGAAGAAGGCAAAATCCGCCCACGCCGACAGACTGGCACCTGTGCCAAGCACCAGCGTGAACTGGCAGCTTCAGTCAAACGCGCCCGGAACATTGCCCTTCTGCCCTACGTGGGCGGCGGCAGGGAAGACTAACAAATACACACCGGGGCATGGATAAGCTCTCCATGCCCCGCTATTTTGTGTGAGACTCCTATGCCAAACCAAAAAATTATTAATAAAAAGCACCTCGCCCACCTGCAAGTAATCCGCCGCCAGGACCGTATCATACGGATCAGCGCACTGGTTATCATTGTGTTGGTTGTGGCAATCGTCGGGTATGGTGTCTTGGCAAACTCGGTGCTACTGCCTTATCGGGAAGTAGCCGTCGTAAATGGCGATAAAATTCTAGCCGGGGAATTCCAAACCCAGGTAAAAATCCAACGCATCCAAGCTATCAATCGTTATACTCAGTACCTGCAATATGCCCAAATGTTCGGGGTCCAGGATCCCGTCAACGACCCAAATTTTGGACCTATGCTGCAGAAAGATCTCTCCCGCTTGCAGGATACCGCTGTGATGGGCCAGGAAGTGGTCGATTTGTTGATCAGCGACCGGCTTATCCGCCAGGAAACCAGCAAGCGTGGAATTACTGTCAGCAAAGAGGAAAAGGATAAGGTCCTGCAGGAAAGTTTCAATTACTTCCCCAATGGAACTGCCACCCCGGCCCCCACCGCAACCACGGCGGTTGAACCCACGATCAATCCCACTTCGCTGGCGATCGTGACAATCACCCCAACTGCCTCACCGGTGCCCACCTCCACGCCTGACCCCAGTATCACCCCAACTGTGGCTCCGACCGAAGCGCCAACCGCTACAGCCGGACCCAGCTCCACACCGGCACCCTCACCCACCCCTGTGGATGCGAATGGGTACCAGACCCTGCTAAAAGAACGCCTTGATGGCCTCAAGAAAGACACCGGTATGGATGAAGCTGCCTACCAGCGCCTGATTGAAACCAGCCTGCTGCGTGATAAGCTGATGGAAGAGATCACCAAGGATATGAAACCTGCTCAGGAACAAGTTTGGGCTCGCCATATCCTGGTCGCTACCAAGGAAGAAGCCCAGAGTGTGATTGACAAGTTGAAAGCCGGTGAAGATTTTGCCACCCTGGCCGCCTCACTTTCAACCGATACTGGCTCCAAGGATAAAGGCGGAGACCTAGGTTGGTTTGGAAAAGGCGCGATGGTTGCACCCTTTGAAGAAGCAGCCTTCGCCCTCGCTGTTGGCGAAATCAGCGCACCCGTACAAAGTGATTTCGGTTTCCACGTTATCCAGGTCATCGGACACGAGGATCGCCCTTTGAGCGCGGATCAGTTCACCAGCCAGAAGCAAAAGGCTTTTGATGATTTCCTGACCAAGCTGCGCGAATCAGCAACCATCACCATCAACGATGTTTGGAAGACCATTGTCCCAACGGACCCGGCTCTCCCGACTACTGGTCAGTAAATTCCCAAAAACGGTTCCTAAATTTTGGAACTGAGAAAAATAAAACAGCCTCTCTCGATCACCTTGGTGAAAGAAAGAGGCTGTTTTTCTATTCGTAATAGTCTTACTGGGGATCAGCCGCGATTTCCAAGCATTTCATCACTCACTTCATCCAGCTTGAGGGAAATTTGCTGGCTGGCAGAATCACGCCCCATGGTAATACCGTAAATAACATCCGCCACCTGAACTGTATTGCGATTATGTGTCACGACGATAAACTGGGTCGTCAGGCTAAGCTCATCCAACAGGTCACGGAAACGGCCAACGTTGGCTTCATCCAACATGGCGTCAACTTCATCCATCACGCATACCGGTGTTGGAGATACCTTGAGCAAGGCAAACACCAGCGAGATGGCTGTTAATGAGCGCTCACCACCCGAAAGCAGGGAAAGCCCTTGTTCGCGACGCCCAGGCAACCGTGCCTCAATATCGATACCGGTCTCAGTCAGGTTATCAGGTTCGGTTAAAACCAGCCGGGCAGAGCCACCACCAAACAAGCGGGTAAAAATCAACTTGAACTCACCGGCAACCGATTCAAACGTTTTTAAGAATTCGCGCCGGGTGACACCATCCAATTCCGCGATCACCTCGCGTAAATCTGCCTCGGCCTGTTTCAAATCATCCACCTGCTCGGTCATGAATTCAAAGCGCTCCTTGACCGATTCATACTCCTGCTGGGCTTCCATGTTGACCGCGCCCATGCGCCTGATTTGAGCACGTTTCTGAGTCAGGCTGTCTTCAAGATCGGGTGAAAGCTCAGTAACATACGGTAGAGTCTCGACCATATCACCCAACGGCAGTGGTACCGCACCGGTAATGGGTGCTTCATATTCAAACTGCACCAGGCCAAAATCTTCTTCCACACGCCGCTTAAGACTTTCGAGCGCTTCCTGGCGGCGGTTCAATTCTATTTGCATCTGCGAATGAGTGCGCTCAACACTTGCCAACGCGCGCTGGGCGGTAACTTCCTGTTCCTGGAGCGCTGTTTCCTGCTGCTCAGCATCTGCCAGGTCAGTCTCGGCGGGCTCGATCATTACACGCAGCGCCTCGATTTGTTCGTGCAGAGTCTTTTCGCGTCCCTGCAGATCACTTTTTTCGCTTTCCAACACGCCAAATGCATTCCAGATTTCCACCTGGCGCTGTTTGGAGGTTGCCTGCTGTTGTATGGCTCGCTCCAACACGTGCTCGCGATCGGTCTGCCTGGCACGAGCATCGCTGACAGTCCGCTGTGAGACGGACACGCGCGCAGACCAGTAGGTTACCTGGGAGGTTAATTCATCCAGGGCAAGCCCGGCCATCTGTCCATTGATCTTGCGCATCACATCCTGCGCATCCGCGATCTTCTCTTCAACATCCTCAAGCATCAGGTTGGTTTCGGTTCGATCACGTTCGGATGAGGCGACTTCCTTTGTCAGGGTTTCTTTTTGACCTGACTGAAAATCACGCTGCCGGCGGGCAGATTCAACCGAAAGAGAGGCCTGTTGTTCGGCCTGGGTGGCTTCATTCAGGGCCTTACGCGCCTGGCGCAAGGCTTCATCGCGGTTGGCGATATCTCTTTGTACAGCGGCCAATTCTGCCGAAATTTTCGAGATTGATTCGATCACTGTATTCAAAGCAGTGACCGTTTTTTCCAGTCGCTCGGACAATTCGCGCTTCTCTCGAGGCCGGCTCAAAGCGGCTGCACGAGTTTCCTTACCAGCCACAATCAAACCGTCCTGCCGGAATACTTCGCCTGCCAGGGTAACAAATCGCAGGGCAGGGAACTGTTCCCACAAAGCGCGGGCAGTGCCACGGTTCTGCACCACAATGGTGGTACCGAGTAATTTTTCAACAACCGGGCGGAGTTCTGAATTGGTTTTTACCAACGAGGCTGCCTGTCCGATGACCCCTTCACCGCTGGGCAAGGGACCGCCAGGCACATCTGACAGCGATTTGAGCGGGAAAATAACTGCCCTACCGGTTGCTTTTTCGAGTAATTCCAGCGCCTCTTCCACACCTCGGCCTGCTTCAATCACGACCACATCAAAAGCATCACCCAGGGCGGCTGCCAAGGCAGATTCATATTCCACCGGAACATCTAATGCAGCTGAAAGCAAGCCTTGTGATCCGTTCAGGCGTGATTTACGGGCGGCATCCACAAGGAAACGAGCGCCATCAGCAAAACCGGAGAGTGATTTTTCCGCCTGGTCCAACACATCGAGCTGGGCTTGCAAGCGGGTTTGTTCACCTGCACGCACATTGCGATCATCCTGGTGGGAGCGGCGTGTATTTTCAAGCTCGCCAACCTTTTGGCGAAGCGCCGCCAGATCAGCCTCAACCTGGTGAAAAGCCGCATCAGCCTGCTGCCTATTCTTGATGGCAACGGCTTGTTTTTTCTCTGCGGCCCGAAATGTTTCCTCAGCAGTGGCAATGACCACGTCAATGGCCTTGAGTTTGTCACGCTGGGAATCAATGCGTGTCTTCAATTCGTTTAAGTGCGCTTGGTGATTTGCCCGCCTGGAATTCAGATTATTCAGGTTTTGGCGCGCGGTATTCAATTTTTGTTCCACGCCTGCGCGCTCAAATTGACGCGCGCTCAGTGCGGCACGCGCGGTAGCCTCCTGGGCTTTGGCATCTTCCGCCTCGGCCTGAATACGCTCAAATTCCTGCCGGGATTCCTCAACACGTTCCTGGGCAAGGCGTTCTTCGTCGGCCAGGCGTTGTTGTTCCGAGACCAGGCTGGTACTGCGCTCTGCCAGTGATCGGCGGCGTTCTTCAAGAACAGCAAGTTCGCGGTTAATGGCTTCGCTCTGGTTGTGCAAACCGGCGGCCTGGCGATGCCATTCGTTCAGCCGGGTACGCAATTCAATCAGCCGGGCACGTGTGCTGCTGAACCCATTGGTAAGGTTGTTGAAATTTTGACGTGCCTGGTTCAACCGGCCTTCTTGCTGACGTGCGCTTTGTTGAGCTTCTGTCAGATCTTTTTGTGAACGATGCCAGTGGTATCCATACCATTCACGCAGAACCAACTTCAAATCTGCCTGGAGCTGCAGGTAATCCTGGGCGCGCCGTGCTTGTCGCTCCAAGCCTTTCAAGCGGGGTTCCAACTCAGCCAGGATATCCAGCACTCGTTCCAGGTTGCGCTGGGTATTTTCCAGACGCCTGAGCGATTCCTCGCGGCGAGAACGATATAAGCCAATGCCTGCCGCTTCCTCAAAGAGCCGCCTACGCTCATCCGCTTTAAGCGCCAGGGAGGCATCCACCATGCCCTGTCCCAAAATGGTATATGTGCGTTCAGACAATCCAGACTGCGCCAGGAGTTCATTGATGTCCTTAAGACGCACGGTCTGACCGTTGAGCAGGTATTCATTATGTCCATCACGATAGGCTCGCCGGGTGACTGCTACCTCGCTGAAATCCACTGGCAGCCATCCAGATGTGTTATCAAAGGTAATGGTGACAGAAGCCATGCCGGAGCGCGGGCGATGCTCAGAACCGGAAAATATCATGTCCTCGGTCTTCTTGGCACGCAACAAGATATGCGACTGTTCACCCAACACCCAGCGCAGGGAATCAGCAAAGTTAGATTTACCAGACCCATTAGGACCAACGATGGCCGTAATCCCATCGGCAAATTCGAATTGGGTCCGCGAGGCAAAGGTTTTGTACCCGTGTAATTCAAGCGATTTTAAACGTAAAGGCATGGCAGGTTTTTCTTTCTTATACATTAAAAGGCGCAAAACGTAGCCAGCCTGAACTCCGCTGGCTTCATCTCACGCCTAAAATCGATATTTACTTTTCGGGCGAATCCTGGTCGAGCATTGCCAGATTTTCCAGTGCGCGCTGTGCCGCGGCTAATTGCGCCGCATGCTTTGATGAGCCATTGCCGGTGCCAAGAATCTGCCCATTTACCTGGACTTCGATCTCAAACACTTTGGCATGGTCTGGGCCTTCGGCCTGGGCGGTAATATACTTTGGGATACCCCAACCGCGAGACTGGGTATATTCCTGCAGGCGCGATTTCGGATCGATGGTTTGCATTTGCATCAGGATGGTTTCTGCCATTGGTTCCAGGAATGGAAGAATGAAAGCCTTGGCTACATCCAATTCATTGCGCTGGTAGATGGCGCCAACCAGGGCTTCGAAGGTTGCGCACAACAAGACATCCCTGTCGCGCCCACCACCCTGTAATTCACCACGCCCAAGACGCATGGCCTGACCAAGCTTTAACTGCCGGGCAAACTCAGCCAGGGTTTCGGTGCGTACCAAAGCGGAACGCATACGGGTCAATTCTCCCTCCGCCATTTCAGGGAAGCGATTATAAACCCATGATCCGACAACAAAATCCAGGACAGCATCGCCTAAAAATTCCAGGCGCTCATTGTCTGACACCACATCCTGATGTTCATTCACATAGGATCTGTGAGTCAATGCCCTTGCCAGCAAACGAATATCGTCTCCGAAGGGGAGTTGTAAGCGATGACACAATTGCGAAGGTGTTTCTGAACCTGCGCGTTCGGTCAATGGTTCTTGATAATGCATTCGGGGACCTCTCTGGAACTCAATAAGCGCCAACCCCTTCCTAATGGTAGGATCGCAGGAGATTACTCAGTTCCAACTACTGGTGTATTTCTCATTTTACCCGGAAATTTTCGTTCCGCAACCAGAAAAACAGGTAATATTCTTAACCACACTGCCAAGATAAACGATAAGGGGTTAAAATGAGTATAATTTATTTAATCGGGGCGGCAGCGTCCCCCCTTCCCCAGTCAGTCAACCACACATAAGGAGATGCACGATGGGCGATAAAGGCGGCAAGAAAGACAAGAACAAAGTGGAAAAACAAAAAGTAAAACAAATCGGGCAAAAGAAGGAGGAACAAAAAGGCAAACTGCCCACCAAAAAACCCGCTTGAAATAGAACAAAATTCAGAGACGTCCTTGTTAGCAAGGGCGTCTCTTTTTTTTATAATCCTAATAACGAACTGGTCGTTTGGG
>CAIVSQ010000453.1 GCA_903908605.1 uncultured Anaerolineae bacterium
CCGCAGTCATTTTATGACCAAACGCTTTGATCGAACCGCCCACGGCAAAAAAATTCACATGCAGTCACTTGGCGCTTTAACCCATTCCGATTTCAACCAACCCGCTAGCTTCTCCTACGAGCAAGCTCTCCAAACAATGAAAACCATCGGGGTATCGCAAAACGATATCATCCAACAAGTGCTCAGAACCATGTTTAATATCGTTGGACGCAACCAGGATGACCATGTAAAAAATATCGCTTTTCTCATGAACCAAAAAGGAGATTGGCGCATATCCCCCGCCTTTGACCTTACCTACGCCTACAACCCGGCTGGAGATTGGACCAATCTACACCAAATGAGCGTAAACGGAAAACGGACTAATTTCGACAGCCTTGATTTAATTACCTTTTCAGAAATTGGCAATGTAAAGCCGAAAACGGCCAAAGAAATGCTCGAACAAGTCACCCATGCCGTCAAACTATGGCCCCATTTCGCACAACAGGCCGGTGTGGATGAAAAAGTTATCCACCAAATTCAATCCACTCACAGGTTGTCGCTGCTAGCCTAGCCATGCTTTTTACTTTATTGGAAAATATTCGGGATCAGTATTAATTCCTGCGAAGCTTAATAACAACAAAGCCGACCCGGCTTTTTACACAACACCTGAACCCAGCCCGCCACAAACGCTAATACGCCTCGCCATGCTCCCAGCGCGGGCGGTTGCGCTGACCTGCACGCACTTGCTGCAAGACAGGCATGGGCGTGTGCAGCAAACGGCTGGCAGTCCCTGCAATACGTAGAGCTGAACGCCCCTGGTTTTGGATGGGCATCAACTTGCGCAGTTCTGTTTGGTCCAGGTAAGTATGGGTTTCCTTGCCAAGTCCCATGGCAACAAAAGTACAGGTCGATTGTTGCGTAATAACCACAGCCGCATTCGCAATCATGTGATTGACATTCCCCGTCGTCAAAACACTTGCCCCCGGGAAAACGCTGTGAATTTCGCGGCTGGCCCGCTGCGCATCCTCAGTCGGGTGCAGTTTAAATATGATCTCTCTGCCATTCGCAACTTCGTCACAGTGCGCCAGGAACCCCATCCTGTCATCGCTGCGAAAAGTTTCCCTGTACGGCGTCGTCGCCACCAGCACATAATCACGCCGCGGAAAATCGTTCTGCAAGTTGGCTTGCAGGTTATCAAAATTTGGGATACCTGTGACCGCAATCCGACCCGGATGCACACCCTTCCGAATAAAGAGGTCTGCATATCCTTCGGACGCCACGCAAAAAATATCATACTGGTTTGAAAGCCCACTGGTGGCAGTATTAGCAATATACCTTGGTAAATAAGGCATGCTTTTATAGAGCTTATACAACCAACCCTCGGGTTCGGTGATACCCTCCTGTACCAGCAGCATACGCTTTCCCCGCAAGTTATTTTGAATGATCAAATCCGAACACGTCACCACCAGGTCATAGTCACGCTGCCGGCCGCGCTCATCCACTGGCAACCGCTGTAACCGCAAATATTCGCGTGTATCAACCTGGTGACGCCCACCCAGCACCGAAAAATCCAACCAACCGGTCCTTGCCACCAAGCCCTCAATTCCATCCGCGTAATAAGGGCTAAAATAACATTCATACCTGCCCAACACCCTGGC
>CAIVSQ010000454.1 GCA_903908605.1 uncultured Anaerolineae bacterium
ACTGAAGCCAGACCAGATTTAGATATCCATGAATTCCATCTCGAAAAAAAGGGTTATATCCATTTGGTTAGGCTCCTCAAATTTTCACTTTCGTGCTAAGTATTTCCCGACCTAAGTAAACACCTTAAAAGCCCATTCAGAATCCAAAAAAAATGCCCCACAACCGAAAGTTGCAGGGCATTACAATTATATCTGCTGTGAGTTACTTACGGGACGAAATCAAAATATCCAGCATTTTAACGGCTGCATCCGAAATAACAGTTCCCGGGCCAAAGATAGCCACAGCTCCGGCTTTGTAAAGATAGTCATAATCCTGAGCCGGAATAACTCCACCCACAATTACCATAATATCCTCGCGGCCATGCTTTTTCAGTTCCTCAATAACCTGGGGTACAAGCGTCTTGTGCCCGGCGGCCAGAGATGACACACCAAGAATATGCACATCATTTTCAACAGCCTGTTTGGCGGCTTCAGCGGGTGTCTGGAATAAGGGACCGATATCCACATCAAAGCCGATATCGGCATATCCGGTAGCAACCACTTTGGCTCCGCGGTCGTGACCGTCCTGGCCCATTTTGGCTATCATGATACGTGGACGGCGGCCTTCGATGGCAGCAAATTCATCGGCCATCGCACATGCCTTGCTGAATCCTTCATTATCTCCGGATTCAGAAGAATATACTCCTGAAATTGATCTGATCACAGCTTTATACCTCCCATAAATTTTTTCGCATGCATCCGAAATTTCACCCAATGAAGCACGAACCCGGGCAGCTTCCACTGCAAGTTCCAGCAGGTTGCCCTCACCAGAAGCACAGGCTGAGGTAATGGCATCCAGCGCTTTCTGAACAGCCTCATTATCACGGTTGGCCCGTAATAAGGCAAGGCGCTTCAACTGGGCTTCACGTACTGCGGTATTGTCAATGTCAAGCGTATCAATGGGGTCTTCTTTCTCAAGCCTGTATTTGTTTACGCCCACAATAGTATCTTTCTTTGTATCGATGCGGGCCTGTTTGCGTGCAGCGGCTTCCTCAATACGCATCTTGGGAATCCCTGTTTCAATGGCTTTGGCCATGCCTCCGAGGGCTTCAACCTCTTCAATGAGTTTCCATGCCTTTTCAGCAATCTCACGCGTCAGCGATTCAACATAGTATGAACCAGCCCATGGATCAACTGTGCGGCAGATATTGGTTTCTTCCTGCAGGTAAATCTGTGTATTGCGGGCAATACGGGCCGAGAAATCGGTTGGAAGGGCAATGGCCTCATCCAGCGCATTGGTATGCAGGCTCTGCGTATGTCCGAGTGCAGCAGCCAGCGCTTCAACACAGGTGCGTGCAACATTGTTAAAGGGATCCTGCTCGGTCAGGCTCCATCCCGAAGTTTGTGAATGCGTACGGAGCGCCAGCGATTTTGGATTTTTCGGATTAAATTGTTTTACGATTTTGGCCCACAACAAACGTGCAGCCCGCATCTTGGCAATTTCCATAAAATGGTTCATTCCCACAGCCCAGAAAAACGACAGTCGTGGTGCAAACTCATCCACATTCATTCCTGCATTCACACCGGTACGCAGATATTCAAGCCCGTCGGCCAGTGTATAAGCCAGTTCGATGTCGGCTGTGGCACCGGCTTCCTGCATATGGTACCCGGAGATACTAATACAATTGAACTTGGGCATATTTTTAGACGTATACCTGAAAATATCCCCAATGATGCGCATCGACTGCAGTGGCGGATAAATATAGGTATTACGCACCATAAATTCTTTCAGGATATCGTTCTGTATCGTTCCTGAGAGTTGTTCAAGTTTTGCACCCTGCTCAAGTCCCGCAACGATATAAAAAGCCAGAACAGGCAAAACGGCACCGTTCATGGTCATCGATACCGACATTTTGTTGAGCGGAATCTGATCGAACAGGATGTTCATGTCGAGGATCGAATCGACAGCTACACCTGCTTTCCCCACATCACCCACCACACGTGGATGGTCAGAATCATAACCGCGATGCGTGGCCAGATCAAAAGCGATGGAGAGACCCATCTGCCCTGCAGCCAGATTGCGGCGGTAAAAAGCGTTTGATTCTTCGGCTGTGGAGAAACCGGCATACTGCCTGATGGTCCAGGGCCGCATCACATACATGGTACTGTACGGGCCATGCAGGAATGGCGGTATACCTGCAGCATAGTGCAGATGCTCCATTCCCAGCAGATCGTCGTGCGTATAAACCGGTTTGATGGCAATCAGCTCAGGTGTGAGATACCCGGCTTTTATATGGTTTTTGTCTTCCCATTCTTTGCCTGAAACCGTAGCCTTTGGAACTGCTTTGAAATTCAGGTTGTTGAAATTCGGCTTCATCGTATTTTGAATTGATTTGATTTCAAGAATTTATAAGTAATAATTCAGCTAAGAATTAATCAGTAATTAAAAATTAAAAATTCATAATTAAAAATTTATATTTATGGTTACCAACC
>CAIVSQ010000455.1 GCA_903908605.1 uncultured Anaerolineae bacterium
GCGGGTTTGGCTTTTCTCTCGCAAACCCAAATCCGCGTTTTGGATAAAACCGATCGGGTGTTGGCCGATTCCAGCCTTTCCAGTGCCAGGCAGGCTGTTGCAGTTTCAAGTTCACCAACCGGGATGGTGTTCAACTTGCCCACAAACTCATCCACGCCCCCTTCGGCAACGACCGATTTTGAGTCTGACAATCAGTCGGGGGTATCGGTACAGGTGGTTCCACTGTCCGGTCAGGCACAGTCCGTTCCTGTTAGCACTGCGCGTTCCTCGCAGGTGGCCAGCCTGAAGTTTAAAAATTTGCTTGGCACTACGCTTGAAGTTTACAACGGCCCGGCCTATGGCTCCGACATTCTCAACACAGTCGCCATCGCCTGGGCTGTCGCCGGGATTTTTTCGACCGTATTGGCCGGATTAGCAGGCTGGTACGCCAGCCGTCAGGTGACTCAGCCCGTGCTGATTCTTACCGCCGCCGCCCGCCAGATGGAAACCGGCAACCTGGCCGCGCGCGTGGATTTGCCGCTCGAAAAGCAGCAGGAATTCCTGTCCCTGGCGCACGCCTTCAACGGCATGGCCGGGCAGGTCGAAACCACCGTCTCTACCCTGCGCGCCTTTGTCTCGGATGCCGCGCACGAACTGAATACCCCGCTGACTGCGCTCAAAACCAACCTGGAACTAGCCGCCGCCGAGCCAAATTCTGCCCGCCGAACGCTTTTTCTCACCCGCGCCATCGAACAGAACCAACGCCTGGAAACCCTCACCCACAGCCTTCTTGACCTATCGCGCATCGAAGCCGCCCAAGCTCCGCTTGAACCGGTTGACCTGTGCCAGTTGGTCGCCGAAACCGGGGAACGTTTCGCTTCCCGCGCCGAGCAGGCCGAACGCAGCTTTACCTTGCTCATGCCCGAAAACACGGTCACCATCTCTGGAAACCAGCGTCAACTGGAACGCGCCCTCGGTAACTTGCTCGATAATGCCCTCAAGTTCACCCCACCCGGCGGTACCATCACCCTAAAACTGGAAGCTGACGCCACCTTGAGCGTTTCCGATACCGGCATCGGCATTCGCCCCGATGACCTCCCCCAGCTCTTCAAACGTTTCCATCGCGGTCACAATGCCGCCGATTATGCTGGGAATGGCTTGGGACTGGCGATTGTCAAAGCTGTGATGGATGCCCACGCCGGAACGGTCCACGCCGAAAGCGGCGGACCGGGCTGCGGCAGCACCTTTACGCTGGTTTTCCCAGGGTTGACAATACCTGCCAAGGTATAATTAGCTCCATGCCCGATCTCTTTGACCACGCCATGAACGAACGCATGAAATCCGACGCGCCATTGGCCGCCCGGATGCGCCCACGCACGCTTGATGAGTACATCGGCCAGGTGCATATAGTCGGTGAAGGCAAATTGCTGCGCCGCGCCATCCAGGCTGACCGTTTGTTTTCTTCCATTATTCTATGGGGGCCGCCCGGAACGGGGAAAACCACCCTGGCGCAGGTCATCGCCAACCAGACCAAGAGCCACTTTGAAACGCTCTCCGCCATCCTGGCCGGGAAAAGCGACCTGCGCGAGGTGATTGACCGCGCCCAGGAGCGCAGCCGTTTGTATAGACAGAAGACCATACTTTTTGTCGATGAAATCCATCGTTGGAATAAAGCTCAGCAGGATGCTCTTCTCCCGTTTGTGGAAAATGGTACCGTCACATTAATCGGCGCGACGACAGAAAACCCTTTCTTTGAGGTTATTAAAGCACTTGTCAGCCGGTCACGTATCTTTCAACTCCGCAATCTGAATTTATCAGAGATTGGGACCTTGCTAGATCGGGCGATATCAGATCCCGAACGCGGATATGGCAAACGAAAAATATCCATTGACCCAGAAGCGCGGACCCACCTGGTTGATATGGCAACTGGCGATGCCCGCAACGCACTCAATGCTCTGGAATTGGCGGTTGAATCGACCCAACCAGGCGAAAATGAAATCATCCACATCACATTAGATGTCGCACAGGAATCGATTCAACGTCGAGCTGTCCTGTATGACAAGGACGGTGATGCCCATTACGACACCATTTCTGCCTTCATCAAGTCAGTGCGCGGATCAGACCCAGATGCTGCCCTATATTGGCTTGCAAAAATGATCTACGCCGGTGAAGATCCACGCTTTATCATTCGCAGGTTAATTATCCTGGCAGGGGAGGATATCGGCCTGGCAGATCCGATGGGCCTGGTGGTTGCCTCCAGCGCAGCTCATGCATTTGACTTTATTGGTTTGCCTGAAGGCATATACCCAATTGTCGAAGCTACGCTTTACCTCGCAACTGCCCCCAAGTCGAACACTGCCGGAGCGTATTTCAAGGCAATGCAACGGATAGAGCAGGAAGGTGCGGGTTCAGTGCCCCGCCATCTTCAGGATGGGAATCGCGACCGCGAAGCCACCGGTCAGGGCGAAGGATATACCTATCCACATGAGATGGAAGGGCACTTCACACCTCAACAATACTTGCCAAAACGGTTGCTTGGAACCTATTTTTACACTCCCTCCAACCAGGGATATGAAGACTTGGTAAAAAACAGGCTTGAACAATGGCGCAAAGCGCAAAAAGTTGCTCTGGGTATTGAGAATGAAACCTTCCTTCCTGACCTATCTCAGGAAGATATCGATAACTTGAAACGCAATATCAAGTAAACTAAAATAATTTGCAAAAAATAGGATGTCAACATGCCCTTGTTATTATTAATTCGCCATGGCGAAAATGAATTTGTAAAAACAGGTAAAATGGCCGGACGTTTACCTGGTGTACACCTAAATGAACATGGCCAAAATCAAGCCTCTGAATTAGCTGAGGGCCTTTCGAAACTACCGATCAAAGCCGTATATTCATCCCCGATGGAACGCGCCCACGAAACAGCCTTACCCCTGGCTGCCAAGTTAGGTCTGGAAATTCAAATCCGGCCGGGTTTGCTTGAAACGAACATTGGGGATTGGTCAGGCGAAGAGTTAAAAAAGGTGGCAAAACTGCCGGCCTGGAAAACTGTCCAACAACGCCCTTCGCTATTTCGTTTTCCAAATGGAGAATCTTTCGTGGAGTGCCAAACCAGGGTGGTTGGTGAAATTGAAACCATCCTCGTTGAGCACAAAGACAATGAAATCATCGCATGCGTGTCGCATGCCGACCCGATCAAACTGCTTAGCGCTTATTATTTGGGAATGCCACTCGATCATTTTCAGAGGCTGGCATGCGAGACTGCATCGGTAACTGCCTTTATGATATCCGCCCATGGGGTTGTATTGCTAAAATTAAATCAAAAATATCCCTTTAACTTCCCCGTTCCCCCTGGCAAGAAAAAATAACGCTGATAATTGACCTTGTTCCACAGACTATACTGCATGAGGAAAATTAGTTAATCACCAACAAATCTCATAAATACCTGGTTGCCAAGCAAGCGACCACGTACCGTCAGTCGAATTCGATCACCAACCCATTCGAGCAGGCTCCATGAGATGAGCTGGGTGATTTCTTTCCCAAATATTTCCATGATCCTCGTCCCGAAGCGTTCGGAAAATACATCATCAGAAACACCCGCTGAGGTCAGGCGTAAACCGGTTAACATTGTTTCTTGCATATTTTCTTTGGGGGTATTTTTATGGTGATTAACAGCTGCGCTGGACAATGGAAAAACTAAGCCGTCCCTGGTGTTTGTAGTTACACGATCAATGTATGTGTTAATCCGCAATACATTTGAATAACGGATGCCATTCACAAACCCATGCGCTCCTGCACCTAGCCCAAGGTAATTCAAATTTTCCCAATATTGCAGGTTGTGTTGACAGTGTCGACCGGGTAAAGACCAATTGGATATCTCATACTGTTCATAACCCTCTGATGCGAGGAATTGCATGGTCCACTCATATTGTGATGCCGCAAGATCAGGGTCCGGTAATGGCAGAATACCCTTTTCAGCCCATTTCCCAAACGGTGTGCCGTGCTCAAGCGTCAATGCATATGCCGAGATATGTTCTGGGTGTAAACCCGAAACCAATCTCACGGTTTGCTGCCAGGTCTCCAGGGTTTGTTCTGGAAGTCCAAATATCAAATCGAAATTCAAGTTATCGAAACCAGCCAGACGAGACCAGCGAAATGCGTCGACTACATCGGTGTAAGTATGAATTCGCTCCAGCATGCGTAGTTCTTGCGGATTGGCGCTTTGAACACCATAACTAATTCGATTGAACCCAACAGAACGCAAGCCTGCCAGGTAATCCTTCGAGACGGTACCGGGATTTGCCTCAAGGCTGATTTCCGCATCGGGTAATACATCAAAATAATTATTAAGGTTGGAGAAGATTTCCCCGAATTGATCGACACTCAATAATGACGGGGTGCCACCACCGAAAAATATCGTTCCTACTTGCATAGACCGCGCCTGATGTCCAACTTGCCTTATCTCATGGCAGAGGGCATCTACATAGGCTGGGATTGCGCGTTCCTGGCCAGCATATGTATTAAAATCGCAATAGGCACAACGGTGCCTGCAAAATGGTATGTGCAAATACACAGAGTAATTTAAATTCATAGAATGGGGGATCTTATAATTGAAAATCTAGCTTATTCACCAATA
>CAIVSQ010000456.1 GCA_903908605.1 uncultured Anaerolineae bacterium
AATACCCTGCGGTTCCGTCCCTGTATTGACGGTTGTCACGACTGTGATGCCCGGATATTTAGCCAGAGCTTCGCGAGCGCCTTTTTCACGGTCCAGAGACCACTGTGCTGATGCATCCAGGGTGGTGATGATCACTTTCCCCTTTTCACCGAGCGCCTTGGCCAACAAGTCAGCCGAAATACGACCCGAGTTGATCAAATCCTGCCCAACAAACGCCAAGCGTTTGCTGCTGGGGTTGTCTGTGTTGAAGGTTACCACCGGGATACCAGCCTTCAGCGCCTTGTCGATGACTGGCGCCAGGGCGTCGGTGCTTACTGACGAAATCGCAATTCCATCTACGCCTTTTTCGATCAAGCTTTCAAGTTCGGCGATCTGGTCTTCAGCTTTGGCACCCACAGGGCCAACCATGACAGCATCAACGCCCAGGTCGGCAGCGGCTTTTTCTACACCAGCCTTGATCTGCGGGGCAAATTCGTTGGAAACATCGTGATAGGAGACCCGAATGACTGGTTTTTTGCCAGATGCTATGCGGGCAGCGATATCAGGATTGAGAACAAAACCACCAGATGCAGCTGGGGCAACAGTATTCTGGACTACAGGAGCTTGAGTTTCAACCGGCGCTGGTGTTACCGCGGGTGCGCACGCGCCCATAAATATGCTTACAATCACTAATAATGCAAGTAACTTTAGCGTTAGGTTTGTATTCTGTTTCATAATCTTCCTCCGAAGTTGACATAAGTTTTGGTCGTAACACGAAAGAGCCATTTCAGGAGGGGAAATCCACATACAAATCGGATATAATTAGGCCGGGATCCACCGTCGAGAGGATTTCCATTGGGGCAGATCTTTCCGGGTCTGCCCCGAACCTATTAAACGATAGCTGCGATTTTTCCTTCCACAAGCAAACTTACTGGGTTTGGACCTAATCGTATGTGGTTTCGAAACACCTCCTTGAAATTGTACTTACTGATTAACCGGTTCGCTTACTGCGCGACCATTTATCAACGCCAACTGCCAGAACAATCACCAAGCCGATAATTGTCGTCTGCCAGAACGGCGAAATTCCCAAAAGAACCAGCCCATTGCGCAGAACGCCCATGATCAGGACGCCGATCACTGTACCGAGCATCGTGCCTTCCCCACCAGCTAGTGAGGCTCCTCCAATTACCGCAGCAGCGATCACATCCAATTCAATCCCCAACCCGGTGCGCCCGGCTTGACCACTCGGAAGGAATGCTAATGATAAAATGCCTGAAAGTCCGGCGAGGATCCCCATCATAACAAACGCCATGATCTTTACGTTCTTGGTGCGAATGCCTGAAACTCGGGCTGCCTTCTCATTACCGCCGACCGCATAGATCTGGAAGCCCAATACCGTTCGAGAAAGTAATATATAACCGATCACAAGCACAATAATAAAAAAGACCAGTTGCATCGGGATGATCCCAAAGAGCTGGCCCTGGCCCAGAAAATAAAACTGTTCAATCACCGGCTTGGAGATGCCAAAGGCTTCGTTGATGGTTACAGGTTGGCCATTTGTTACCAGCAGAGCCAAACCGCGCACAGCACTCAACATCCCCAGTGTCGTGATAAAAGATGGCAATTGTCCATAGGTCGATAGCCAACCATTCACGAAACCAAGCACAGCCCCAAGAATCAGGCCTAAAATAATCGCTTGGAAAATCCCAAACTGCATTGTCAGTAGAATGCCAGATCCCAACCCGACCATCGCATAAATGGATCCGATCGACAGATCAATTTCTTTAGAGATCAAAACAAAGGTCATTCCAACTGCCATGATCCCGAGCAAAGACACTTGGCGGCCAACATTTAGAAGATTTCTCAATGTTAAAAAATTTGGTGAGGCAAAGGTCAGGATCAGGCACATCAGGATCAGGGCGATAAAAACCCCGGTTTCGCGGCCTGAGAAGAAGCGCCGTAATGCCCCAACGCGAGAACTGGCGGGAAAAGGTTGAACAACTTTTTCGGTATCAGAAGATGTTGAAGTGGTCAAAGAGGCTTACTCCTTTTGGATTGGGATTATTCAGATTTGGTTGGGTCGAACACAACCATATCTCGGTCGGCATCATGTTTATCGCCGCGCTTGACAATCGCTGAGAGGCGGAAGCTGCTACCAGGCAACCACACCCGGGAAAACTCGATCGGTGAACCGTCGGGTAAATAAATAATTTGTTCCATATACATTACAGGGTCACACATAGTGATATTAAGCTTTTTCGCGATATTTTCATCCGCAGATATCGCCTGGAACGTTCGCTGACCCCAGCCGAGGGTTAAACCATAACGCTCTTCGAGTGTTTGGAGCAGTCGGTGGTTGGAAAAATCCACCTTCTCAATACCCGGGCAGCGTTGAAGGATTACATAGTTAATCAGATAATTAATAGGGGTTTGGCGGACAGAGCGAATACGTTCAAGAGCTAACAAGGGAACATTATCGGGGAGCGAAAGAAGTGATGCAATCCGCTGTGGTGGTATTTCAACTTCTTGGTGGAGAACTTGGGTTTGATAACTGATTTTCTTATTGATCAGCGCCTCAGAAAAAGCAATTAATTGCTCAGCCAAAGGTTGTTCGATTACTGATGAATCTACGAAAGTTCCCCTCCCGTGAATCGTGACTAATAATCTTTCGGCTGTAAGTTGATTAATTGCCTTACGAATCGTGCCCCGGCTAACACTAAAATTTGCCGCCAATTCAAACTCAGATGGCAATCG
>CAIVSQ010000457.1 GCA_903908605.1 uncultured Anaerolineae bacterium
AAAAATGAACCGGGCTCGAAGCCCATTTTTTATCCCCATAGTGAGATGATTTGTTACACCCGGCTCCGACGCTAAAACGCCGGCGTAATCAAATTCGCCAACACTATGAAATGTTGTGATGATTTGACTATTGTTAGCATAGCAAAGGTCGACCAATCAAGGAATCACCCATTTTAAAACTGTATACACTTAGAAGCACGAATAGAAACCATAATCGTTCTCATCAAACGCCCTGAGCATCCAGTTGAAATACGCCCTGCCCTAAATCAAACAAAGACCGGTCGGTGTCCACCGGCCGGTCTTGCGACCACTAAAAAATGCGCCTGACTTTTGAGCCTGCCTCAGGCACCTCATACAGGGTCAGGTGTGAAACCGGCAGGGTTTCGCCGGTGACTGTCTGCCAGACCTGGGCAGCTTCGATATCAAAAAACATGCCGCCGGTCACCAGCGACAGTTCCTGGTACGGGGCTTTTGCAGGGCTTGGACCCAACAGCGAGGTCTGGATCCCGTCCAACGCACGTCGGCCCTTGCCACGCAACGCTTTCAGCAGGCGCTGGCGAGGAACCGGGGTGAACACCAGGCAGCCGCCATCCTGGCACTGTGCGACAATCGCGCCCATACCTTCTTTTTGCCAGGGCGTGGCAGTCACCAGCTTTGGGGCGCTGCCCAGGGCCGCCGCGGCTGTCTTCTCCAGCCAGGCCAGCGGATCCGTCACGGCGATTTGGCGCGCCAGTGTCTCGCGCTTGATGCGAATATCCTGCTCTGCCCAGGCTTCGGCCTGCAGGCGGATGCCATCGATGGCCCTGCGCTGCCTCTCATTCCCGGCAGAAAGCAGGGCGCCCAATAGAAATACAACAACCAGAACAGAAATGCCAATCAGTAGTTCCATATTCTCTCCTTAAATAATTTTGAGTGATGCGTTGTAAGTCTGGTGTGACAATACCGAGCGTATTTGAAGCTGGCCGTCTACATCGTCCGCCAGGATGCGCCACCTGCGCCCAAGCGGGATCGAAACATGCCGGC
The DNA here is from genome assembly GCA_903908605.1 of uncultured Anaerolineae bacterium. Lineage (GTDB taxonomy): Bacteria > Chloroflexota > Anaerolineae > Anaerolineales > Villigracilaceae > UBA5195. The sequence continues at coordinate 1,024 of CAIVSQ010000457.1, forward strand.
GGTTGTGACGAAGGCGTTTGCCGTGAAAGGATAGATAGGATTCGCCACCTTCCAGGCGTTCGACGACCCTGCGGGCGCGGGCCAAAACAGTGGATGGCACATGACGGGTGTCAATCCGGCGCTGCTCAAAAAAGCCCAGCAAATCATGCCTGTCCATCGATACGCCTCGCATAATTTTCCAATCGTTCCAGCGTTTTGCGCAGCCGCGCAAGTGCCTTTGGGCGCGGGTCAATGACTGCGGCAACTGCCAGCACGAAGAACAATGTCAGGACAATCGCCAGCGACCATCCTGCCCAGGGGAAAGGCGCACCGACAGGAACCTGGGTTGGGGGCAGCGGCATGGGCGCCATCGTGGCCTGAGTCACCGGACTGGTCGGGGTCGAGGATGGCATGCGGGTCGCCGTGGCCAGCGGAGTCGCGGTTGGGATGACGGTGGGCGTCCAGGTCGGTGGTGGGGTGGCGTTCTCCGGTACCCGGATCAGGCCGGTATCCTGGGCGCAGCGTCCAAAGATGTCACAGACCGAAACTGTCACCAAATAGTCACCGCTCTCAGCAGCAAAAGCCCCATTGCCACAGCGCCGATCCCACTGTAACTGATTGGGGATATTGTCTCCCGCGAAGGTCAGCAGAACATCCTGATGCAGCGGGCAGGCAATGCGGATCGTGGCATCTTTCAAGGCAACCGAGCCTGCATTGACCCGGATCAGACCCGGCTCCCATAGCCACCAGACATCTGGAATATCCACTGCTGGTTTCTTGTTGCCTACAAAGACGCTTACCCTGGCCGTGTTCTCGTGGTTTCCGGCCAGGTCCGCCGCGCGCGCCAGGATGGTGTAGGTTCCATCTGGGATGCCGGTGGTGTCCCAGGCGAAGGACCATTTTCCAGCGCTGACCGCCAGCGGCTGCCAGTCCTTCCCATCATTCACGGAAATTTCAGCGTCGGAAAGCCCGGCCAGGGCATCTTCAGATGAGCCTGTGAAGGTGAATGTCCCGGAGATTTTTGTGCCCTGTGAGCCTTCCGGCGGGTTTGTGAAAGACGAGACCGGTGGGGAGTGGTCGATCTTGAGCGAGTGCGAGGCTGTCTTCGTCAATCCTGCCCGATCGGTAACGCGAAATTCCACGGTATGCGCTCCGTCATCAGGCAGCGCAGCCAATACGCCATTTTCCCAGCCCCTGTTATCGACTCGATAGGCAACGGCGAAAACGCCGCTGCCTTTGTCGTTCGAGTTGCCTGTCATGGTGACAGGTGAGATATACCAGTCTGCGCTGCCCAGCGTGCCGGAGATGGTCAGGTTCAGCTCAGGCGGGGTCAGATCAATGGAGATGGTTGTGGTAATAATCGCCTGGTTGCCAGCCTTGTCGTTCACACGCACGTCGATCTTGTTCACGCCTTCTGTCAGGGCCAGGTCCTCCCCGATCGGGGTCCAGGCTCCGCCATTCAGACGATACTCATCCAGGACAATTCCGCTGGTGGCATCCGAGCGGTCGATGGACAGGGTCACATCCGAGACGTACCAGCCGCCAGCACCGCTCACCCCGGCCGGCGTGCCAAAGCTGACCGCGGGCAGGGTCTGGTCAACCAGGATGGCGCGCGAACTGGTCGAGCGGTTTCCGGCGTTATCCGTGGCACGGAAATCCACGGTATGGTTTCCGTCACTGGTTACGGTAACGGTTGAACCACTGGTCCATGTCCCGCCATCCAGACTGTATTCAGTCGCAGCTAGCCCGGACATCGCATCTGATGCTGTGGCGCTGACCGTCACCTGCGAGACATACCAGCCGCCAGAGCCTGCGGTGCCGGCAGGGGCGGTGCTCAATGCGGGCAGGCCGCTGTCGATTTTCGTGCTGAAGGTTGAGGTCGAGACATTCCCGGCGTTGTCTGTAGCGCGCGCATCGACTGTGTGGCTGCCATCGCTTAAATTCAGGCTGGCGCCGCTGGTCCAGGTTCCACCATCCAGGCGGTATTCCAGCAGGGCCAGTCCACTGGCCGGATCGCTGGCATTCAGGCCCAGGGCCACCGTGGTTTTGTACCAGCCGTTGCTGCCCAGGGTGCCGACCGGCGCGAAGCTGAGCGCCGGGCTGTGCTTGTCGATCTGGATGGTTTGTGAAGCAAGGGTGAGCAGCCCGGCTTTGTCTATGGCGCGAAAATCAACGTTGTGACTGCCATCCGTAGTGAGGGTCACACTGCTGCCGGCCTGCCATGCGCCGCCATCCACGCGGTATTCGGTAACGGACAGGCCGCTGAGCGCATCCGAAGCACTGGCCGTGATGGTCACGTCTGTGGTGTACCAGGTACTCGCTGCTGCGCCTGCCAGGGAGAGCGAAGGCGCGGCTGTATCAACTTTTACGGTCTGGTTGCCAGTCGTGGCCACATTACCGGCACGATCGGTTGCACGTCCTGCAATGCTGGAAACGCCATCTGTCGGACTGACCAAAGCCTGCCAGGCGCCTGCGTTGAGCGCTACTTGCGCAGAGGCTACCCCGGAGTAGCCATCACTGGCTGAGGCGGAGAGCGTCGGATGGGTGACATACCAACCGTTCTGTCCATCCGGTGACAACGGCACTGCAACCGTGGGCAGTTCGCTGTCCTTTTTGACCACCACGCTGCGGGTTGTCAGGTTGCCGGCGCCATCCGTGGCCGAGGCTCCAATCGTGGTCACACCATTGGCCGAGACCACCTGCGTAACTCCGCCGGCATCGAATAAGGCTGCGCTGATCCCCGAAACTGCATCGCTGGAAGAAAGGGTCAGGGTTGGCGCGGAGACAAACCAGCCGTTAGATCCATCCACACTCGGAACGGTTATCGAAAGGCCTGGCGGGGTTTTGTCCAGCTTCCAGGATACGGTCTTCATTAGACTGGTATCGCCAAAAGATGAAACGGCCCAGACATTCGTGGATAGGGCTCCTTCGGGCGGTGACCAGGAACAATTGCCGCTGGCAGCATTGATGGTGCACAGATTGCCATAGCCAGACGACTCGATCACGGTGATCTTTTTTGTTGGAATGGGCTCATTGGCTGAGAGATCCAGGGATGCATTCCGGCACCAGCCGTTGCTTCCCGGAACAGAGCAGGAAACTGTCCCGGCAACTGTGGCTGCCGGGTAACTCTGTCCTGCCGACTGCACCATCTGCCAGACACGCACTCCTTCCCTGCCATTGTAGCAATGGGGGGTGGCAGGATCGTCAACATTTTCGTAGGCCGCCATCCAGGCCAGGGCCTGGGTTGATCCGGCCGGCGCGGACAAATTTAGCCAGTCACGGTAGCGCCAGATCAGTGGGCCGCCGGTATACTGGGTGCTTTCACAGGTCAGTACAATGACTTCGCTGCCTGTCACGCTGCTGCGGTCGCCAGGGCCGGTGTAGGCCAGAGGCGCAGAAGCGCTGGCGAAGAGTGAAATGACTCCAAGCAGCAAAAACAAGAACCGATTTATTTTTTTCATGACACCTACCTTTTGGTATTGTTTGAGATACCCTGGGCGCATGCTCCAGGGTGTTTTCTAAAGCCGCTGCGCAGAGAGAAATGGGGTAAAGACCATTGTGCCGGGTAATGATTGGATGCGAATCAGCGGCGCGATCTCGGGTATGTTTATTTATCCTGCCCGACATATGTTGCGACAGCACTGACGTTCCCAGCCACATCCACGCCACGTGCCAGGATGTTTTCAGGATGGGCGGGCTGAATTTCCAGGTTCCAGGTAATCTCGGGTGCAGAAAACCCGTTCGGTAGAACATGGGACTGCCAGGTCTGACCGTGATCCAATGAAATTTCCACTCCGTCCGGACCGGAAACCACGTCAGTGACCGTCACGGACAACACCGTGACGCCATCGCCGCGGGTATACAGGTCATTCATGGAGACAACCGGCGGGCTTTTATCGATGTTTACGAACTGTGTGGCTGTGCCACCCAATCCATCTGGAATGGGTACTTCATTTCGGCCTTCATGCGTAACCTGAATCTCCGCTGCAGGTGCCAGGATATCCGGATCGTCAAAGGTGGCAGTGTGGATGATGACATCCGAGGTGTACCAGCCGGAACGCCCAACACTTGCATCCATGCCCGAGACGATCAAGGGCAGTTGGACAGCAGCCGGCTCCGACAGGCATAACGCGGCAAAGGTGATAGTTGTCAACCGCAGAAAAATGGCAAGGGGTTGCATGTTTATTTCTCCAATTCCACGAACAAATCCTTCCAGTGTGAAATGCGCAGTTCATATAAACCGGGCTGTAGCACAGCAGATGGCGGGCTTTTTGTTATTCATGAAAGTTCTCGCCTTACTCAGTTAATTCTTTCGACAACGCCACGAGTTGTGGGTATTCAGCCGCCAATTCGAGCCAGGCAATCTCCAGCAGGATCAGCCTGTATTCCGCTTCTGCATGAGCCGGATTCAGACTGGCCAGCCAGATGAGCAGGCCTGTCTTATTCGGGAATGGCACACCACCCTGCGTGTACCGGGCAAGCCAGGTGGAAAAGACCGTCTGCGCCTCGACAGGTAGCTGAACCGCCACGGCCAGGATGCGTTCGGCATAATTGCGCGCAGGATCGGTGATGGCAGGTTTCACGCTCGAGAGCAGGGGCACGTTTCAGGACCTCGGTATTCCAAAACAGCGGATATTCTGTTGAAGGATAGTGCTGCTTGAAATGGATCATTTCATTGCTGGGCGAGATTGGAACTTTCCAGTCAGCCCCAAGCGGGCCAGTATCGTACAAACCACCCTGGCGACAGTAATTCGAATAATATGGCTGACACAAATCCCAAACCACGCCATTTTTTGCGACATGCGGCCCGGAGATGCTGACTCGCACCAGGTCGCCTACTTCCGCATCACCCAGCACGACATCCGGCAGTTCGTCGCTCTGCGATGCGGTGCGCAGGATGACCCAGATTTCGAAATCGGCAGACTGCACCAGAGCAATTTTCGCGGGCAGACCCATGACGTGGATTTGCTGGATCTCGATGACTTCGCCAGTAAAAGACCAGGTATTCGGCGCTGTGAAGGTCAATCCTTGAAAGAGCAAAGATATAGAGAGGAGTACGGCATGAATGGCAGGCATGATGGTTTCCCTGGCGGAGGGGTGGAAAGATCCGCCCCTCCGCTTGAGTGTGTTCGGTTACTATTGAGCCGGGGTGGCTGTGTCAGGCAGCACTGGTGCAATGAAAGTGAACTTCTTCTGGGCCTTGCCTTTGCTGTCCGGATTGACCAGCACGGTGTAGGTACCCGGAACAAGTGTGCCAATGCTGAATTCCTTGCGATAGCCTTTGGACGTATCGCAGCCGTGACCGGTGTAGCGCACCTTGACATCGTAGGCGTAGATGCTGATCGTCTTACCGCTCACGGACGAGTTGATCTGAACCTTGTCGCAGGTGAAGCTACCCAGCATACGGAAGGTCGCCGGCTGGTCATCCAGCACCCTGATCTTGGTGACGTCTGCCAGACGAACAACGCGCGTGTCGGCTGCGAAAGCAGTCGTGACGAACAGGCTGGCCAGAAGCGCCACCAGCCCCAAGACAATGAAAAACTTTTTGCTTAACTCCATTCGATACTCTCCTCTTTGATGGTTGAGTTGCTATGAAAAACTCAATCGGTTTATCCAGAGCTATTGCCGGCATTCAAACTTTTGGAACCTGGTCATTTATCCCTTTTGGGCGACAACCACCCACAAAGATTACCTGTTCGGCCAGGGATCAGGCCTGTTTTAGGGATAAAACCAATTCCTATCTGGGAATGAAATCATCCTCCTTTCGTGGAAAATAAAAAAACTGGCAGAAATTTCTGCCAGCCCGAAATATAGCTATTTACGAAAAGGGGTATGTGCGCTGTGTCATTAAGACATATAGCGGATGCAATTCAGGTAATCCTGGCAGTTTCCGAAATGATCATGCCGGCTGCCGATCACGAGAATGATGTTAATAAGCCGGATGATCTTGTTTGCGAACAGTCTCCACTGCCAGACATTTTTTGTCACGAGACCACCCCAGGGCTAAGAACTTTGACAATGTCAGATTAAACAGATGTTCTAATATTTTGCTCCAAGCAGGGTTGCTTGTGCCAGTAAAAACAACAGTAAAAACAATACCTTCGCCAAAATTAGGTAAATGAAGTGGGGCTTTTCGAATAAAGTTGTGGTGACGAAGCTCTCGACAAAATATCCGTATCAAGATGTGTATAAAAGCTGCTTATCGTAAGAAGATCGTGTCGAATATTCCGGTGTTGGTCTCAGCGTGTCTTATGATGTCTATTTCCCATTCCCAGTACTCTGACGCAAAGCGGCCAGAATTGCTAGTAAGATTCAGCGTTATTGTTGAGCCGAAAATGATATACTATAAAAAATATTTCCAAATTTCTTCGTCGGATAAAATTAAATGGAGGCAATTTTAATTTGAGAGTGTATTCATGCAGATAATTCTTCCAAAATAATTCACCGATTGAAAATAATGAGGATTAATTTATTTTAACATTGAATTCAGGTAATCGGTTTACTAATTGAAGCAACAGGTGGTATAGCAGCAAGGCCAGTATGGCTATCAAAAAGTGCTTAACGAAAATAAGAACGGAAAGGATGGGTAATTATGCCAAAGAAAACCATGAATTTTCAATCTTTAGATTCTCTTGAACCTGTTGTTTCACTGATAAATGAGGCTGCCGAAGCAGTGAAAGATTCTTCCAGAACAATAGCCAATAGCACGATACCCGAAGTACTTGCCGGTGCAGCGGGTGCGGCTATCGGTGGTGCGGCGTCCTTTGCAGCGTTATGGGCTTTAGGTTCAGGTGCAGCAGCGTACTCGCTTTCCGCAGCTGGCATAATGGGTGGGCTGGCGGCTGCTGGCCTTGGCCTCGGTGCGGCTGCGGGTGTAATTGTTTTGGCTCTTCCAGTGGCAGTTCTAGGCGGTGTTGGTGTAGGGGCAGCGGCATATGTTAAGAATAAGAAGTTGGCGCAAGAAAAAGAACGTCTATATAAAGAAGCACTTAAAAAGCATGATGCGATTATTAATGAACTCAAGGACAAGGATAAATTATCAAATGAGCGTTTAGACTACTTAAATAGTCTAAACAATCTGTTGATCCACGCTATTAAAGATTTGAAAGCTGATTTGACGACGGCTTAATTTATGGATAAGCAACAATCTTCTCTCTCTAAACAGTCTATAAACAAAGTAGTTAAAATGCACGATGACGATTTGCGCTCGATGGATGAATCGATTACACAAAAATTATCCACAGTAAACACAGGAATCGCTGAAGCGGAAGCTCTTCTTAGCGAGCTAGGTTATGATGTCCCTGATAAAACTCCAATTCCAGTCAATTCAGCTACGGAAGACACTAATCCTATTGTTATGGAAGGTTGGGATAGTATTGCTGCCAGGGCCGAAAATCGATATCCTGGATTGGTTTCTATAGAAGATGTGTTTACAAAAGAAGAATTGAGTGAAAACCATGCTTATATATTGGGTATTCAAAATCTTGGACTTTTGACAAATCCAAGGCTTGTCAAAAAAGGCGGAACTGCATGACAATTGGGAGTTGTGGACAACCAATATCAGCAGTTCCAAGGTGAAGTTTACCAGAACTTCGCCAAATATAAATGCACCGATGCGCTCATGG
>CAIVSQ010000458.1 GCA_903908605.1 uncultured Anaerolineae bacterium
CCATGAGCGCATCGGTGCATTTATATTTGGCGAAGTTCTGGTAAACTTCACCTTGGAACTGCTGATATTGGTTGTCCACAACTCCCAATTGTCATGCAGTTCCGCCTTTTTTGACAAGCCTTGGATTTGTCAAAAGTCCAAACATAAACCTCCCGGGGTTTTTATTGATGAAAGAGACGCTTTTATGACGGTTCCCTCCTCACGACAAACTACTACGCTTGAAGTCCCGGCAGATCTTCAGTCGGTGTATGCAAATCTTGTGCGGATTGCCCATTCTCCCGCAGACCTGGTTTTCGATTTTGCCCATTTGTTGCCTGGTGAGACCACGGCTCGTGTGGGTGCGCGCATCCTGATGACACCGCTCAGCGCGAAGCTGCTTTACAAGGCCCTGGGAGAAAACCTGGCTCGTTATGAAGCTGCCTTTGGCGAAATTACATTGCCGCGCGCTTCACTTGCAGACCAATTATTTAAACCACTTCAGCAACCACCTGATGGTGTGATACCACCGGAAGAAGGTAATCAATAATGGATCATCTGGATTCGATTTCGGAAATTATTCGGGCGCAATTTGATAACCGCACCGCAGTTCGCGATCAGGCGCTCTCACAGGCGCGTGCGCTTACCCGGTTTTGTTCGCAAGCCATCCGGGCAGTTCACCGTGATGATGACCCTGCCATGTTGGAGCAGTTAGCCGAAGCACGCAAATTGGCGGATTCTTTGCGATCAGTCGTAGTGGAATTCCCGGATCTCTATTTTGCTGGGTATACCCAGGATGCATTAAAAGAATACGTTGAAGCCAATGTAACCTGTGCCCTGATAAAAAAACAGCCATTGATTGGCCCCCAGGAACTGGGTGTTGAGTACAACACGTACCTGAATGGGTTATCGGAAGTGGTGGGTGAATTACGTCGCCGCTGCCTGGATATTTTGTGACATGGTTATTCCGCAGAGGCAGAGCGGTTGTTGACACAAATGGATGATATCTATGCTGTGCTTGTTACCATGGATTACCCAGATGCCATCACCAATGGTCTTCGGCGCCAGACAGATATTGCCCGAAACATTATTGAGAAGACCCGTGGGGACATTACTTTTAGTTTGCGTGGTGAACATCTCGAACGGGCGATTGCCCGTCTGAGTGAGCAGATGACTGGTGACCAAGGTCCCAGCGGTCCATTATTAAGCCGGGCAGGTGGCGAGGAAGAATAATTCTCCTCGTTTTTTGAAAAATTGTGAAATTCGTCACTACCCAATGGTGACATATTACTTTGTACTAAATATCACAAAGGTGTTATCATAATCAAGACAAATGGGCATAACAAGCCTTTCACTGTCTCCTCCTTTGGCGAATGCTTGCACCGGGTCCTCCCCCCGGTGCAAGCTGTTTAATATGCCAGTATATAAAAACAAGGTCCATCGCGCACGCAACCGCGTGGGATGGACCTTGTTTTTGAGTTGAAAGACTTGCCTAGGTATGAATGGCGCTCCCGAGGGCACTGTGGGCGGCTTCCATCAATGCTTCAGATA
>CAIVSQ010000459.1 GCA_903908605.1 uncultured Anaerolineae bacterium
CGACTGTCTATCCCGGTAAAGCCGGGTGGCTACTCCCCATCGGAGTAATTAGAGTCTATCTGATTTTGAGACGAAAGTCAATCCTATTACAGCACATTTTACAAATTATGGATCTGTAAAAGTATTACTCCGCAGAATGAATTTTCAAGGTTTATCAGCGAGTAGAATCGTCTATCAAAAAGACGAAACTAGCGAGGATAAACCAATGACAAATATCATTCATGAGTGCCAATGTGCCGCATGTCTCGCGGACAAAAATCGCGAAGAATGGAAAATCCATCATCAAATGAATGTTTTACTCAGTCGTCTAGATGAACAACAACGGCGCTGGTATGTCGCACTGGAATCCAAGAAAATAGGTCATGGTGGTGACGTAGAACTCTCGGAAATCACAGGCATGGACGTTGAGACGATCCGACGTGGCAGACATGAATTGGATGATGATTTAGCATCCCGCTCATCCGAACGTGTTCGCGATGAGGGCGGTGGGCAACCTACAGTTGAAAAAAAGACTCATCGATCACGACGACATTAGAGAGTTTACTGAAGGATGAAACAGCAGGCGATCCGATGAGTGCGCAGAAATGGCATCGCAGCAGCTTGCGTCATCTGACGGAAAAGATGGAACAACTTGGTTATTGGATCAGTCATACAACGATCGCGCGACTATTGAAAGACTTGGGTTATTCGCTGAAAGCCAACGAAAAACGACTGGCTGGATCGGATCACCCTGATCGGGATCGTCAATTTCAATATATTACTGCCCAAAAAGCCCTTTTTCGGAAAGCAGATTTGCCAATCATCAGTGTTGATACCAAGAAAAAGGAGTTGATTGGCAACTTCAAAAACAATGGACAAGAATGGTGTCTGAATGCCAGAGCAGTGAACGATCATGATTTTGAGCAAGATGCGCTTGGCAAGGCTGTCCCATACGGCATTTATGACTTGAAATACAATCGCGGCTATGTATTTGTAGGCCAATCGGCTGACACACCACAATTTGCGGTTGAAGTAATTGTGCGCTGGTGGCAAGAAATTGGGAGAAATCTGTATCCCAAGGCGGATAAAATCCTTATTCTGGCCGATGCAGGTGGCAGCAATGGTTGTCGCCCACGCTTATGGAAACAGCAATTGCAGGAACTGTTGGCAGATCAGCTTGGACTTGAAGTGACTATATGCCATTATCCAACCGGTGCATCGAAGTGGAACCCAATTGAACATCGTTTGTTTGGTCCAATCAGTATGAATTGGGCGGGCAAACCATTGGAAACCTTTGAATTTATGTTGGCATGCATTCGCGGAACGGACACGGATACCGGTTTGGAAGTCGATGCCTTTCTGGTTGAGAAAACCTATGAGAAAGGCATCAAAGTAGCCAAGGAGATTATGGAAACCCTTCGCATCGAATGGCACCAGGTCTGTCCTCGATGGAATTACACCATCAAACCGCGTCAGGCACCAATTGTGTCTTTTTAAAGTGCGGAGTTATTCTTTTACAAGCCCTAAGTTGGTTTTTATTTCGTCATCTAAAATCGAAGAGAAAACCGTGAACTGTATCGCCAGATCAAAACTATGCGTAGCATAGGGCAGTTTTTGGCCATCCGCACTGGTCAGTGGCAGATTTCCGAGCATCTGGTGAGCGCTCTGGATACGATCCAGTAGCAAGTCAGTCCCGTGTAATTGCGTGGACAGCGCCCCGGCTGAAAGACATTCAAGCAGAACCCCACCGCCACCACAGCCAATTTCAAGGATGCGCGCCTTGCTCAATGATTGAAAGCCGTTCAGGTTTAGGCATTTCAGCAACTGGCGCTGGCGCTGCTGGATGAAAAACAGTTGAGCCGGGTTGAAGAGCGAATAACGTTTTTCATGCTTTTCGATCTGGGCACGAACAGCATACTCAGCCCGCAGACGAGTAATATCCGGATGTTCAGGCATCCTGCTCCATCAGCCAGGGCGTCTGGCCGATTTTATCGCCCCATCGCTGCGCAAACGCCAGCAAGCCGATCAGGAAGCCACTACCGTAGCTGAAATGAATAATCGCATAAACTATCGGCAATAAGATGAACATTTTCCAACTTTTTTTTGCAGCAGTAATGATGGATGCAGCCAGGTTGGCGATAAGATAACCAATAGGCAGGATCAGTCCCAGGAACGATAAAATGGGTCGCAGACCAGGGACAAGCACGCACAGCCCAGAAAGTATTAATATGAGCACAAAAGCCGGAGGAGCAAAATGGCGGGGGCTCATCTGACGAGGATGTTTTTGCAACACTCGTACTTTCCAGTAACCATATTGGTAGTATTGGCGCGCCAAAGCATAGGGTGTGCTGCGTACAGTGTACTCAGAGTGGATAGCCGGGGAGAGTAGGATGCGTCCACCTTGCTCACGCAGTCGATAATTGAACTCATCATCCTGATCTCGGATCAGTTCCTCGTCAAATAGCCCTATCCTGGCAAATACTTGCCGCGGCCACGCACCAAGGTAGACA
>CAIVSQ010000460.1 GCA_903908605.1 uncultured Anaerolineae bacterium
AACTCCCCACTTCAACTCTTCGGTAAGTTCACAGTTAAGAATAATGCGTCTCAATTTCTCAAATTCCAACTGCCATTTCTCAGCTTTACTAAAAAACCAATCAACCTTGGGATTCATCGTATTCATCGCTCGATACTCCTTTGTGCGAAATATCTTCTCCAGGCACCTGCCATCCATCCCTGAATTATTGGATTTCGTCATGTCCAAGATATTAACAGTATAGCCTTTATTTGATAAAACGATTCCACCAATGCCGTGGTGATCAATCCTAAACTATCCTGGTCCATCAACACGGCCAGGACAGCGGCTTTGTGGTTAATTGTCCCCAGGGATTGCCTTGTGTCTATTGAATTGCCCCTGTCTGCCCCCTCTTGAATAATGGTACGTCGGTAACACCATCAGGGTATTGTTTTAATCCTTTTCTGGATCATTTCCTTGCTATTTGCTTGGGGATGTCAGGTAAAGCGACCGTGATTATAAGACAGGGCTGGGGTGAGAATACCATTCTTTGGCCCGCTAATGGTCGTGTCTATCGAGCCGATCGGTATCATTGAATAGATTCAAATTTCCACATCCATGTGCTATTGGTGGTGGGCTGTGTTTGCAATTAAATATTGAACTTACGATATATCAATCGAATAAGTATAAAGATGGATATATTCTCGCAGCCTTCGCAGAACACCAATTATCATCCTTGCCTGTCACTGCCTCATCGCTTAAATCATCCCGGGGTTTGCATCACTCAGGCTATAATTTATTCATGTTATATATTCGCTGTTCGACTCTTATTCTCAATAATCGCCTGGTCCAGGATGGGGCTATTCTGATGGATGGGCAGAAGATTGTGGCGGTTGGCCCACGCGCCATTGTCCCAGCTCCCGCCGCGGCTCGCCAGGTGGATGCCCACGGTTTGATCGCCGCGCCAGGTTATATTGACTGGCAGCTGAATGGCGGCTTTGGTGAGGACTTTACTGAAAACCCGGAAAGTCTTTGGAAAACAGCTGCGCGCCTGCCCGAACACGGCGTAACTTCCTTTCTGCCTACCATCATCACCGCCCCGTTGGAAGTCTACAAAACGGCAAGACAAGTCCTGGCTCGTGGCATGCCGGCTGGTTTTCAGGGTGCTCAACCGTTGGGTTATCATTTTGAAGGACCCTACCTGAACCCTGCTAAAAAAGGTGCCCATAACCCACTGCACCTGCGCGCGCCATCAAAAACTGAAACCGCCGATTGGTCACGAAAAAATGGCGTCTGGTTGGTCACGCTTGCTCCTGAACTTCCGGGTGCCAATGAGCTGGTACGTGCGCTTCGGAAAAAAGGCATTGTCGTCAGCGCTGGTCATAGCCTGGCGACCTATCAGCAGGCTATCGAGGCCATTCAGGCGGGCGTAAACTGCGCCACCCACCTTTTCAACGCCATGCCACCGCTCGATCACCGTGCCCCTGGCCTGGTCGCCGCTTGTCTGCTCGATAAACAGCTGACCGTGGGCCTGATTCCAGATGGGATCCATGCCGATCCCGCCATGCTGGCCCTGGCCTGGAAGCACACTGGACCTAAGCGAATGACCATCGTCACGGATGCAATGGCAGCCCTTGCCATGCCGGCTGGCAGCTACCTGCTGGGCGATTACGAGGTCATCGTCAATGAAAACTCGGCCAGGTTGCAAAATGGCACACTCGCCGGTAGCATTCTTCAAATGGATCAGGCTGTCCGCAACCTGGTGAAATTTACGGGCTGCAGCCTTCCCCAGGCAGTGACAACTGCCACGGGTAACGTTGCCCGGCTTATTCGTGCCCGCACCAGGGGCCGGCTTACTCCCGGGCTGACTGCCGACCTTGTCTTACTGGATGCCCACGGAAACCTTGCCGCCACCTATGTACGCGGTGAGCTGGCTTTCTCCGCCATCTAGTCACCTCAAAGAGTGCGCGTTTGCCCGCCGTCAATATCCAGGATAGCGCCGTGAATGTACGAGTTGAGCGGTGAGACCAGGAATGCTACAGCGCTGGCTATTTCAGCGGGCGTTCCAAAACGTGCAATTCCCATGCTCTTTGCCATCTCCCGGGCGGCTTCATCTTGGTTGAGATGATGCTCTCCCGCAAAACTCTTTATGCGCGTCTGCAGTCGCTCGGTTGCGATAGAGCCCGGGTTGATTGCATTAACTCGCACCCCCTCCTTCACACCCCGGTCAGCCAGCGATTTTGTCAGGTTGAGCAACGCCGCGTTCACGGAACCGCCGATGCTAAATTCTGCGCTGCCTGTTCGGCCACCGATCCCGACAATGTTGACGATTGACCCCTGGCTCGCCACCAACAGCGGCCAGGCCGAACGGCAGCAGCGCATGGCACCGAAAAACTTTAGCGCGAAGCCATCCATCCAATCATCGTCCGAAAGCGTTAGAAAATCCCCGCGCTTGGTGGCTCCTGCATTATTTACCAGCATATCGAGCTGACCAAACCGATCCTGCGCGGCACGGATCAACCCGGCCGGGGCTTGCTCTTCCCGCAGGTCAACAGGATATACCAGGCATTCAGTGCTGAGCGAGCTTGCCAGCTTTTCCAGTAAATCCGCAGAGCGTGCCGCCAGCACCAATCGGGCACCCTGGCTGGATAACTCGCTTGCGATGGCTGCCCCAATCCCCCGGCTGGCACCGGTAATCACTGCAACCTTTCCATTTAGCTGTAAATCCATACGCCACCTCCATATTATGTATACATCACCCGCACTTACCAATTGTGGTTTTCCTGGTCTGCAAAATGAGCAACTGGTTGCTCTGCAATTCTGACCAGTTCGAGTGTCATGGTCTGTAAATTTTCCCACCGAAAATCTATTGGCCTTGATTGTATACCAACTGCCAAAAATCTTCACTTGCAGTGGGCACACAAAATTTAATAGTAGTAGAATGGAAGAAACCCCCCGGG
>CAIVSQ010000461.1 GCA_903908605.1 uncultured Anaerolineae bacterium
ACCGAAACGCCGACCGAAACTCTCACGCCACCAGCGCCTGCCGAAACAGGAACACCAACACCGACAGCAACACCAACCCCATAATAGTAAAAAAAGAGGCCTTCAGAGCGAAGGCCTCTTTTTTTAAACTGGTTCGGTTGGGAACTACACCACGATACTTACTAGTTTTCCCTTGACCACGATCACTTTTTTCGGCTCTTTGCCTTCCAGGCTACGGATGACAGCTTCTGCGGAGAGAGCGATTGACTTGACGGTTTCATCATCCGTTTCTGCTTGGACGGTAATACGTTCGCGCACCTTGCCATTTACTTGCACAGCGATGGTGATTTCGTCTTCCTTGGCGGCTTCTTCATTCACTTGGGGCCAGGTCTGGGTATGCACGCTATATCCATGCCCCGTCTCGGTCCATAGTTCCTCGGCAATGTGTGGCGCAATCGGAGCCAGCATCTTCAAGTACAGTTCCTGCGCTTCGGCCCATTCCTTGGTGGCAACTGCGCCAGCCTCGCGTGCCTTATACATTTCATTCAGCAGCTCCATCAGCGAGGAGACAATGGTGTTGAACTCGAATTGCTCAAAGTTACGGGTTACACGTCTCAGGGTCTGATGAACTTTGCGGCGCAGTGCTCTCAGGCTTTCGGGGCTGGCAGCGTGCCTGGATGCCACCACATCATCGGTGAACAGGGTCCAGGTGCGGCGAATCCAACGAGATGAGCCTTCTATGCCCTTGCTGTCCCACGGTGCACCCATCTCCCAACGAGCGAAGAACATCAGGTAGGCGCGCACGGTATCCGCGCCGTAGCGTTCCACTAGCACGTCAGGAGCGATCACGTTGCCGCGGCTCTTGGACATTTTTTCATTGTCCTCGCCCAGAACCATGCCCTGGTTGCGGATCTGTTGCCAGGGTTCTGAGCCCCGTGTAATACCCATGTCGCGCATGGCTTTGTGGAAGAAGCGCGTGTACAGCAAATGCATGGTGGCGTGTTCAATACCACCGGTGTAAGTGTCGACCGGCATCCAGTAGTCGTAATCTTTTTGCTCAAAGGGACCCTGGTCATACTGGGCGCTCAGGTAGCGCAGATGGTACCAGGACGAGCACATGAATGTATCCATCGTGTCAGTTTCACGTGTGGCAGGGCCGCCACAAACCGGGCAGGTTGTCTTTGCCCAGGTGGGGTGCAGTTTCAGCGGGCTTTCCCCGGTTGGTTTCCACTCTACGTCCTCTGGCAGGGTTACTGGCAGCTGATCTTCGGGTACAGGGTTCCAACCGTCTTTTTCGCAGTAAATCATGGGGATTGGCGTACCCCAGTAGCGTTGTCGGCTGATCAGCCAGTCGCGGTAGCGGTAATTGACAGTTTCTTTGCCGATGCCTTTTTCCTCGAGCCAATCTATCATGGCAGAAACGCCAGGGTTTTTTCGGCCTTTTTCCATGTTGATCTTGGTGCCGTTGAAGGCCGCCGAGTTGATCATCTCGCCATCCCCGATGTAGGCCACTTGCATGGTAGCGCCATCCAGAATTGGGCTGTTTTCAGGCTGAAAGACAGGGATGATCGGCAGGTTAAACTTGCGTGCAAAGGCAAAGTCGCGTTCATCATGCGCAGGAACGGCCATAATGGCGCCAGTGCCGTAGCTCATCATTACGTAATCCGCAATCCAGATCGGGATGCGTGTCTGATTGACGGGGTTAATGGCGTAGCCACCGGTGAAGACGCCTGTTTTTTCCTTATCCACTGCTCCGCGCTGAATCTCGGATTGACGCGCGGCTTGTGCTTTGTAATCGGCAACCGCCTGGATATTTTCAGGCGTAGTGATTTTCGCCACCAGGGGATGTTCGGGTGAAAAGACCATAAAGGTGGCACCAAACAGGGTGTCGGGGCGGGTGGTGAAGACTTCCACCGGGTCGCCATCTACTGTGTGGAAAACAACGCTCGCGCCTTCTGAACGGTCAATCCAGTTGGTTTGCAGGGTGCGCAGGCGTTCTGGCCAATCGGTGCCTTCAAAGTTCAGCAGTTCATCCGCATACTTGGTGGTTTCAAAGAACCATTGTGACAGATCCTTTTTGATGACAGGTGTGTTGCAGCGTTCACAGTGCCGGTCTTCGCCCCAGACTTGCTCGCGCGCCAGGGTAGTGTTGCAGTTTGGGCAGAAATCCACCGGCGACAATTTTCGGTAAGCCAGCCCGCGTTTGTAGAGCTGGATAAAGAACCATTCTGACCATTTGTAATATTCCGGCTCACAGGAGACCATTTCCCGACGCCAATCGAACATAGCGCCCATCGAGCGCATTTGTTTGCGCATGCGCACAATGTTGTCGCGAGTTCGCACCATCGGGTGAATGCCGCTCTTAATGGCCGCATTTTCTGCCGGCAGGCCAAAGGCATCAAAACCCATCGGGAACATTACGTTGTAGCCTTTCATGCGCATATAGCGTGCACGGGCATCCGAAGGAGTTATCGCATACCAGTGGCCGATGTGCAGGTCACCGCTGGGGTAAGGCAACATGGTCAGGGCATAATGCTTTGGTTTGGAGGGATCGATATCGGCGTGGTAGAGCCCATCCAGATCCCATTTATCCTGCCATTTTTTTTCCATCTCGGTAAAATTATAGGTTTTGTTCATTCTTTCCTCGTTCGTGTGAATGCAAAATATTATACCCTTCCGGAATGACGTGTCGCGCGACCGGTAGAAACAGGGATTGCTTTTCGTTGGGAAT
>CAIVSQ010000462.1 GCA_903908605.1 uncultured Anaerolineae bacterium
GTGACACAAGCGTGACGGGAGAGCGGTTTTATGCGATATTGGTAGCCGGCAAACTGGAGAGCAATCAGCATGGAAAAATGCCTGTCCCGTCACGCTGCTGGTCATGGCATTGTGCCGCAGAGCAAGAGCAGCGGATAAATCCGCTACTACGGTTTTGTTGCATTTTCTGGCGAGTGGATTATTTCGCGCGGGGGTGGGGGTGTTTGCTGGTCATGGCATTGCTAAAGAGCAAGAGCAGCGGATAAATCCGCTACTACGGTTTTGTTGGCAAGGGGTTGCGAGGATTGAGAAGCGGTTTTAACCGCGCCGGTGGCCAAACTGCCCCTTAATTATTAAAACACTCTCTTACCATCTATGGCGATCACGGTGTTATATGTACAGGTATAATTACTTAATACAAATATATGGTTCATAAGGAAAATTGAAAATGTCGGAAAACAGCATACGAATTCTTTTGGCAGATGATCATAAAATGTTGCGAGATGGTCTGCGAGCCTTGTTAGAAGAGGAAGATGATATGCAAGTCATTGGTGAGGCGGGAAGTGTGCAGGAGACTATCCAGCTTACGGTTAAAATGATGCCCGATGTTGTGATTATGGACCTGGGTATGCCGGGTGGAAGCGGCCTGGATGCCATAAAGGATATTCGCGGAAAGGGCCTACCCGTGAGAATCGTGGTTCTTTCGATGCACAGTGGGCGAGAAATGGTTATGGAAGCATTACAAGCCGGGTGTGATGGCTATGTTCCCAAATCCACGGCCCATACTGATCTGATCCAGGCAATCAGGGTGGTTTTTGCAGGCAAGCGATTTCTGCACCCAGACGCTGCCATCGCGTTGGTGGACAACATGCTTGATCGCCAGGAAGAGAGTAAGCTGGCTGGTTTACTTTCGGATCGTGAGTTGGATGTTATCAAGCTAACTGCGATGGGTTTCACCAGCCGTGAAATTGGTGAGAAATTGGCTATCAGCCCAAAAACGGTTGATACCTATCGCGAGAGGGCAATGCTCAAATTACAAATAGAATCCAAGTCAGATCTTATTCGGTTTGCTTTGAGAGCTGGTTTGCTTGATTCGCTGAATACCTCTCATTCTTGATAAAGGGCTGAATAGCGTGTTGATAAAAATTAAAAATACAATCGAGTGGCTGTATGGAAAGCTGTTGGCATTTCCAGTGCGCGTCAAGGTGATTGGCATTGGTCTATTCCCGATCATGATATTGGGTTTTTCGCTAAATTATTGGATCACAACTGGTCTTTCGGACTGGCTTTCATACATATTGACGGATGTTCGTGTTCAAGCAGCCATGGAAGCAGGTGGGCGCAGTGTCTTCCTGGTGACCATCCTGGGAACAATTACATCTGTCTTGTTCTCGTTGCTTTTATCGCATATTCTTACCGAGCCGATCTTATCCCTGCGTGAGATGGTACAGAAAGTTGCCGGTGGCGATTTAAATGCACGGGCAAATGTTTGGGCGAAGGATGAGATAGGTGAGCTAGCGATTGCCATTAATACGATGACAGACCATCTCGTTAATAACCAAGAATCTCTGGCCCGCAAAAATCGAAGTCTCGATGCGATCAACCAGGTTGCTATGGTTGCCAACCACCAGGGCGAAATTCACGATATTCTCTATACCATCCTGGAGCATATTTTGAATCAGATGCAATTAAAAATGGGTTGGATTTACTTGCGTGATCCAGAGCGTAAATCTTTTCATCTGGCTACATGGTACGGCATCGAAGAAGAGATGGTACCGGTGTTGTTGGGCATATTAAATAATTCCACCTGTGCCTGCCAGCAAGATTTGGTTAACGAAAAACTGGGAGTTCAATCAGAATGCAGAGTCTGTTCCCGATTGGAGAGGTTGACCAGGTTGAATATCGCGCGCGATCACTTCACCATTCCATTGGTTGCTCGCGAACAGCACTTTGGCGTGATTAATTTGTTGTGTGATGACAATGTAGTTATTCCAGATGAAGACATGGAATTATTATCATCACTGGGTAAACAAATTGCCGAAATTGTGGCAAATGCCTGGCTGCAAATCAAGTTATCTGAAAAAGAAGCTGCCCGACAAGTTTTGTTAGAGTCTTTGGTAAAAGCCCAGGAGGAGGAGCGTGTGCGGTTGGCACGTGAACTGCATGATGGCGCAGGTCAAACCCTGACCAGTCTCCTGGTTCGATTGAAAACTGCAGAAAGGAAATCCTCCATCCCTGAAACGCAACGGGAGCTTGCCAATATGCAGGATATCGTATCAGAGACAATCGAGCAGGTCAGGGAACTGGCTTATCGCTTAAGGCCAGTGGTCTTGGATGAATTTGGTTTATCCCGGGCACTCAGCACGTTATTACAGGATATGACCAGGGGGATGGAAATAAAGGTAGAAAGTAATCTTGAGGTTGAAGATATAATAATACCAACCGAGATTGAAGTGGTTTTATACAGAATTGCCCAGGAAGGCCTGACAAACATCATCCGCCATGCCAAAGCTGGAAATATTAATTTTTCTCTGCAGGGAGAAAAAAATGGCGTTAAGATGACAATGGAAGACGATGGAATTGGTTTTGATCCGGGGAAATTTTTACCCAGCAAGGGGCAACATCATCTCGGATTGATCAGTATGCGTGAACGGGCCGAGATGATAGGGGGTGCTCTGGATGTTTTTACGGCTCCAGGCAAGGGAACCACTGTAGAAGTTTTCATCCCTATTCATTAATTATTCATCGATAGACAATTATAAAAAGATTACTGGCAAAACTGCCAGTAA
>CAIVSQ010000463.1 GCA_903908605.1 uncultured Anaerolineae bacterium
CAGGATATGCGTTTCGATGTCCCAAGAGAAGGACACTTCACCATCCGCCGTGAGCGAGAACTTGACATTGTCGCCGCCGGCTTTGCCATCCACGCCGTAGTTGGTTGTCCAAGCGCCATCCAGCGCGACTTTGACTTCGTAGTCGCCAGCCTTGAGGTTGAACGGACCGGAGATATAACTCTTGCCATCTTCGCTCTTCTTCATAGCGGTTGTGGGGCAATCGGGTTTCCAATTACCGGTGTCACCATCGCCGCAGCCAGCCTGGTTCTGGTAGGAGCCGGGCGCGTTCACCATGCCGGTCAGTGGGTTGGCAATCACATCCCGGATTTTCTTGCCAGCATCTTTCAAAGCCGCCTCAGCGGTCTGCTTGTCCTGGAAGATCAGGGTCATAGCATCACCCCAGGCGCCCCACACGGAACCCATGGCGGGGATTGCAGGCATAGGCTGGGCATTGCTACCGGCCTGGCCGAGTGCGAGCAAATCAGGGTTAGTTAGCTTGTCGAAGACAGGCTTGAAAGCGGAAGCCTTCAACTCAGCATCTTGAATCTGGGTCATAACATCATCGGTGGCGATGTAATCGGTCAGGAATGTCTGTGCAAGCAGCACATTTGGGCTCTTGGAATTGACGAGGAAGCCTTGCACGCCGGCAAACGGGGAGCCATTGCTGGGGAAGCCGGTGATACCGTACTCTATACCCGAGGTGGCCAGTGCGGGCAGATCCCAGGGGCCGGTGATGTAGAAAGGCAGTTGTCCATCGGTGAATAACTTCAAAGCCACGCTGCCATCCACATTGGCGCTGACGCAGCCACTTTTGACGCTGTCCTGCAGGAATTGGCTGGCCTTAATGAAGCCCTCGTTATCAATTCCCAGGTCGGCGGGGTTATAGTTGCCCTGGGAATCCTTGCCGAAGATGTAGCCGCCGTAGGCGGTGAAGACCGGGTACAGATGGTAGTTGTTGCTACCAAAGCCCAGGCAGTAGGTGGCTTTCTTGGCATCCTGAAGTGCTTTACCGGTCGCCATCAGATCTTCCCAGGTCTTGGGCAGTTCAGTAACCAGTTTCTTATTGTAAAACAGGCCGTTATTCTCCACCGCGTAGGGCATGGCGTACAGCTTGCCATCGTAGGTAAACGCATCCAGGGCGTGCTGCAGGAAAGAGGACTTCTTGTCGCCGAGATCGATCGGGGCCACTAGACCGTTGGCAACCAGAGTAGCAGCCTGATCGTGCGGCACAACGATGATATCCGGGCCATTGCCAGCCGGGGCAGCCGTTTGGAATTTGGTGAGGATATCGCCAAAATTCGTAATTTGGATTTCGATCTTTACATTGTATTTGGCGAGGAAATCCTCGGAAATCTTAGCGAAAACCGGGGCCTTGACGGCATCGACCCACAGCACCAGGGTCGCGACTGGGGCAGCCGGCGCTTCAGTTGCAGCCGGTGCTTCAGTGGCCGCAGGGGCTTCGGTTGCAGCCGGTGCTTCGGTTGCCTTGGGGGCTTCTGCCGCTGGTGCTTGTGTCGCTGGTGCGCCGCAGGCTGTGAGCAACATCCCAATAACAACGAGGAAAGATACTACGAGGTACAGTTTGCGTAACATATTCTTCTCCTTTTGTGGTTTTGAATGGAACCAGTCTTATTATATAAAATGGGCGTTGCGCAAGCGTTGCGTGGGTGTTGCTTATAAAATGAATTTCAATGTTCATGCATGAAACCAGGCGAAATAGTTATCCTCGCCAGCTTATTCCATTTTACTTGCTTCGGGCTCTTATCCTGTTTGAGGGTGTCGCCAATATCTTTGTTTTCTCCAACCGTATTCATGCCATTCAAATAAAAACCAAATTTCGCCTACCATTGCACTTGTGATGTGAAGATGTATAATTTTTGCATGTCACGTCTCAACCTGCGCCTTTTTGGCCTTCCTAGATTCGAAGTTGACGGTCAACCTGTCGTGACCGATCGACGTAAGGCCCTGGCGCTATTAATTTATCTTTCAATCAATGGGATGGATTACACCCGTGAAGCCCTGGCAACATTGCTTTGGCCAGATCAGGATACCAGTCATGTACTGGCTTACTTGCGCCGCACACTTTGGGAAATTAACCAGACATTCGGCGCGGGCTTGGTTCGTACCGAGCGTGATATTGTTGGGCTTTACCCTGAGGCTCGGTCACAAATGTGGATCGATGTCAGTCGCTTCCGCACGTTGGTGGCGCAAAGCCGCGCCCGCGAACAGGAAATCATCCCGCTGCTAGAGGAAGCTGTCAGGCTATATCGTGACGATTTTTTGGCGGGATTTAATCTCAAAGACGCCTCGCTATATGAAGATTGGGTCGGAACCCAAAGTGCCGCACTCAAAAAAGAGTATTTTTTTGCTCTGGAAGCCCTGGCGCAAGCCTGTGCCAAGCGCAATGACTTAAGCGGCGCGATTGCATCAGCCTCTGACTGGGTTGAAAAGGATGAGCTTAACGAGTCGGCTCACTGCTTGTTGATGGAATTGTACGCTCGAAATGGGCAAGTAGGCGCAGCGATTCGCCAGTACCAGCTGTGTGCACATGTCCTGCTGCGCGAGTTAGGGCTGGAGCCATCGCAACAGACCAAGACGCTTTTTGAGCAGTTAAAGAAAGAGGCGGGGCACAACACCACCCAAAAGAATTTGGCCGGGGGTATGGTTCAAACCAGGCGAAGCCTATCGGTGTCCACGTATTCAACTTCGTTTTTTGGACGCCGGAACGAACTTGCCGAACTAGAAAAAATGCTGCGCGATCCAGATGTACACCTTGTAACCATTATGGGTCCGGGCGGGGCTGGAAAAACACGGCTAGCACTGGAGGCTGGACGAATTTATTCCCAAATATTTAACGAGGGGGCTTGTTTTGTACCTCTGGCAGCAGTGGCGCGCCCTGAGTACGTGATTTCCGCCATCGCTGACGCGCTGGGTTTGCGCTTTACCGTTGCCGAGGCGCGTTCTCAAGTTGATCAATTGGCTGAGATGCTGAGCTCACGGCATATCTTGCTAATTTTAGACAATATGGAACATTTACAGGCTGGTTCACGAATGTTGCCTGAGGTGCTTGATGTTCTGTTGAGATCCGCCCCACGACTGACTATATTGGCGACCTCACATGAGAGGCTCAACATGGAGCAAGAATGGGTCTTGAATGTAGGTGGTATGCCAGTGCCTGCCATCGATGCTGGCGATTGGGAGCAATATGGTGCGGTGCAGTTATTTATTCAGAATGCCCGCAAGGCTAGTGGAAAATTGCGCCTGAGCGGGGCTGACCGCCGGGCGATTATTCGGATCTGTCAATTGGTGGGAGGGTTGCCGTTAGGGTTGGAATTGGCCGCAGCATGGGTGAAAATACTTTCGTGCGAGGAGATTGCCAGCGAAATTGAGCGTGGATTGGATTTTCTAAAAACGCCCCTGAAAAATGTAGTCGAACGCCACCAGAGCCTGCGCGCCACTTTTGAGTATTCATGGAGTTTTCTGAGTGAGATCGAACAAGGCGTATTAATGCGGCTGGCTGTATTTCAAGGTGGGTTCAAACGTGAGGCGGCACTGACTGTGGCCGAGGCGCCACTTTCCTTGCTGAGTGAACTGGCCAATAAATCCCTCATCCAGCGCGATGAGGGCGGCCGTTTCAATATCCACCAGTCACTTAAACCATTCGTATTAGAGAAACTGGGCCAACACAACGATTTAATCGTTGCAACCAGTGCTCAGCATGGCGAATATTTTGCCAAATTCACCCAGGAACACAACCTGGCTCTACGTGGACATGGCCAACGTAATGCACTCGATGAAATCACTGAAGACCTGGACAATGTCCTGTCTGGCTGGCAGTGGGCGCTAACCAATGGAAGCGAAAGCAATATTCAGTCTTACTTGGAGGGTTTGCTACGCTTTTTTGATATTCGCTGTCGTTTTCATGACGCAGAGTCGCTGTTTGGACGCGCTGTGGCGGAATGGCTGCTTCGCAAAGGGAGTGAAAACACAATTTATGGATTGCTGCTGGCTGGTCACGCCTGGTTCTTAAATCGTGTTAGCCATATTTCGCAAGCTCACCAGCAACTGCTGCAAAGCCTGGAGCTGTTACGGCGTTTGAATACCAGGCCGGAGTTGATGTTTGTCAATAGCCTGGCTCTCTACATTGTTCCAAAGATGGATGATTCGGATGAAATCGAGCGGATAGCCCAGGAGAGCCTGGCTTTTTACCAGGAACAAAATGACCGTTGGGGCATGGCGCAAGTACTCCCATTTTTTCATCGTATCAAAACGCCACAAGGTTTGCGAGATGCCATCAACCTGCACAATGAGACTATACAAATTTTTCGTGATAGCGGTGATACTGCTGGCCTGGCAGCTACGTTAACTTCGCTTGGCGAGTTGTTGCATTATAGCGGTGACTACGAAAAAGCCCGTCGCAGTCACCAGTCGGGGTTGGAGCTTGCTCGTGAGCTGAATGATCGGCGTGCCATTGCTGCGAGTCTCGACTACCTGGGTTTTATTAATCGGCAATTGGGAGAATTCGACCTGGCCAGAGTCCAGCACATGGAAAGTATGGAAATCTCGAAAGAATTGGGTAATTCATTAGGGATTGCGGGTTCTCTAGATAACCTGGGTTTGGTTGCGCTTGACCTTAAACACTATGCTGAAGCCCTCGAGTTGTTTCAACAGGCATTGCCGCTCCGCCGCGATTCTGGACAAAAAGGGTCTGTGGCCATCTCCCTCGAACATATAGCAAATGCAGCTCTTTATTTGACTGATTTGC
>CAIVSQ010000464.1 GCA_903908605.1 uncultured Anaerolineae bacterium
AGGAGTCACATTGATACATCCATGAGATCTTGGAACGCCATAGTCGTTATGCCAAAAAGTTGAATGCACAGCCACCCCAGAACCGGAGAAGAAAGTACACCAGGAAACACCTGGGGTATCGTAACCTCCTCCAACAGTTCCGCCAGCCATATGAATTGAAATGGTTTTTCTCCAGGTTCTATGACCATCTCCAAGTGGCGTAGACCAATTGTCGACAATATTTCCTTGAGCATCCCATTTCGCTCCACTCGACATACGACAATAAAATACTTCCCTATCACCTTCCATACAAGCAAGCGTTTGGTAGGTTAAATTTGCCACAATCCGCTTCTCCAATGGATCAACCTCAGGATGAATTGGTGCAATTTCTTCGATGGTTAACGGTCGGAACGCTGCCCCATCTGCCCAAAAGATATCTCCATAACTTCCATAACGCTCATTAATTCTATAAACAATATTACCGGTTACTTCACTGGTTTTAATTTGGTCAACCCACATCACCTGGCTATAATATAATCGTGTTGGCCTGTTCCACAAAACAGCATCTTTGATCCAGGGTGATGCAGGTGTGGGATTCTCCAGCACAAAATCGACATAGGGGACAGTAACTTCTGCCCAAAAACCTGAACGCCCTTGCGGCATCTCTTTCAATGGCTGGTTGGGCATATTTTTCACTGGTTGCACGTAGGATGAGTAAAGATATCCTTCGGGGGTTTCGATATATCTCTGATTCAAATGGCCCGTATCTCGTCTCCCGACGACTTCACGAAGCCACTTAACCACTGTATCCCCATAAACATCCTTAACTTTTGGATCCTGTTCATTTGGAGAGTATTTCAACTCCCATTTACCTTCGACGACGCGTCCAAGCTTGTCACCGATCGGAAAATCAGTCAATGGTAAAACCCTGCTAAATGGTCTCAGTGCCATCAAACCGGCAGTACCACCTACCAGTTTCAAAAAATCACGCCTTGTAATTGCCATATTAATAACCTGTGAAGATGAATTGGGTAAAGCATACCTTCAAAATTGGCATTCGTCAATTCAGAAATTAATCATGAATTATTCCGAAAGGTATCTTTCCAATTCCCTCAAACCTTCCTTACTCAATTTATGTCCTACTTCACTTTCATGGTATTCAACTTCAGCCCCAGCACCCGCAAGGATTTTTATCGTTCTTTTTGCCAGGTCAATCGGCACCATTTCATCCAGAGTACCATGTGCTACAAACACTCGTTTACCAATAAATGTGCTTGAACCAACGACAGATTCTGATCCGTCTGGAGCAAAACCCGCCAGGATGCCCATTTTCCCAAACCTTTCTGGATGGAGAGCTCCCAAAGTGAAGGTCAAGGCTCCGCCCTGGCTAAAACCAGCCACGTCCACCCGTTCGGCAATAATATTGTTTGCATTGGACCAATTTTTCAACAATTCCAACAATGCAGCTACCGCGGGGCGAAATAAATCGATAGTTGGCCAGCTAGCGCCGGGTGCCTGCGCCCGCCAGGAGTATCCCCCAGAACTTGCTGGAAAAAAGGCCCTGGGTGAAACGATCCAGTAGTCTGTCGGAAAATCCTTCGTAAATACCGACATCGAGTTTTCATTACCAGTCCACCCATGCAATAATAATAAAATTTTTGGGCTTGAACCTGGCCGTACTCTCAAAGTCCAGTTATCAAATGTTGTTAATATTTGTTCCATCTTAATCCTTATCGATTTTCTTAAGTAAAAATTCCAATCCATTCAGAGATAAAGCAATCAAACCAATCGGGATCATGGCTCCCAACAAGCAAAGGAATCCCATCAATGCAGCTCCCCAGCCATATAGCCATGCAATTAATCCAAGACCAATGAGAAACAAAAGGGACAAAGCTCCAATGATCAATTGAACACTTGTTTGCGATGAATATTTTCGTAAATCTCTAGTCATAATGACTCCATTGTACCGTCAAGAATATACCGCAAAAAAATATAAAGCCAACACGAGGGAAAAATCTGCAGTAAAGTGCGATAAGGTGGCAGGTATTAAACTACAAGTAAGGTCAGTAACCTGGCGCCACAACCATCCCACAAATGATAGCAGAATAAAAGTAACCCAAAGCCATCCTGTTCCAACAAAGCTACTCAATATGATCAGGTGGTAACCAGCAAAGAATAAATCCTCAAAAGCCGGAAGGCGGGTTGTGCTTCCAAAACAACTTCTCCAATAAAGCTCCTCCAACCATGGATTCACCAGGATGAAGTAAACAACAAATAATAACCAATTGGCACTTGTAATTCCCAGTTTAATTAATTCAGCCCCAAGATGATGAGGAACACCGGTAATAAAATAAACCAACAATGCGGCAATCCCTGCCAACAATCCCATTCCCATCAATGGAACCATGATGCGAAACGAGACCTTCCTAATCATCTTGTGGGGAATCGCGTTCGATTGGATAATAATTCCCGGTAAGAGTGCTAAATGGAAACCGAATAACGCGACCCATGCATTTTGAAATACATGGATCCCTGCATAAACAGCAATATAAGGCAGTATAACGAGTAATTTCCGCAATTACCCTCTTCTTAAATACCGACGAGCCTTATTGATAAGCCGAATGGGGAATAAAGCTTCTTTTCTTAAAGCTGGCAGAACCTTTTCCGCGGCTTGCTCTCCAATAAAAGCCACTTTTTCAATATCTACTTTGTCCAACAAGTTAATTCCATTTACATCCGGCCGGATGATTACGTCCGGTTCATCCAATTTCAATCTCAATTCGGCCATCTGACGCGAAGCAATATCCACCGAATCCGCGAAAACCCGGAAGGCTTGCGTAATATTCATTCGAGCTATTTGAGAAGCGATTGGATTTGAAGATCCTAATGAAACAATCCCAATGGGGGTAGCCGGAACGTCCAATGGCGCCATTAACGAAACAGCTACAACCGGTAATGTAGGCGCCATAGCTCGGGCAGCCCTGACGGGGACAGGATCCAAGGTTCCACCATCAATCAAGGTATATTCATCCAATTGCCTGGGGGGAAATAAACCTGGCACAGCAATAGACCCCATAATGGCATCGATTACACGACCTTGTTTAAGGATAATCTCCCGATTAGAATTCAAATCCACAGCAACAGCGGCATATGGTATTTTTAATTCAGAAATTAATTTTTCTCCCAGATTCGCATATAAGAAATCATATATTCCACGAACCCCAAGCAAACCCGGTCCTTCCGAAAGTGGCCAGCCATACAATTTAGATTGATCGATTTTGGAAAAAAGGACTTGTATCTCATCCGGCGAATAGCCAGCAGCATAAAATGCGCCGACCAGAGAACCAATGCTTGTTCCAGCGATTGCTTTAATTTCGAAACCAGTTCGCTCAAGAACTTTGAGAACACCAATATGAGCAGCACCTCTTGTGCCACCACCACCGAGCGCTAATGTAATTTGCATAATTGAATTATACTCACTCCTAAATGCATCCATTCTCAGATTATTATTAATATCAGCCCAGTGGTGTTTCATCAAGGATATTGATATCCATATGCCTACTCTTCAGGAATCTCCAGAATCCTCATCGCCGATCATTACAAAAGCTGTCGCTGCTGGGTTGGCAGGACAAACCGTTGAAAATTACATTTTTCCTGGGTGGCAAAAATTCATCTTGCTCAAACTTGGTATGCTTCCTCAAATTTTCGGAAGAACTGCGATTAGCAATTTCCAGTCAATCTCCGGAATCCCACGCGAGGAGCTCAGGTCGTTTTCAATTAATAATCTAATCAAGAACCGGATCGATGATTACAAATTTTCAAAAAGCCAATTCCCGGTTATTACAGTGGGAACCGGGGCTGGCGGAGCAACCACCTATCTATCGCTCGCATTAAACGCCCCATTTCTACCCCAAGCCTTTGTCTTAACCTTAAAAGGTGGTAGTTATCGCGGAAATGCAACTGAATATTTTCAGAGAACAATAAATTTAGCTCAAGAAATAACCAATAAAGATGAAAATCTCGTCACAATTCAGCATTACGACCCTGTGCACGACGGGTGGTTGACGCGCTTCGTGAATCACTTAAGATTTAAATTAATTAGTCTCCCCGATTCCTATGCAGAGTTTATCAAGGCTCACCTGACAAAGAACGGTACCGTGGTATTTTTGGATGGTGGCGCTCGCTGGATGCGATATAAAGTAGGCCCGCGCAATTATTTCCAGGTAGGAGGGTGGGGCGATATACCCACCGAGGAATTTCTGACTGGTAGTCCCAGGCTGGAACATTATACAAAAATAACTGGGTTACAGTTTGCCAAATGGGGTCTTGATACAAATCAATACCCATTGGAAATGGGACCGGAATCAGAATGGGGCAGCGAGCCTGGCTTGGCTGAAGCATTAGAATTATTCTGCCAATCAGAAGGCTACAATTTTGTGAGAATTACCTGCCCTGAGCCTTATGATTTTTCCAAACTGGCATATTCGGCAGCTGAGTTAATGCTTAGAAAAGATGGTCGGCAACCATCCGGTGTACTAGTGGAATGTTTTTCGCAATTCGATTCATCTTCAGCGATGCAAAGTGGTTTATTACCGTTATGGTTGGTATTTAACACTACTGACGGGGCCCGATTTCTCAAAGAGAGTGCGAAGACTTTCCCCAAGGGCATTCCTGTCTTTTTTTCTCCATTATCCACCTTCTCTCTGACGCCGGATCTTGCTCCCTGGAGCGATTGGGAGGATGCATTAAGTTCTAATTATATAAATATTGGCGCCAGAAAAAGTCATTACCCGGCCGATGCCAAAGCCCTCATTACCTGGGCTGAACCGCTTAGGGCATGGGTAAAAGCTAATTACGCGCCGATTCAATCAAGACTCAGCGCGCTTGAACTTGCAGATTTGGCGTTACAAATTATCCATCCGGCATAAATCTGGAAATGGAGAAAAATTACCCATGAATATCGATCTTGAACTTTACCGCAGGGAAATTACGATTTCTTCAAATCCACTCATACGACTATCCGTGATTGATATTTCACCTGATTTTCCGAAACGGACAATTGTTCTTTTACATGGATTTGGCGGATACGCTGCCCAGTGGAAACACCAGATAATCAAGTTTTCCCGGGAAAATCGTGTCGTCGCGATTGATCTTCGCGGGCACGCACAATCTGATAAACCCCCAACAAGTTATGGCATGGATGAAATCCAATCCGACATCAGGATCGTATTAGATTTTCTCGCCATAACGGATCCTATTGTACTGATCGGCCATTCATTTGGTGGTGCGCTCGCCACCGAATATGCATTCACCAATCCTGAAAAAGTGGATAAGCTAATTTTGATTGCAACAGCTGGAGAGATTAAACTCAACCCTCTTTTCCAGTTTTGCCTAAACCTGCCCTCGCCAATATTGAGATTCATCCAGCCATTTACAAAACGCTGGCTATCTGCACCACTCGGTGTACTTCAATCGTGGTATAAAAATAATTTGTCCAAATGGCGCGGATGGGAAATTTTTGGAAGTATCGAAGTGCCCACTTTGGTCATCCGTGGGCATAGGGATTATATTTTTGAAAAACCCCTTTTTGAAAGAGTAGTTCAATCTTTTCAATACGCGGATGAAGTAAATATTGGTGCCTCTGGTCACCTGGTCATGCTGGAGCGACACGATGCAGTCAACCGCGCCATCGAACGATCACTAGAAGATGAAGGGCAATCCTGGCGCGATTCAACGACAGCAAATAAAAAAAATCGGCGCGATGCATTGAGACAGGAAAGACCGTGGGTTGTTCATTATGAAAATGGCGTACCTTATACAATTGGGATACCAAAAGTTCCTCTTCACCATTTGCTCAATTCTTCTTATCGAAGGTTTCCGACTAAGTCGGCTATTCAATTCGAAGGACATTCGATAACCTATGCAGAACTCTTCCATGAGGTAAATCGATTCTCAAACGCACTACGTTCTCTTGGTGTATCAAAAGGATCTCGAGTAGCAATTTTCTTACCCAACATCCCACAATTTATCATTAGCTATTTTGGCACATTGAAAACAGGCGGTGTTGCTGTTTTTTTCCCTCCCACGGATAATTGGGAGGAAGTAATTCGGCAGATAAAGTATGCAGAACCGACAGTTCTCATCACTACAAATAGTTTTTCGAATTTAGTTAAGCAAATTCAATTGCAAATACCCATCCCATTTATTATCCAAACCGATCCTGCAGAATACCTAGGGCTTTTCTCAAAGATATTTTTGCCAAAAGAAAAACTAAAACTGCCTCTGGAAACGTCCCTAAAATGGACGGATGTGGTAGCCATGGAAAAAACTGATTTTCCTCCCGTGGAAATTTCCCCAAGTGAACTCGCTGTAATTCAATTTACAGGTGGAACAACTGCAGAAGCCAAGGGTGTAAT
>CAIVSQ010000465.1 GCA_903908605.1 uncultured Anaerolineae bacterium
CAGAATCAGATTTTCCAACATGTCCGACTCATTACTTGAAGGACCAAGCGTTGCAACGATTTTTGCTCTACGTTCCATTTTAATTTATCTCATTTCAGTGATGAATTGGGACCAGATCAAATCTGGTCCTTATTTCATTCCTGACTTAAAAACCAGGATGAATAATTGTGCATTTTAGCACAATCTCGCTATAAATAGTTCAATTCCCTGGCCTTGGCATGAAGCTCCTCGCGGAACTGCGGATGCGCCACATTGATCAGGGCTTGTGCGCGTTGGCGGATAGTTTTACCATAAAGCTCAGCCACACCAAATTCGGTCACTACAAAGCGAACATGGTTACGGCTGGTGACCACACCAGCCCCCTGCTTCAACATTGCAGTGATTTTGGTAACAACAGTCCCATCCCTTAGTGTGGATACACTCGGCATGGCAATGATCGGCACGCCACCCTTTGATCTTGATGCTCCATATATAAAATCCAATTGACCGCCAACACCGGAATACAATTTTGGCCCAATACTATCCGCGCATACCTGCCCAGTCAGATCGATCTCGATGGCAGAATTGATCGCCACCATGCGGTCGTTTTGCGCAATCACAAATGGATCGTTCACGTATTCGGATCGGTGCAGTTCAATCAATGGGTTATCGTCAATCCAATCATACAGGCGTTTTGTACCCAGGACAAAACCAGCCACAATCTTCCCAGGGTGCAGGCTTTTCCGGGCGTTGGTCAACACGCCTGCTTCCACCAGATCAATTACACCCTCCGAGAATAATTCGCTATGGATGCCGAGATCTTTTTTATGAAAAAGGTAATTCAAGACTGCGTCGGGTATAGCGCCAATACCCATTTGCATGGTAGCGCCATCCGGGATCAAATCAGCAATAAAGCCCGCTATCTTTTCAACGGTCTCCTTATCACCTTCTTCAGCCATTGCCATTTCAGGAATCGGATAATTGACTGGGACTACGTAATTCAAACGGCTGACATGGATGAAAGAATCCCCCAAAGTCCTGGGCATTTGCTCATTTACTTCCGCAATCACAAGAGTGGCTGATTCGGCAGCAGATTTTGTCAGACCAACCTCAACCCCCAGTGAACAAAAGCCATGTTCATCTGGTGGTGACACGTGGATCATCGCCACATCCAGAGGCAGTACCTTGTTTTTAAATAAAAGCGGGAACTCAGAAAGCAAAACAGGCGTGAAATCCGCGCGCCCTTCTTGAACTGCCTTGCGCACATTGGCGCTGATAAACATGGTATTTACCCGTAAATGACCTTCCATTTCGGGTGCTACAAAATCGGCTGGCCCAACTGTCAACGCCTGGCAAATTTCTACATTGTGCAGGGTGGGTGCACGCCGAACCAATGCAGCCAGTAATATCTTGGGAACAGAAACATTCCCTGTTAAGAACAACCGCATTCCGGAATTTATCACCGAGACAGCTTCGTCTGCGGATACCACACGTGACTGATAAATACTTTTCCAACTCATGATCAGTCTCCTTCGACCGAATTCCATTGTTGCAGGTGAACCAATTCACCTTTATGGGTATTTACGCCCAGCTCAATCGCAGGATTTTCAAGAATGGCTTTCTCTACCCCTACTGCTGCAATCTCAGAAATATACGGCATAGCTGCGTTGACAAAAGCGTAGGTCGCTGTTCGTGCTACCATGGCCGGAACATTGGGAACGCAATAATGAATCATGCCCTCTTCGATGTAGGTTGGCGGGTCGTGAGAGGTAGGACGGGATGTTTCAAAACAGCCACCCAGGTCAATACTCAGATCAATCAACAATGAGCGCGGTTTCATTTTCTTGAGAGTATCGCGGGTAACTACGATCGGTGCGCGCTCCCCAGTGACAAGCACCGCTCCTACTACAACATCCGCGTAACCACATGCGCGCTCAATATTGCGGCGCGTAGAAATCATGGTAACAACCTGGGGATAATGCTCGCAGATCCGCGATAAAACATTGATATCTTTGTCCACGACGGTAACATGAGCACCCAAACCAAGGAACAAACGAGCTGCATTTGAGCCTGCCGTGCCTCCACCAATGATCACCACCTCGGCTGGCGGTACGCCAGCAATTCCGCCCAAAAGAATGCCCTTGCCACCGACATTGGTTTGCATATAGCGGGCAGCTATTTGTGCAGCCAGTTGCCCGCCAATTTGGCTAAGCGGACGTAATACAGGCGTCGTGCCATCGGCAAGTTGAATTTGCTCGTAAGCAATGGAAGTCACCTTATTATGCAGCAAACCCTGCACGCGATCCTGTCGGGCAGAAGCAAGGTGCAGAAAACCCATCAGGGTTGTACCGGGGTTAAGCCAATCCAACTCTTCTTGCATTGGGCGGGCCAATTTCAACACCAGCTCTGCACGACCAAAAGCCTCGTGCGGAGAATAGACAATTTTCGCACCCGCCTGTTCAAACTGAAGATCGCTGAAACCGGCACCAAGGCCAGCATCATGTTCAATAAAAATGGTGTGACCCTGGTGGGCTAAAATTTCCACGCCGGCCGGAGATAAACCGATGCGATATTCGTATGGTCGCCGTTCTTTTGGAATTCCAATGTTCATCATGCCTCCAGAATAACGTAGGGGCAACCTCACCGAGGCTGCCCCAATAAAAATTGTTTATTACTGCATCTGTAAGACTTCGCGAATACGAGGCAAAGCCCAATCGATTGTTTCTTTATCAATGACCAGCGGAGGAGCGAAACGTATTACGTAGTTATGGGTCTCCTTGGCAAGAATTCCTGTTTTCTGCAGAGCTTCACAGAACCGGCGTGCGCCTCCCGAAGCTTCATTTAGTTCAACACCAATAAATAATCCACGCCCTCGAACTTCCTTAACATGCTTGCTTGGGATTTCTGCAAGTTGATCGAGGAAGTAAGTCCCGAGTTCCGCGGAACGATCAGCCAGTTTCTCGTCAACCAGAACTTTCAATGCCGCGCGAGCCACTGCTGCGGCGAGTGGATTTCCACCAAAGGTGGAACCATGTTCTCCGGGTGTAAACAAGCCAAGGATGGCTGCATCGGCCAAAACCGCAGAAACAGGGTAAAAACCGCCAGCCAGGGCCTTACCTATCACCACGATGTCAGGCCTTACATCTTCATGTTGTGAGGCGAATAATTTTCCTGTTCTGCACAGGCCGGTCTGAATTTCGTCAGCAATTAACAAGACATTGTTTTGCTTGCACAGTTCAGCGACTTTTTTCAAGTAGCCTGCTGGCGGTATGATCACACCTGCCTCACCCTGGATGGGCTCGATCATCACAGCAGCAGTATTTGGAGTAATGGCGGATTCAATAGCCTTATCATCGCCATAGGGGACAGTCAGAAATCCGGGCGTAAATGGGCCAAAATCATCCCGATAGGAAGGTTCGGTTGAAAAAGAGACGATGGAAATCGTGCGGCCATGGAAATTTCCAGATACCGTTATGATCTCGGCCTGGTGCCGGGGTACTCCTTTAACCGTGTAAGCCCATTTGCGTGCCAGTTTCAGGGCTGTTTCAACAGCTTCCGCACCAGAATTCATTGGCAGCGACATTTCATATCCTGTCACTTCGGAAAGCTCTTTATATAGCAATGGTAGCTGGTCATTTCTGAAGGCTCGTGAAGTCAGGGTGACCTTCTGAGCCTGTTCGACCATGGCTGCAAGTATTTTAGGATGAACGTGCCCCTGGTTGACTGCGGAATATGCAGACAGGCAATCAAGATATTTATTTCCCTCTACATCATAAACCCATACACCCTGAGCTTTTTCAATCACAACATCGAGTGGGTGGTAATTATGTGCGCCGAACTGCTCTTCTATTTGAATGTATTCCTGTGTTTTCATTTTGGCTTCCTCTTGGTGAAATGATTTTCGCCCCGAGCGCCGCGCAGTCGAGAGGCTACGTAAATGTTTTACTATGCAACTCCAAACAAACGTGCCAACACTGCCTTTTGTGCATGCAGGCGATTATGGGCCTGTGGGAATATGACCGAATGAGGACCATCAGCCACATCATCCGTCAATTCATGGTTGCGGTGCGCGGGCAGACAGTGCATAACAATGACATCCTTATCCGCTTCTGAAACAAGTTGGGCATTCACCTGGTAAGGCGGGAAGACCGCCTCACGTTTGGCTGTTTCTTCCTCCTGTCCCATACTGGTCCAGGTGTCGGTGTAAATAACATGAGCGCCCTTGGCAGCTTCGTGTGGGTCACTCAAATATTTAATCCGACTTTGGTCACCCTGTGCCAACCTGGCTCCATTTTCCTTGGCCGCTTGAGGCATATCGTATCCAGCAGGATTGGCAATTATGAAATTCGCACCCATCATAAGAGACACCTGCATCAAAGAGACAGCAACATTATTGCCATCTCCGACATATACGACATTCAATCCCTTCATGCTTCCAAATTTTTCCAGGATTGTCAGGGCATCGGCCATACCCTGGCATGGATGACTAAAATCGCTCAACCCGTTAACGACAGGGATAGTTGCCCAGCGAGCCAACTCAACAACATGTTCATGCTCGAACACACGGGCCATCATCGCCTGGACATAACCAGAAAGAACACGTGAGACATCAGCTATCGTTTCGCGCTTGCCCAGGCCAATTTCGGCGGGAGAAAGGTACAGGGCATCCCCACCCATGTGGCGCATGGCCATGTCAAACGAAACACGTGTCCGCAGGCTGGGCTTTTGAAAAATCATTCCCAATACCTTGCCTTTAAACAATGGCTTGTTGCCTTCAGAAAAGTGTTCTTTTTTCAAGCGGATCGCCAGATTCAGAATATCCTCAATTTCCGCAGCCGAATACTCTGAAATATCAAGAAAGTGATTCATATCAACCAAACTCCTGTAATTTTCTGATCATTCGCAGGTTGAATTTCCTGCGAGAATTGAAATTATATAAATTAATTTTATCATACGGACCATTTTGGTCATGTCACCTGGGATG
>CAIVSQ010000466.1 GCA_903908605.1 uncultured Anaerolineae bacterium
GCCATGGCGGGCGAAAATTCTTTGCTCGCCAATCCGTAGCGCCCGCCAATTACTCGCGGCAGTTCTTTGAAGGAAGCCATATCAGTATGGTAGCCCTCCGCTAATGCCGTGACAATATCCAGATACAAGGGTTCACCGGCGCTGCCCGGTTCTTTGGTGCGGTCAAGCACCGCGATTTGTTTCACGGTGGATGGCAGTGTTGAAAGGAAATGCTCCACCGAAAATGGGCGGTAAAGATGAACCGTTACCACACCCACTTTTTGACCTTGCTGAGTCATCCACTTGACGGTCTCTTCCACCGTTTCTGCACCCGAGCCCATGCAAACGATAACCCGTTCCGCATCTGGCGCACCTGCATAATCGAAAAGGTGGTAGCTACGCCCTGTGAGCGCGGAAAATTGATCCATGACATCCTGAACAATGCCTGGAAACTTGATATAAAAAGTATTAACCGCTTCCCGTTCCTGAAAACACACGTCAGAATTTTGAACAGTGCCTCGTATAAAGGGATTCTCTGGCGAGAGACCGCGTTGCCGGTGTGCATGAACCGATGCTGGATTGATCATTGCAAGCATCTGCCCATTACTGAGGTTTTCAATCTTAGCCACCTCGTGCGAGGTGCGCATGCCATCGAAAAAATGGACAAAGGGGATGCGCCCTGTCAGCGAAGCTACCTGGGTAATGAGCGCCATGTCGTGGGCTTCCTGCACTGAACGGGATGCCATCATAGCAAAACCAGTGGCGCGAACCGCCATCACATCGGAATGGTCCCCGTAGATAGATGTGGTTGAAGCTGCCAGGGCTCGCGCTGCCACATGGAAGACCGTGGCGGTCAGTTCGCCTGCGATACGGTACATATTTGGGATCATCAGCAGCAAACCCTGCGATGCTGTGAAAGTGGTTGCCAGCGAGCCGGTTTGAAGCGCGCCATGGACGGCGCCTGCCGCCCCGGCCTCCGACTGCATTTCCACCACCCGTGGCACAGTGCCCCATATATTTTTTACCCTGTCACTTGACCATGTGTCTGAGAACTCACCGATGCTGGTGCTGGGGGTGATGGGATAAATTGCAATGACTTCGTTCAATCGGTAAGCTACGTAGGCAACGGCCTCGTTACCATCCAAGGTTGTAATATTCGTCTGCATGGGATTTTCCTGTTTGTTTAGCAAGTCGTTTGCGGCAACAGCGCCTTTAAAGCCTCGTATAATGTATCAATATCGCTTTTCGAGTTGTATCCCTGCACTGATACACGGATCATTTTATTTCCATTCCATACATGCACGGGAACTTCGATGTGGTATTCATCGTACAGGCGGGTTTTGAGAGCAATCACATCTGTATTCACAGGCAGGGTCATGGCTATAACCTGACAAAAAGTCTGCGCGCCGGACTGATGCAGCTGGGGCATCCCGGTCAGGTCGCAAATGATTTCCTGCGCGTAAGTGGCAAGGTTAAAACATTCTTCCCGGACATGATCCCAATTATGCTCTTTTTGAAATTGGATAGCGTCTGGTACGGCCAGGAAAGCGGCAGGATCGCGCGTGCCCATCCACTCGTGATAGTCAACGAATTGCGATTGACCAGGAATCTCTGCTTCGTAACCCCACGAAACCACCAGTGGTTTTAGTAGATGCTGTAATTCAGGTCTGGCATACAAGAAACCAGAACCCTTGGGGCTCATCAGCCATTTGTGTAAATTTCCTGACCAGAAATCGGCGCCAAGCGTATCCAAGGATAATGGAATTTGACCGGCCACGTGCGCGCCATCGATCACTGTCATAATTCCTTCGCTGCGGGCCCTGGCGCAAATCTCCGCGACCGGAAAAATGATTGCAGTTGGGCTTGTGATCTGGCTGATGAAAATAACTCGTGTCTGCGGCGTGACATTCTCCCAAAGGTTTGCTACAAATTCATCCGCTGTTGGGAGTGGCATGGAGACCAGGTAATTTTTATAAGCAAACCCTTTTTCTTTTGCCAGAAAACGCCAGGTGCGATCC
>CAIVSQ010000467.1 GCA_903908605.1 uncultured Anaerolineae bacterium
GCGCAAAGACTCACTACATTCCGAAGGAGCTCTTCAATGCAGGCGGCGTCAACAGAACCGAGAAAAGGATTGGAGAATACCCGGTAAGTATTGGCGTTTTGATACCAACGGCCTTTCTCGTTTGAAGTCCGAATTTCCTGGGAAGGAATCCGCTCCACCAGTCCACCGGCAATTTGATCCTGCCCTTCGATCTCGCGAAAGAAAGCCGCCCGGCTCATCATGGCAAATTTAATCACTTCCTGGTTGCGGATTTTACTGACCACAGGCTTGCGGTTTTTCCAGGCCATGGCAGCCTGGCGAAAACCGATCCACAAGGATAACTGTTTTGGAGTGACATCGCCTTGTTCCATCAGCCGTAAAGTGTAACCGGGGATGACTACCACCCGGTCGGGATGCACTTCATTCTGATAGCGAGTGGTATCCACGATTGTTACGGCGTTTGTCCCGTCTGGTTTCTCATCCTCCGGTTCATCTTCGCGTAAATCGTCCAGGTCCGGGAAGTCGGTTACGATGAACTGGACCTCAACATTTTGATTCAGGTAACCAATCAATAAGCGTGAGACTGTACTGGCCAGGCGGCTGGTGAGCCAGTCAGCATTGAAAGCATTTACACAACCGATCGTGAGGAGATTATCTTCAAAAGACAAAAAACGAGTATCTCGTAGATGTTCATCAAAGCTGGAGCGTGGCATCTCGGTTTTGAGGTGCACACAGGCGTAATTCCATGCGAGTGCTGGATCCATCTGATTTACCTCCTTTCCGCTTCTAAAAAGCGTATTTTTCTGGAGACAGCCATAGGCGAAAAACGGGCTATTTTGAAGGCACTTTTTTCCACCCATCTCTTTGGTAAGGCTGTAATTTTTATCCCCCCTAAAAGCCATCCTGGAAGGATGTTGTCGGCGGGCATGTCGGCGTCATGGTCGGCGGCGATGTCGGCAGTTGTCGGCGGCAATGTCGGCACTGACGCCGACATGCGGCCTTTGGTAAAAAAAGAAAAATCAAAAACCCTGGAACTCAAGAAACTGATCATGGCAGCCTCCAATTTCCAGGGACTGGTTGGGGTACCAGAGGCAAGCGACCGGCCTTATACATCTCAACCCCGTAACGCAAAAGCATGGTTATCAACTGGCCTTTTCTTCCTTCACTTCGCTGCACTGGCTGACTCCCCATCACTTCACAATAGAGATCATTGATCTGCTCTATCAACTGATTTGGCCAGCGGTAATGTACACGCAGGCGGTTGCTGGTTTTCTGTTGCTGAGATTTTTCATAATCACTCAATCCGCGTTTCTTATTAACAGTAGGAATAGCTTTCGACCAATCTACCGGCTCGTCGTGAACCACCCATTGTTCACGGCCGATCGGGTAAAGACTCATGCGGCCGCGGGTGACGATGATTTGCGATAAGTCCATGCGACCATCTTGCACGGCTTGCAGACCGGCTTCAACAAATGCCCTTGAAACTTCATCCGCGGACACAGTGAGACTTCGGGCAAGGACAAGGATTTCTTGTGGAAGGTTTTCGTCGCTGATTCTGTAAGAGACCTTTGGGTGTTTTTTCTCGAAATCTCGGTTCCTTGGCTTGTGCTCACTGGCTGTTGGAATGGTGTTAACCGGGTCCGTGGCCATGGTAGGTAAGGAGGCAGTTCGGTTCCATCCGCTCATGATCGCCTCCTAGGATACCTTTCCAACAATCTTCACAAGACTGTCGTAATCTTGACCGGCCTGGCTGTTTGGCGCTTTTTCCCAGATAGTTTGCCCGTCTGCAGCACATTCACGCAAAATGGTTGCGCGGTGAATTGGAGGCAGAACCTGGTTGGAGAATTCCTTCTTCAGGTAGTCCATGGCATTGCGACTTTCTTTAGTGATCTGGTCATAGAAGGTGGGTAAGATTCCCAATAATTTACCCTTCCAGCCTCGTTGAACTAACTGTTGGAGTGTTTCCAAAGTCTTCCCTAGGCTGTCCACTGATAGGTATTCTGTGGCAACAGGAATGATGACATAATCAGCCATCCAGATTACACGTTCCTGAATACCACCAACGGATGGGGCGGTGTCAAGAAAGACAAAATCATATGGCTGCACGAGAGACTTCAGCGCAACAGCGATCGCGTCTATGGGACGGTTTTCAGCGTTAAGAACGATTTGAGCAGTGGCAGTGCTCCGATCCCCTGGCAAGATCGACAATAGTTCACGTTCGCAAGTTCGCACCCAATATTGCCTGGGTGTAGCTGGCGAAACCAGGCAGTTGAATACCCCTGGCTCGGGATTGATCCCAAGCGCTGTGGCGGATTGACCTTGTGGATCGAAATCGATAACTAGGGTTGGTTTTTGTCTAAGCGCAAAGGCATGTGCCAGGGTAATAGTCGTGGTGGTCTTGGCAACACCACCTTTTTGATTGGCTATCGCGAAGACCCTGGTCATGATTTTTCTTCCTCTGTTGTTGGGTTTTCTTCATTTACAAGATGCTTTGAAGATATCTGAACGCAACCCCATAGCGGTATTTCATCCAAACGCAGGATGTATCCGATTCGGGCAACTTTTTGTTCGAGCATGAATTCTTTCAGATATGGTTTCTCGTCTTGGACTGGTTTGTTCGTGATCCAGAGATAAATCTTTCTATTTATGAGAAGAACATTGCTTTTAACAGCTTTTACGTTTAGTCCAACACCCCGTAATCGCCGACATAGCTGGGATGAGAACTCATCTATGGAAATATTAACCGTGTAAGAGAAAAAAACTTCCTTGTAGATTTTAGGAAAGGTCAATTGAGTTTCCAGCCAGAGCATATCTGATTTGGCTGGTTCATAAGTTAGGTACATAATTTCCCCCTTCTTCATTTTTAGCAGATGCTGATGTCATGTTAGATTTAATAAAGTTCTTGAAATCTTTTCGGGTGATACGCGTGATGTTCTTTATTTTGAAGACAGGCAATATCCCTTTTTGTACCCATCGCATCATAGTGCGTTCTGAGACATCCAGTTTTTCGGCTGCTTCTGTTATGGAGATAAAATCTGGTATCTCGTTGTCAGAAAAAAAATAATCTTCGTTGTGTTGGTTTGATACTAATTGGACAGACATCATTGGCTCCTTGAAAGGGAAATAAAAAAAACCTCAAATGTCTGAGGTTTCCAAAAAGCCAATGCGAAATCTTGATTAGACACGCAAGTAATTAAAGGATGTCATTGTTTAGCAGGGGCTTCCCGCCCTCCCCGCCATCAAAATGGACTCTTGCGCAAGCGAGGGTCTTTTTATTACTCGACTTGGGTCTTCATTGAGAAGATGATATTCAAATCCCGCCCTCCCCGCCATCAAAATGGACTCTTGCGCAAGCGAGGGTCTTTTTATTACTCGACTTGGGTCTTCATTGAGAAGATGATATTCAAATCCCGCCC
>CAIVSQ010000468.1 GCA_903908605.1 uncultured Anaerolineae bacterium
ATCGGCGGTCACTGGCGCGCCGGGCTGAGTATCATAAACATAGGCGTTGCCATTGGTGATGTCCCAAATGCTCAGCCGGATTTTGTCAGTACCACCGCCAGCGGTTGCCTGTCCGTCTATTACCGTGACCGTGAAGCCGTAGAGATGACCACTGCCTTCCACGGAGCCAGTTCCCTTGTACTCAGCTTTGGATCCGTTCACTACCATCCAGGCTGCGTTATTTGAGTGGAAGTGGAACTTAACTCCCGTCAATTCGAATTCTGTTTCACTTTCCAGCGTGCCATCTTTCTTGTATTTGGAATTGAAGCCCAGCTTGCCGCTATAGGTGGCGGTTGGATTAGCCAGATATGCTCCCAAAACCTTGATCGTGCTGCCACCGGTCACAAATCCGGCACTCGGATCGTAGATTACCAGGAATTCATAGATCATCTGGCTGGAGGTTGCGCCATCTTTATCGGTCACCGTTAGCTTGGGCACATAGACACCCGGTAATGTGTATTTATGACTGGCGCTGACGGTGCCATTGCCATTGCTCTCAACGATAGTTCCAGCTGAAATGGGGCTGCCATCGTCCCAGTTCCAGGAAGCCGTGTGTGTGTCCATGCTGCCTGGATCGGTAAAGGCAGCGCTGGCGTTGACGGTGGTATTGATTGGCGATAACGGGTTGGTGATGGTTATAGCGCCCAGGGTGGGAGCCACATTGCTGACTGTCATCGTCGCGTTACTGCTGAAAGTGTTGAGACCATCAGTGGCAGTGAGAGTAGCTGTGTAGCTGCCGTTGTCCTTGCAGGTCAGACCAGGTTTTAGGACGTTGATGTTCGAGAAGATGCACAATGCAGAGTTAACACTCCAGGTTGCAGTTACTGTGCCTGGGTTGAGTGTATTTACAGCACTGGCATTACTGAGAACAATGGAAGTTCCTTCGGAACCGGCGTAAGGGCCTCCAGCAGAGGTCACGAGACCAGTCTTGTCGACCTTGATCGGTCCAAAGCTCGTACTTGCATTATTACCAGCATTGTCTGTTGTTGTTCCATTGACCAGGGCGGTTACACCATCCGAGCTGAATACTGCGTTGGCAGGGCACGCGCCAGCGGGGATACCCGATCCACCGGTATCGTTACAAGAGAAGGTAACGGTAACACTTTGATTCGTCCATGTGCCTGCGATGTAGGGTGTGTTATCGGCTTTGGTCGCGCTGGCACTAATCGTTGGATTGGTTTTGTCAACCATTACGTTGTAGGACGCGGTGCCTGTATTACCAATCATATCTTTGCAGGTTGCGCTGAGCAGAATGGCAGCCCCTTCTCCAGAAGAAGTGTTGCTCAATGTGCAATTCGCATCATCAATTCCTGAGCCGCCTGCGTTGTCTGCCCAGTTCCAGGTGACGGTGACATCGCTGTTGTTCCAACCCGTGATATTTGCGGCTGGTGATTGGATGGGGCTGGCAGTTGGGGCAAGGTTGTCGATTGGTTCGCAAGAAGCCGCACCAGCCAGAGATGTGTAATCAACCGGGCACAATGATTGTTCAACAGCACCGATTGTGTCCACGAAGTAACCGGGGCTGGCGAGGAAACATGAGATTGAGCCTGAATTTGCCTGATAACTACCTACTGCACAGTCTATTGCACTAATCATTCCAATCGTGTCGGCATATTTTCCGGGAGCAGCCGGGAAACACGAGGTCGCGCCTGAATTCGGTTGGTAGAAACCCATTTCGCAAGGTGTCTGTGAAGTGGCACCCGCAATATCCACATAATAACCGGGGTCTGCAACAACGCAGCTTGAACCGTTCTCATACATCCCGGCCGCGCAGATAGTAAGGTATGAAATCGTCACCTTACCATTTCCGCCGTTCACGCCAGTCGTAAACACAGTTCCTGCTGGGCCGAAACCACTTCCGCCACCGCCGCCTGTCCCAGGTGAGCCTGCGGCCCCACCGTAATAACCACCGCCGCCACCACCCGCGCCGACGCCATTGAAAATGTTGCTATTTGATGGTGCTGCATTGCTGCCCGTACCCTGTTGTCCGCTTCCGGTACTGCCGTCCTGATTACCGCCGGCACCACCGCTTGCAGCATAAGGAGCATAGGCTGTATTGCCCGTGACACCGGTCAGGCCACCGCCGGCTCCGCCGAATGAAGGCCCATCAGGGCCAAACACAGCCGCAGCACCGCCACCGCCACCAGCTACGATAACACGATGAGCCAGGTCCGTGCCGCCGATGCGAACATCGGATGCACCACCACCACCAGAGCCATAATAAGCAACCGGTAAGCTAAAGGGAGCGCCACCGTTCCCGCCACCATTGAAGCCACCGCTTGGACTGCCTCCCAAAAATGGAGATTGACTCATTCCACCGACGACAATTGT
Source organism: uncultured Anaerolineae bacterium (assembly GCA_903908605.1). GTDB lineage: Bacteria > Chloroflexota > Anaerolineae > Anaerolineales > Villigracilaceae > UBA5195. The sequence continues at coordinate 2,371 of CAIVSQ010000468.1, forward strand.
CAGTGTGTCACCTGGTGTTACTGCGATTGTGGCAGTTGCACGACCGCCATTTCCGCCAATTGCTGATTCGTTGCCAGCTTTGGCGCCGAAGACATCAAGAGTTACTTGTGTTACTCCTGCGGGCACTACCCAGGACTGAACACCTCCCGTGTAGTTGAAATTTTCGCTCACACTTGCTGCGGCCACCTTACTCGATGCAGCGGTGTCCAGCCGTTTACTCCCCACTACGGCTGGTTTGGAGTTGGACGATGCTCCAGCCGGGCTGATATTGGTAAAGCTAAAGAGCATTGCTAAAATAACCAAAATTGACAAGAAACGAGCTTTATGATTAAACAACATGATTCATTCTCCTAATCTAAATTAAAAAAAATATTTTGGGTTGACTGATTTGGTTTTACCGATATCTTCAAATAGCATGGTCTCCTTGTCCATTCGTTTGTTTTAATGGGTGCTGTTGTTGGATCAACAAGAAAGCTGACAGGCTTTCCAGGTCTTTGAAGTAGTGCCGCTTGCCAGGCTCGCTCACGCTTTCCAGCATAATTCGCCACGGGGTATCGGGTTCAGATTCGTGCCACAGTCGCAACAGGTACGATCGGTAGACGGTTTCGATATTCGGCATTTTTAGGTGATTTATTTACCTCAAAGATAGTCTTTCTTGGTGTATAGTGAACAGTATAGAAAATCACCATTAATTCATCATTATTAAGACCTATATTGTCCTATTTGAATCTAGCCTTTCTCGGTTCTCCCGTGATCACCCATTTCCAATGGGGTGAGATCACATTGCCAATTCGCAAAACGCTCGCGCTGCTGATTTACCTCGCGGTCGAGTCCCAACGTGCTCATTCGCGCGAATCTTTGTTGGGCTTGTTGTGGCCCGACTTGCCTACCCTTTCCGCCCAAAACAACCTGCGCGTCACGTGGTCGCAATTACGCCAGAGACTCACCGAAACAAAAAATCCGGTCGAATCTCAGCCCTATTTATTGAGTACACGTCTCGACCTACGCTTCAACCCGCAGAGTGATTACTCGTTGGATGTAATCCGCTTTCAAAATTTATTGGAAGCCTGCCGAAACCACCAGCATGTCAGCCGTCCGGACTGTGCTGAATGTGCTGAGCGTCAATCGCAAGCCCTTGAACTTGTGCGCGGTGAGTTTCTGATCGGACTTTCCCTGGAGGACTGCCCGGCTTTCGACGAATGGCTCTTGGTTTTGCGAGAGCGCCTGCATCTGCAGATCATCAGCGCGCTTGAGGAATTGGCAGGCTTCTATGAGCGGACTAAAAATCAAGAACTTGCCAAGAAGTACGCACAACGATTGCTTGAACTTGATCCACTGCACGAGCCTGCCCATCGTCTGTTGATGCGTCTGCTGGCAGCGGCTGGGCAGCGCAGTGCGGCTTTGGCGCAGTTTGAAACCTGCCGGCATCTGTTGGCGGAGGGTCTTGGTGTTGCGCCTGCACCCGAAACGAACCTGTTGGCCGAACAGATCCGTTCCATGGCCACCATACAAAGCGCTTCCCGGCGGCCTGGTCATAACCTGCCTTCGCCAGTCAACCGGTTTATCGGGAGGAGTGAGGAGAGCGTTCAGTTACGAGGTCTGTTTGGAAAAGTTGCCGGCAGTTTGGTAACGCTGGTCGGCCCCGGTGGGGTTGGGAAAACCATGCTGGCGTTGAAAGTAGCCCATGAATTGGTTGATCAATTTCCGGATGGAGTCTGGTTGGTTGAACTTGCGGGTATCAACGATGCACTTGCTGTGCCTGCTTCGATTGCGGCAGCGGTGAATGTCTTTGCGGACGCGAACCGGCCGCTGGAAAACACTCTGGGAGATTATTTCCGGGACAAATCCCTGCTGTTGGTGTTGGATAACTGTGAGCATTTGGTGGAAGCCTGCGCTGAACTGACCAATAAACTGTGTAGTGCAGCACCGGGGCTAAAGGTTCTGGCCACCAGTCGCATTCCGTTTCATCTGAAGGATGAACAAGTGGTGCGCCTGAATCCTCTGTCCTCCCCAGATCCTGGCGCTGCTGAGACTCTCAGCGCAGCTACCGCGTTGCAGTATGATGCTATTTAACTTTTTGCAAACCGGGCTGCACAAGGATTGTTGAGCTTCTCAGTCACCGATGGGAATGCGGCATCCATTGCGCTCATCTGCCAACATCTGGACGGCATCCCTCTCGCTATAAAGCTGGCAGCCGCAAGGACGGTTTTCATGCCGGTTGATGCGATTGCGCAGCGGTTGGACCAACGTTTTCGTTGGCTGCGATCACACTCTTCTGGGATCCTACCGCGCCAGCAAACGCTTCGGGCGCTGATCGATTGGAGCTACACACTTCTGAACGAACAGGAACGTAACCTGTTCCAGCGCTTGTCTGTTTTCGCCGGAGGCTGGACGCTTGAAGCAGCGGAAGCAATATGTGAAGAGCCGGATATGTGTGCCGATATTCTTGGCAGGTTGGTGGATCAATCCCTGGTGGTCTTCGGCTACGATCAAGAGCGCAAACGATACCGGATGCACGAAACCATCCGTCAATTCGCTTACGAGCAGCTAAAAATAGACCGCAAGGATGCGGAAGTTTTCGAAAAGCATGCCCGCTTTTTTACCCGGGTTGTAACATTGGCCGTTGAGAACCAAGGCAAATTAACACTTATCTCCCGCCTGCAGCAGCTGCAAGGCGAACACGATAACCTGGGGATCGCTTTCGATTGGGCGCTAAAAAATGATGGTGAGCTGGTTCTCGAACTTGTCACCAACCTGGGGCTTGAATTGAAATTTTGGGAGCTGAGTGGATTTTTCGAGGAGGGTCGCCGCTGGCTGAAGCATGTCTTGGAGACCGTCTGCGACGCAAACTCATCAATGAGAGCAAAAGCGCTGCTGGCTGCAGCGGAACTCTCATCCGCTATCTCTGATTTCGAATATGGGATAAGCTGTTCCACGCAGAGCCAACTTATTTTCAATCAACTGGGCGATCAACGCGGTGAAGTAGATGCGCGGCTTGTCTTCGCTGAGTTGGCCGATTTTCACGGAGATTACCCCAACCTGGTTGTATTTGTACAGGAAGCGATGAAAATGGCTAGCGAGATCCATTATAAAAACGGTCTGGCCAAAGGCAGTCATTTATTGGGGACGAGCGCATTTAATATCGCAGATTATGAGCAGGCCATCCATCATCTGCTTCAGTGCGTTGCTCTCTGGCGTGAACTTGATCGACAGTATGAACTCGCAGCCGCCCTGAACACTCTGGGCGCATCCATGGTGGAAAATCAACAGTACGCGGCCGGCAGTGAAGTCTTGTTGGAGGTCGCGAAAATAAACCAGGCTCTGGGTTACCGAAGGGGTGTGGCTCTTGCGCTTCACAACATTGGATCAGCCGCCGTCAAACTCAATGAATACGACCGGGCCAGGGAACTGCTAAGTGAATCTTTGCAAATTCGCCACGAGTTGGGAGTCCGCCGGGGATACGCCTATTCCCTTGAAGAATTTGCGCGTCTTGCATTGGCGCAAAACCAGGATGCGCGTGCCATCCAGCTATTAGCGGCAGCCAGGGCATTGCGTGTATTGATTGGCGCACCGCTAGAATCGTCTGCTGACCGGGAAGATTTTGAAAGCATGCTCAGCGTGTTCCGCGCGAATTTGGGGGAAGTGCGTTTCGAGATTGAATGGTCAAAGGGTTTCGCCATGACTGCCGAACAGGCTGTTATGCTTGCGTTGAGTTAATATTCCTCAAATACAATTCTAGCTAACCATGCGACTATTATGGGGATGTACACATCAAGGTAGGGATCACCTTTTTTGATCAGGTTGCGAATTAAAAAAGGTACCCAGCCAGGTCTCTCTCTTTGGTATATAAAACAAGAAACTCCCAAGATGATTTTAGTCATCTCGGGAGTTTCTATGCCACCTGAATAACTTCTAGTGGTCTCAACGGTCAGGGATTGGCCCGAAGTAATTTAGGGAGTTAAGGTTTGCCCTGTTATTCGATGCTTTTTATAAATAAACGTACCTACAATTGTTATTTCACTTCCCGATGCAAAATTCTATGCCCCTGGGACCTGCTTTGTGACTAATTGTTATCTGTGATTCCTTTTATTCATTAGCAGCTATACGGGCCAATTGCGGTTTGGCTTGGATCGTACCAGATCATTCTTCAATACTGAAATGTGAAAACATTTCGCATCAAGGCCGCCGCCGGCGCCAGATCACAGCCGCTATAACGATCAATCCGAGAAGGATTATCGCGCCGATCAAGAATCCCAATAGCCCAGGCTGAGGTTGAGACTGTGTATTTGGGTTGGGCGCAGGCGTTGGGGGGAGCATGGGAGTCGCGGCAGCTGGCTGCCCGGAGATGATCGGGTTAGCCGTACCATCAAGGTAGGCAGCCATCCATGCCAGGGGCGCGTTCCAGTTAATCGCCACTTCGTTGGTGGAATACGAACCCATTTCATCCACATAGCTTTTCGCGGGTGGTTTGCCAACCAGCCCGGCTGCCGTGGCGGCAGGGTCAGAAGGGTTGCCGTTCGGCCCGCCGGACAGCGCACCTGGTGGAGGCGGAGGGAACCCGCCCGCCGGTTGGTTGCCCCAAAAGCGGTGATGGGGATGAGCCAGGTACTGCGTGCCATAGCCGGAAACAAAGCTGAAGTTTAAGGCATTGCGCCCCAGGATGTAATTCATGACTTCGCCGGCAGCGTTCAAATAGCGTGCCTCACCAGTGAAATCATACGCAAGCGCCAGTAAGATGCCACGGTTTAGCGCATCCGCATTGGAACCCCACTGATAGTTATTGGACTGTAGTGGTGAGAGATAGCCATTTGACCCGGCAAGCATGATCGAGAGCACATCATCGGCGGCTTTGACCAAAGCTGCCTGCGCCGCCGCGTCTTTCCCCACCACGGCCAGAGAGATGGTCCCCAGCGAGGCGGTGTCCGCCCAGAACATGGCCTGGAATGATAAATTTTCCTTCGATGCCAAATAGAACTGCTGATATTCTGGCTTGCCGGTGGTTAGATACAACTCCACTGCCGCCCAGTAAAACTCGTCAGTTACCTTGCCATCGCCGTAAGCGCCGCCGCCCAATTCCGGGAACTCAGCCGCCAGCATGTCCGGATGCGTTTTCGCTGCCTGCCAGGCGCTCTCAGCAGCCGTCAGGCAGCGGGTCGCAAAATCGGCATCGAGGTTTTTCCACACGCGCGCGCACTGTGCGGCTGTGGCCGCAAGGTTGAGCGTGGCTGCGGTGGATGGCGGAAATAGGAAGCGGGTATCGCTTTGAGCGGGCGGCAGACCAGGCATCGCATCCCATTTGAGTCCATGCAGCTTGTGATGCGCCATTCCGGCCAGGGGTTGGCCGGCAGGTACCTGCATGCCCAGCAAAAATTCCATCTCCCAGCGCACCTCATCCAAAACATCCGGCACGCCGTTTCCGCTTTCGGGGATATTCAGTGCGCCATCGGCAAAGGAGGAGGGGTTGCGTTCGTAGGCATTTATCAGAGTCCAGGTTGAAATACCGCCATTTACCACATATTTGCCATAATCGCCGGCGTCGTACCAGCCGCGGGATGCGTCGAGGTTGTAATCGCATTTCGTCCAGGTCTTGCCGCTAGAATCCGTCCCGGTATAGCAGGTGACCTTGACGTCGCTCAGATGGCCAGCCGGTCGCGCCCATGCTGCAGCGTATTTTTGTTCCAAATCCATGCCGCTGCGGTTCAAATAAAAGTAGCGCAAGGCATCCAGTTTCAGGGTGCTGTATAAGGTGTCACTAATTTCAAATGGATCGCTGGTATGCCCATCTGCCTCGAGGGTGTAGCCCTTGCCAGGCGTGACATACGCTGAGAAATCAATCTGCTGAACAACATCACCAGAAGCGCCATCCTCCTTCATCACTTCGGTTTTGCCAGTCAGCAGGGTCTGCCCGCTGCCATCCTTGAGCACCCAATCCAATGCGGCTTTGCGCTTTGAAGCCAGGGATGCTATTTTGGCTGCCCGGGTGAAATATCCAAGTTGGTTGACGCTGATTTGTTGGCGCGGCGTAAAAGCCGCAGGGGTGGGTTCGGCAGTAGGCTCGGCAGCGCGCGCAGATGCTGTGGGAATGTCCTTGCGGCCCACTTCAACAAGCATGGCCCGGCCAAATAAAAATGGGGATTTCCACGAATTATCTGCGCTATCGGCGTTGGACCAGATGAGCTTCACGTTTCGATCCTTTTCACTGGCGCCGTTGGCCTGCGCTTGAAAACCAATTTCCAACCCATGCTCCGGCTTAATCTTGAGCGGCAGGGCGGCTTCAAAGCCCCAACCATCGGCAGTCTTAAAAACAAAGGCGTTCACCTGCGCCTGTCCAATATTCTGGCCGCTCAAGGTCAGCGCAGCCGGGTCGGTGTTGCCGATGTTGCCGGGGTTAATATTGACCTGAATAATGCCAGGGCCGTAGGCGGCGGCATTCAGATCGCCGCTGATGTTCAGGTAAAACTCCAGCGAATCTTCATTCCAATAATTGGCTTCATGCTGTCCAGTGATGATGTTCTTGTCGACGATGGACATGCTGAGATATAGATTCTCGTTATCCGCAACCACTGAAAAGGATAGCGGACCATCTTCCCCTGGTGTAGCGCTGGTGTACGGTCCTTTCGTTACCGATTGC
>CAIVSQ010000469.1 GCA_903908605.1 uncultured Anaerolineae bacterium
AGGTCGTGGTAGGGGGCGTAACCAGCGGAACCAAAATAGTTGCCACTCGGGAAGGAGCCGTCCTTGGCCATCTTGACCAGGTCAAATACGCCTGGGGTGATGAGCTTCATGGCGCTGGAGAGCAGCATCTTCTGGGCTTCGGGCAGGGTGAAGTACTGGTCAGTATCGACACCGATGGCATAGAAACCCTTCTGGGCAGTGGCAGTAACAGCACCGTTACCGGTCTTGCCACCACCAGCGAAGATCACATCCACACCCTTGTCGAGCATGGAGTTGGCAGTTGTGGCGCCCCACTCGGGATCCGAGAAGGTCTTATCGAAACCGACATCATTGTGATACACATTGGTAACTTCAACGCTGGGGTCGATGTAGGCTGCGCCAGCGCGGTAACCTTCACCGAAGCGCCAAACGGGCGGGACAGCGTCGGTCGCAAAAACGCCACCGATCTTCTTTGTGGTGGTCATCTGGGCGGCGAGAGCGCCAACCAGGAAACCAGCGTTATCCTCAGGGAAGTTGAGGCCCACCAGGTTGGTGGGGACGGCTTTGGAGGTATCCAGGAACTGGTCAACACCGATGAACTTGGTACCAGTGTAGGTAGCGGCGGCCTTGGCGGTCGCTTCGCCCAGGGCGAAACCAACGGTGACAATCACATCATAGCCGGCATCGGCGAATGTGGCGATATTCTTGTCATAATCCTTGGCATCGGTGGTTTCGATGTACTGGAGCTTGGCGCCCAAATCTTTCTCGGCCAACTTTCCACCTTCCCAGGCGGACTGGTTGAAGGATTTGTCATCGATCTTACCAACATCGGTCACTACGCCGACGCAGAAAACATCAGCGCTTTTGCAATCCGGAGCCCCACCGGCTGCCGGGGCGCAGGCGGGCAGCAGCATGGCAGCAACCAGCACCAAAACAAACAGGGTGTAAAACTTCTTCATGGTTCTTCTCCTCATAATAGATGGAACGGTTGAAAAATCGTGAATTCATTCACGAATCGTATGGGGAAGTATACAGCGACTTCTAGCATTACGCAAGCAATAAACGCTTCCCGAGGGGCTTCAAGCCCTGGCCTGGAAAGCTTCTCCACGCCGAACACCCAGCATCAACCAAAGCGCAATGAGCATAAAAATTGGCGAGAGCAGCATGATTGAGTTGTAATTATTGCCTGTCAATTGAATTAACAATCCATTGAGATTGGGTCCGGCAATGGCGGACAGGGTTGAAAAGAGGTAATACAAACCTGTATAGGTCCCCAAACGCGCAGTAGTGGTCATATCCACCACCATCGGTAGAGAGTTGATATTAATTAGCGACCAGGCGGCTCCAGCAGCCATCATAAACAGGCTGAGAACCGGGATGGTACCCAGTACTGGCGCCTTGCCCACCACGGTAATCAAAGTGGCAGCGGGGGTCACAAAAATCCCGGCAATGATGACCGCCATCAAGATAATGCCAATCAAAATCGTTACCCGCCGCCCAATCTTTGCACCAATGACACCCGCCAGCAGGGCAAATAAGACGAAAATCAACGAAAGATGACCCAACAGACGCGAACCATCCGCCTCATTCAAACCCAGTTGATGCTTGGCGTACAGGGTAAAGAAGGCCTCAATCGCTGTGAAGCCCAAAAACCAACAGAAAATAGCCAGGAAAAGTCGTATCGCACTTTTATCCTCATCCTTGAGGACTTCCATGAGACTCTCAAACATGCCCGGCTGTTTTTCGGTTTCTTCAAACTGCGCTGGTTCCTTAATGAAGAAGAAAACCATCAGAGCTGCCAGAACCACCAACCCGGAACCCATCCAGAACGGGAAAGCCGGGTTAAGCTTGTACAGCGCGCTACCGGCCAGGAAGGAGATAATGCTACCAATTCCACCCATGAAATTAATAATCCCATTGGCTTGCGAACGCTTGTCAGAAGGCGTAATATCTGGCATGAGGGCAACCACCGGTGTGCGCCACATGGCCATGCTGAGCAGCAAGGTGCTGGTACAGGCTACAAAAATTGGTAAAACCGCGACCATTGGGATCAAGCCAAAAGCCAGCGCGCCCAAGGGAGCGCCAATCAAAATAAAAGGAATACGGCGTCCAATGGGTGTGCGCAAGCGGTCTGACCATGCGCCTACTGGAGGTTGGATGAATAAGGCGGCAATATTATCAAGGGTCATAAAAAAGCCAATCAAAATCGGCGAAAGTAAAAATTTATCCGCCAAAAAAATCGGCACAAAGGCGTTATAGACCCCCCATATCACTGAAACACCAAAAAAGCCAAAGCCCAGCAGGAAAATCCGTGCGTATGAAAATTTTTGCGGCATATACTTCTCCTCCTATCGGATTATTAAAACACAAAGCGTAACGAGATTACTCCTTACGCTTTTGGTCTTCAATAAATTTTTGTTCGGCCTTGCTTAATTCGGCTTTTTCAAGGATATCCGGGCGTCGATGCAGGGTGCGCAGGAGTGCCTGTTCACGTCGCCAACGCGAAATTCGTCCATGATCCCCCGAAAGGAGCGTCTCAGGCACACCCCAACCGCGAAACTCAGGCGGACGGGTGTAGTGCGGGTATTCCAACAAGCCGGAGGCATGCGAATCATCCATGGCGCCATCCGGGTCGCCCAGCACACCAGGCAACAAGCGCGCAATGGCATCTATCAAAATTAGGGCTGGCAACTCTCCACCCGTCAGGACGTAATCGCCAATGGAAATTTCATCGGTTACCAGGTGTTCGCGGATGCGCTCATCGATGCCTTCGTAACGACCACACAACAGGGCAACCTGGGGCAGAGTAGCCAAGTCAAGCGCGATCTTCTGATTAAACACCCTGCCCTGCGGGGTCATCAAAATCACCGGGCATGCGGGCTGAGTACTCAAAACGCTCTCGACCGCCTCAAAAACCGGCTCGGGTTTCATGACCATACCACCACCGCCACCATAAGGCGTGTCATCAGTGGTGTGATGGCGATCATGAGTGTAATCGCGAATATTGTGAACATGAAATTCTAACAAACCCCGCTCGGCAGCCTTTTGTAAAATGCTGGCTTGCAAGTAAGGAGAAAACGTATCGGGGAGCAGGGTAAAAACATCAAATCGCATAAGTCTTTCTATTCTATACCCTTAACGTTCATAAATGGGGAGCACTAACTTGCGCCCATATACACAGGGAAATCAGCGCAAAACGTGATGGCGGGCATTATATATTACTTTCAAAATCAAGATGACATAATTTAATAATTCCATAAGACTATCTTCCCACGACTTGACGCTGTTTTGCTGAAGATGGTAAGATGATTTATTATGTATCTACGCGG
>CAIVSQ010000470.1 GCA_903908605.1 uncultured Anaerolineae bacterium
AGGAGAATCCACCTCTCCTGGTGTTATCTTCGTGGATGTTACGGCAACAACCGACCAACAACCACGAGCAGTGCCAACTTCAGCTAACAACTCTTCTGCCGGCAGTAAGACAATTTCGCCCAGTAAAACTCCAAACAAGAAAATAGCGACGGCAACGCCAAAACCGGGCAAATTATATTACCCACTGGCAGATTGCGCTCCATCGCACCTTCATGTAGGTGATTGGGCCATTGTTCCCGCTAGTGAAAAACGTTTAAAAATTCGCAGCTATGCGGATACCCACCCATCGGACAACATCATTGATGCTATTTATACCGGGGACAAGATCTATATCACCGAAGGCCCGGTTTGTAATTATGGATGGATTCTTTGGAAAGCTGATTTACCAAATGGGAACAGCGGTTGGGTCACCGAAACGGATGGCAAAGGCTTTTTCCTGCAAATAACAGAAGCTGAAATTGTCAATACAGCACCTGCACAGACTTCATGTTCTTCCCTTATGCCAACCAGGTTATCTAAAGGGTCAAGAGCACAGGTTTCCAAGAACGGCGTCGCAAATAAAATTCGAGATGGGGCTGGAATTAATTACGCCAAGATTGGATCTATTCCCGCCGGGGGCTTGGTCGATTTACTGGATGGACCAATTTGCGCAGATGGGTACCTCTGGTGGAAAATTATGGCATCGAATGGGAAAACCGGCTGGACGGCAGAAGGAGACAATATTTCTTATTACCTTAACCCCTATCCATAAATACTTTAGGGTTGGCGTCACAAAATTTTCCAGGCTCACAATATCAATATCCTTGATACAACAAGTTGGAAATTGGACATTCAGCTATTTTCATTTAATAGGTCACCATGCCCGATAATTTGATTAATAAAATATTATTGAATCAATACAGAGTAGATGCATTTATCGCCTCGGGGGGCATGGGCGCTGTATACCGGGTCTGGGATCAAAAACGAAACGTTTTCCTTGCCATGAAAGTGCTGCACTCAGATCTTGCAGATGATCCTTCAATCTTCAAAAGATTCAAACGTGAAGCGTTTGCATTGGAACAACTTCGCCACCCGAACATCGTTCCATTCTATGGTTTATTCCAGGATAAAGGAATTACCTTTCTTTTTGAAGAATACATTTCCGGTCAAACACTTCAAGAAATTTTGCGAGAAAAAGGCTCTTTACCAATTGAGGATGCGCTGATCTATTTCAAAGGTATTTGTGCCGCACTTGGATATGCTCATCGTAACAATATCATTCACTGTGATGTCAAACCAGGCAATGTTCTGGTTAGCAATAAAGGGAATGTTTACCTGGCGGATTTCGGAATTGCCCGTTTTACCAGCAGCACCATGACCTCCACCGGTATGGCAGGATCCCCTGCATATATGGCGCCTGAACAAATCACCGGCAGACTCATCACTCCACAAACCGATGTTTACTCGTTAGGAGTAATGTTATTTGAACTTCTGACAGGACAAAAACCCTTTCGAGGAACCGAACCAGATAGCCAAAAGGGCGGGCAAACCACCTCGGAACGAATTCATTATAGTCATTTACATCTTGCACCACCCAATCCATCCGAAATTAACCGCAAAATTGCGCCAGGGTTATCACTGGTCATTTTGTGCGCAATGTCAAAAAAACCGATCGATCGCTATCAAAGCACACAAGATCTGTTTTCCACACTTTGTCATGCTGCCAATCAACCAGAAGAAACAATCCCTGCTCACGCGACCGTCAGCAAAATAGAACCCGATTCGGTCCCAATCCAATTCGCCAATAACCCAATCAAATTAGCAAGGCAGCTGGTCTATTTTTTTATTCCAGCAATAATTTTGGTATCCATATTGCTCGTCTATGGTTTACCAAAACTCCAAATCCCGCGTCAGGAAAGCCCGGTAAATTCATCGATACCACCCACGGCAACCCAGTTATCAGTGATTGCACCAAGTCCTGTAACGCTAACCAGTCAACCTGGTGATTTTTCCGTGACTGCTGAAGCAGAGCCATCCCCAAATAAACCCGATTTTTTCCCGACACCATCAGTAACCGCCCAACTGATTTCATGGAAACAAGGAGCAATATATTTCCTTTCCCTGGAAAACCAGTCAACCCGATCCATCAATTCCATCAATGTGGCCCCTTCAGCTATGCCTGTTCGCGTAATGAGCCCGGCAAATCCGAATGTGAATTTTTCGGGTATTACACTTTCACCTGACGGTAAAAAGATGGCATTTTATGTATACGGAAATGGTTCATGGGTTGTGGATGATGTGGGCAATGGTCAATATCGCCAAATTAACTCATGTTCAAATCCAGGCTGGTCGGGTGATGGGGGGCGAATTATTTGCACAGATGGCGCTGCGTTCTTAACACTTGACGGGTATTCAGGTAATATATTAGGTGAAATTCCTGTCCATGGCCTTTTACCTTCCTGGTCACCGGTACGGGACGAAATCGTATATGCGCAAAAAAACAATGGGATTTTTAGTTTATGGTTGTTGGATTTATCCAACAACCAGCAAGTACCATTAGCCGAGACAGGATCAGAAAATTATGCTCCTGCCTGGTCGCCGGATGGAGAAATGATCGCCTTTCAATCCAACCGCAACAGCCCTAATAGCCAGGTATGGGTAATGGATCGCAACGGCAAGAATCCCACTCAAATCACCAATTTAGGGTCATGGTCAAGAGCACCAGCCTGGTCGCCGGATGGTAAATGGTTGGCTTTTGTATCCGACGCGGCTGGTTCTAGTGGTGCGGATTACGGGGAGATCTTTGTAATATCTTTGATGGATGGGAAAGTAGAACAAATTACATCGACAAAAGGCAATGTATATGATTGGCGCGTTTCGTGGGGAAAATAAAACTGGAAGGGTGAATTATGTCAAAGTTCGTTGGACAAACAATACTTAGCCAATACCGGGTCGAAGAATTTATTGCATCCGGGGGAATGGGTGCAGTCTATCGCGTCTGGGATATACAAAGGAATGTTCCACTTGCCATGAAGGTCCTTCAACATGACCTGGTGGACGATCCTACGGTATTAAAATATTTTCATCGCGAAGCCCGCGCCCTAAAGAATCTTACACATCCCAACATTGTGCCATTCTATGGGTTATTTCAAACGGAGGATTTGACTTTTATTCTGGAGGAGTATATTGATGGCCCCACCCTGCGGGATATCCTTCGGAAAAGCCCGAAAGGGATGGATGTTTCGGATGCAATGAAATACATTAAGGCATTATGCTCAGCCCTGGGTTACGCTCATTCCAGGGGAGTTGTGCACTGCGATATCAAACCAGGCAATGTCATGATTAACAGCGGTGGGCAGGTTTACCTGGCGGATTTTGGGATTGCCAGGCACGCCCAGAGCACAACAACCACTATCGCCAGCGCTGGCACACCGGCGTATATGGCACCCGAACAAATTCGCGGCGAAGAAGTAACGCCAGCCACCGACGTGTATGAGCTTGGCGTCCTGTTTTATGAGCTGCTGACCGGCAGGCGTCCCTTCCGTGGCGACGAAACGGAAAGCATAAACTCCGGGGCGACAGCCGGGGAGCGCATCCGTTATTCCCATTTGAAATTAACACCTCAAAACCCTTCCACCTTATCCTACGACATTCCAGCGGCCTTATCGCAGGTAATCTTGAAAGCGCTCTCAAAAAAGCCCCAGGACCGCTACCCGGACATGCAAAGTTTTTTCCAGGCAGCTTGTGATAGCACCGGGTTGCATGTAATTTCTTCACGCGTTTCTCTTCCGCCCCAGGATGAAAAAACAAATACAAATAAACATGAAGGCGTTGTCATCCCTCCCCCCATTCCACCCAAACAACGCGAAAAAGAAAAAGGCACCAGCCCGGAGCCGCAAAGACCTGCCGCTGCGAACCCCTCAAACAACCTGAACAGCAAATACGCCATGCTGGCAGGAGGGGGGCTGTTGTTTTTTATGGTGATGTTTTTTATGTTCGGCATGAATAATCCGAACCCAGGCCCATCAGTATCTGTAACTGAAGTTATCCCCACTGTTACAGAAATTGAAACCACGCAAACCCCTTTCACGCCAAATGGTTCGAGTATCACACCAACAACTGCTCCACCTCCTTCGAAAACACCGGTCCCCATTCCCACTAGTACCGATACCCCCATTATTGTACCCAATACGGAAGTCCCGAGCCCCATCCCGCTTGTCTCATCCGGTTACAACCTGGCCTTTGTTTCGGATAAAGAAAGTGGTGAAGGTAATATGAACGTTTTCATCGCCGCCCCCAACAATATTTCAGGTTCTCATAAAATCGCTACCCCATTCAGTTACACCCATGTATTATGGCCAACGTTCTGTGGAAATCGTTTGGCACTGGAAGTCTATCCAGGAAATTCACAAAAAATAGCTTTTGTTAATTTGGAAACAGAGCTATGGGAGGAAGCTCTCACCCAATACCAGGAATCTGCAGTACCTCGCTGCTCACCTGATGGAAATTTTTTAGCATATAGCAAACATGCAGGTACCTGGAACCTTGTCATTGAGGATTTGAATCGATTGGGAACAACTGTTTCAGAATATGGAAGCCCATCTTTTAACGCATCCTGGTCAAGGGATAACAATAAATTGTTGTATATGGATAATAACCCCCAAGCCATTTACATGACTGATATTATGTTTTCCAAACCAGAGCCAATAAATACAGGCAAGTACCCGTCTTTTTCTCCAGATGGCAGATCTATCGTCTATGCAAGCGGAACTTCGTTAAAGGTATATTCATTCGAAACAGGGTCCGATACTACCATTTTTGATGGCTTGATTAGTGAAGACCTGGTTCTGAATGTGAAAAACCATTTAGCAGGGGCTTCTTTCTGGGCGTCTGATGGATGGATCTATTTTGATAGCGTCGAAGGTGGTGATTGGGATATATTCCGAATTCGCCCCGAGGGTGGACAGGTAGAAAATATCACCCAAAATTGGGGCTCAAACGAATTAATGCCCGCCTTTAGACCATAATACACGTCCAGCTAAAAATATATTTGCTGACATAGCAACAATTTCCTTGGCAACCTCCACACCACGGCCAACCACAGGAATGACCCAGCCCCAGGATAGGAGAGTTATGTCAAATTAACAGTGTCTTTGAAAGACAGTTGTCTCAAATAGAATTTACTTTCAAATAACGTTGGTTATGTTGGGCTGGTTCGATCGGGAAATAAACCAGAAAGAGTAAACAATGTCAAAGCTCGTTGGGCAAACAATACTTAGCCAATACCGTGTCGAAGAATTTATTGCATCCGGGGGAATGGGTGCTGTCTATCGCGTCTGGGATATCCGCAGGAATGTCCCGCTTGCCATGAAGGTCCTTCACCATGACCTGATGGACGATCCTGCCATATTAAAATATTTTCAACGTGAGGCTCGTGCCCTCAAGAAACTTGCACACCCCAACATTGTGCCGTTTTATGGGTTGTTTCAAACAGAAGAATTGACTTTTATGCTCCAGGAATATGTTGATGGCCCCACCCTGCAGGACGTTCTCCGTAACAACCCCAATGGAATGGAAATTTCGGAGGGAATGAAATACATCAAGGTCTTATGCTCAGCCCTGGGATACGCTCATTCCATGGAAGTTGTGCATTGCGACATCAAGCCAGGCAATGTGATGATAAACAGCGGTGGGCAGGTTTACCTGGCGGATTTTGGGATTGCCAGACACGCCAAGAGCACAACAACCACTATCGCCAGCGCAGGCACACCGGCGTACATGGCACCAGAACAAATCCGCGGCGAAGAAGTAACGCCAGCTACCGATGTATACGAGCTTGGTATCCTGTTTTATGAGCTGCTGACCGGCAGGCGTCCCTTTCGGGGCGATGAAGCGGAAAGCCTGAACTCCGGGACGACTGCCGGAGAACGCATCCGCCATTCACACCTGAATCTAATGCCTCAAAATCCTTCCAACATATCCAACACCATCCCAACAGCCCTATCGCAGGTAATCTTGAAAGCGCTCGCAAAAAAACCGCAAGACCGCTATCCGGATATGCTAAGCTTTTTCCAGGCAGCCTGCAACAGCCTGGGGTATTCGCCAGAATGGATTCCTTCGCGAGTCATACTTCCTGCCCAGGATGAAAATTTAGCCGCAAACAGACACCGAACGGGTGTCTTCCCGCCCAGCGCATCACCTGATTTAACTGATAATCCACCCAAAAATCAATTCAACCTTTATGCCATACTGGCAGGCGCGAGTTTACTGATTTGTGTTGTTATATTTTTTATTTCCCGAATGAATAATACAAATTCAGGTCAACCATACATTCAATCTCCGTTTCAGACAAAGGCAGCTGTTAATGGCGGAGGCGCAACCGATCTTCCAAATTTAACAGAAACATCCCGCCCTTCAGCAGAACCAGTCACTGAAACACCGATTCTCATTCCAACCAATACCGAAACCCCAACACAGCAAATCCTTCGCCCTGGCGACACCCGAATATCAAACATCGATGAATCAACCCTGGTTTACATTGAACCTGGAGAATTCCAGATGGGATTAACAAAATCACAAATTAACCGGTTGGTAAATATGTGTTTCAACAACAAATGCACGGCTACAAATTTTTCCGATGCTATGCCGGTTCATAAAGTTTTCCTGGACGCATATTGGATCTACAAATTTGAAGTCACCAACCAGCAATATAACATGTGCGTTCAGGCAGGTATCTGTCAAGAACCCACTGCGCTGTTAAAGACAATTAGAATTACCCATCAACGACAATTAGAAATGCCCAAGCATAGGGGCGAGGAAACGGCTAGACTCTCATAGACAAAAGAGTGCGGTAAAAGTCAAGAGGCAAACAGAAGCAATATTGAACCTTAAAAAAGAGAATTACAAACAACTTGAATAACATCTGCCGCTTGAGAGTAATGGCGAAAGTTGGAGATGGAGCGGAATAAATTGTCACCTAT
>CAIVSQ010000471.1 GCA_903908605.1 uncultured Anaerolineae bacterium
ATAGGTGACAATTTATTCCGCTCCATCTCCAACTTTCGCCATTACTCTCAAGCGGCAGATGTTATTCAAGTTGTTTGTAATTCTCTTTTTTAAGGTTCAATATTGCTTCTGTTTGCCTCTTGACTTTTACCGCACTCTTTTCAGTTGGGATTATATGGACCGTTCAGCAGGCTGTATATTACCCACATGGAGAATATTTACTGTCCGGGCTGTTTTTGGATGAAATTTTGGGGCAAATATGCAGCTTCCATGCAAAAAATGTGATCTACATCACTTTGCAACCGGCGCGTGATTGAATACACTGGTAGCATGAAACCTGTTGTGCAAAAAATCCCCTCGCCTGTCACCCGCATTCGGGTGGGCTGCCCGGCTCACAATTGCGGTGGTCGCTGTTTGCTGATTGCGCATGTCCAGGATGGGCGTATTATTCGCCTGGATAGTGATGACCGTCCGGATAGTCTGGCTGCGCCACAACTGCGGGCGTGCGTACGCGGGCGGGCCTACCTGCGGCGCCAGTACCATCCTGACCGGCTGCTGACCCCGTTAAAGCGGACCGGCAGCCGCGGCAGCGGGCAGTTCCAACCGATATCATGGGAGCAAGCCCTGGATATTCTCGCCGGGCAAATCCTGCGGGTGCGGGAGCGTTATGGTTCAGCGGCGCTGTTTGTGCCTTATGGCACCGGTAGTTATAACCAGGTCAATGGTTCGCATGTTGCCCGGCGCTTGATGAACCTGGCGGGCGGCTGCTTGGATATTTACAACTCCTATTCGTGGGCGGCCACCAACCTGGCGACCCCCACCGTGTACGGCACGCTGGTGACCGGCAACCAGCGCCAGGATTGGTTGAATGCGCGCTACATCCTGATGTGGGGCTGGAACCCAGCCGAGATGCGTGATGGCACCAACAGTGACTACTTTATCCGCCTGGCGCGCCAGGCCGGGGCGCGGGTGGTGTGCATTGACCCGCGACATTCGCTCAGCGCCGCTTCACTGGCAGACGAATGGATCGCGATTCGACCGGGAACGGACGCAGCCATGATGAGTGCCATGGCCTATGTGATGTTGACCGAAGATCTGTACGATCATGAATTTGTGCGCACACACTGCCAGGGCTTTGATGCAAACCAGATGCCGAGCCCAGGCGAGGAAAGTTACAGCGATTATCTGCTGGGTGTGCGCGATGGCCAGCCCAAGACACCGGATTGGGCCGCTGAAATCACTGGTGTTCCGGCCAGCACGATCGCACGCATTGCGCGCGAATATGCCACGACTAAACCCGGCGTGCTTTACCAGGGCTATGGCATGCAGCGGCGTGCTTATGGTGAACAGGTGGTGCGGGCCGGATGTGTACTGGCCGCCATGACTGCCAACCTGGGGGTGCCCGGCGGGTGGGCCAGCGGCCTGGGGCTGCAAGCGCCGGATGGTGGCACCTTGTGGACGGTTTTCCCAACGGGGGAGAACCCGGTCAGAGCCAGCATCCCGGTTTTTTTGTGGACGGAAGCCTGCCTGCGTGGCAAGAGCATGACTGCCGCGGATGGCGTGTTGGGCGTGGAGCGCCTGGATGCGGATATCAAGCTGATCTATGCGGTTGCCAGCAACTGCCTGGTGAATCAACACGCCGATATCAACCGTACCATCCCGATCTTGCAGGATGAAAGCAAAGTTGAGTTTATCGCCGTGCAGGATCAATTTATGACCTCCAGCGCGCGCTTCGCTGACCTGGTTTTGCCGGCCTGCACCCAGTTTGAAACCTGGGGTGTGGAGGATGGTTGGAAGTATGGGGATGAGGTGATTTTACAGCCCAAGCTGGTAGAGCCGCCCGGTGAGTGCCGGTCAGATTACCAGATCTGCGCCGAACTGGCGGACCGCTTGGGGGTTGGGCCGGCGTTTAGGGAGGGCAGAGATGAACGCGCCTGGGTGGAATTTTGCCTGGATGAATTTCGGCGGCTGCGCTTCCCGGAACTGCCGACGCTGGATGAATTCCTGGACCAGAACCTGGGTGCCTGGACCCGCCCGGCAGAAAAGCCCGCGATTGCCTTTGAAGATTTTAGACGTGACCCCGATGCTTACCCGCTTAACACCCCCAGCGGAAAAATTGAAATTTTCTCCCAACAGTTGCAAGACCGCGGCAACCCTACTGAAATTCCGCCCATTCCCAAGTATATTCCCGAATGGGAGGGCCCGATGGTCACCCCGAAGGCGTACCCGCTGCAGGCACTGGGTCACCACAGCTTGCACAGGGTGCATTCCACCCACGATAATAACGACTGGCTGGAAGAAGCTTTTCCTCAGCGGGTCTTTATCAATCCGCTGGACGCGGCCGTACGCGGCATCCACGATGGCGAGTTGGTGCGGGTCTTTAACGCACGTGGTGAGATGGCGCTGCCCTGCCGGCTGAGCGTGCGCATCATGCCCGGGGTGGTGGATATTCCGCAAGGCGCCTGGTATGAGCCGGATGAAAACGGCTGTGACCAGGGCGGATGTGTGAATGTGCTGACCTCGGCCCGCTGGACGCCCTTTGCTTTTGGCTCGGCCCAGCACACCTTCAATGTGGAAGTTGAACGGTTTGGCGCAGGTTCGCAGGCAGGCAGGGCGCGATGACCTATGCTTTTCGTTTTGACTCATCGGGCTGTTCAGGCTGCAAAGCCTGCCAGGCGGCCTGCAAGGACAAAAACAACCTGCCCGCCGGCGTGTTCTGGCGGCGTGTGATCGAGGTATCGGGCGGAGATTGGGCCCAGGAAAATGGCGCCTGGGTAAACACGGTGTTTGCCTACAACCTTTCGATGGCCTGCAATCACTGCGTGCACCCCAAATGCGCGGGGGTCTGCCCGGTGGATGCGTACACCGTCCGCCCGGACGGGATTGTGCTGCTTGATTCAGCGCGCTGTGTGGGCTGCGGTTACTGTAACTGGGCCTGTCCCTACGCTGTTCCCCAGTACGACCCTGCCCAGGGGGTGATGGGTAAGTGTAATTTTTGTTTCGATGCGCTCGACGCTGGTCAGCAACCATCCTGTGCAGCCGCCTGCCCGCTGCGGGTGTTGGAGGTGGTCAAGGTGGAGGAAAGCCCCAGTCAGCCCGCGCTGCTGCCACTCTGGGAAATACCAGGTGGGCAGCATCCCTTCCCACTGCCGGAATTTTCCCGTACGCAACCGCACATGCTGCTGCGACCTCACCCGGCCATGCATAACGAGCTGGCCAAGCGGGTTGCCAACCGCGAGGAATTGCGTCCGCCGGCTCCCAAGAGCGAAATGCCATTGGTGTTCTTCACGTTGATAACCCAGGCCGCGGTAGGCGTTTTCTGGTCGGCTGGTTGGACCTACAACATGTTTCTCTTGTTGCTCCAAACCAATTCCAGCCCCTTGTGGCTGGTGCCCTATGGCATGGTTGGCATCTTGCTGGCCTTGGCTCTGTTGATTTCATTTGCACACCTGGGCCGCAAGCGCAATGCGTGGCGGGTGCTGGCTAACCTGAAAAAATCATGGCTAAGCCGAGAAATCCTATCCATTGCGGTCTTTGGGGTGGCCGGGTTGGCTCACGTTGTTTTTCAAGCCTTTTTTAGCGCCGTGCTGGCCGCGCTGGCAGGCCTTGTTGTGATCATCAGTATGGCCAATGTCTATCGATTGCGCAGCATGCCGGCCTGGAACAACCGTCGCACACTGGGGGCATTCCTGCTTACGGCTTTGCTGCTTGGGCAGAACCTGTTGCTGCCGGTTCAGATCAGCGCATCCCAGTGGAGCGGCATTACACTGCCGGTTAATTATTATGGTGAACTGCACCTCTTTTCTGTGCTGCTGCTGGGGGTGCAGGCCGGGTTGATGTTGGTTAACCAGCCAGCTGCGCTGGCCGGGTTTGGGCGGATGCGCCTGGCCCTGATCGGCGCTACGGTATTTGCGTTGCTGGTGTCCATTTTTGCGGCCCCTGCGGCACGCCTGGGTATGTCTGTGCTGGTCTTGGCGCTGCTGGTGGCACAGGAAGTGCTTGGCCGGATCGATTTTTATTCCGCCATTGAAGAGCGCCGTCTGTAATCCAATCGATGACATTAAAAAAACAAAACCCGGGCAATCCCGGGTTTTGTTAATTCAGTTGAAGGTTAAATTACCCCTTGGCACCGCTCGATGGGCTGGCCCCGGCGGAACGCACGTTGACCACGTTCTTGAGAATATCGAACCAGAAGGGTGCGCCCTGGGCGGCGGCGATGCCCGTAATCAGCAGGCCGACAAACTTTAGCAGCCAGCCGGTGATATCGTTGAATTGGGGCGTGTTGATGATCGGGTAGCACTGATCGACGAAGTGAATCCCGAATAACTCCACGCTGGACTTGGGGTCGGTGGTGCATAATTTTGAGCTGCCATCGCCCACCAGCACAGCCCCATTCTCATCGGTTGGCAGCGGCGTGCCGACCCAACCAACCGGTACATTCAACTGGCTGATCTGAATTTGCAAGGCCAGCAGCTGACCAGCATCGGGCGTAGGGAAGGTATCCGGGTTCTGGTTGACCAGTGCTTCGGCCTGGGCGGTTAGCGCTGAGCGGATGGTTGGGTCGCGCCAGAGTTGGGTGGCCAGCTGCAGCGAGTCGACATTCATCAGCAGGGCCAGGGTGAGGCCAATTAAAAAAGCCAGGGTTTGGGCACGGCGTTTGTACCAACCACTCAGGCGGTCCATGCTGTTGTTGAACCAGGTTTCGATGTTGACGCGCATTTTGTGCAGCGAGTCTTCCGCATCTGCGCTGATTTCTTCGATTTCGTTGATCAGGGCATCAATGGCCTGTTTAAGATTAGGAGTGGTCACACTCAAGACGGCCAGGCCGGTGCGGAACTCGCTCGCGCTGGTTTGGGCCTGGCTGCCGTTGCCCATGGCTTCCATGTTGGTCAGCAGGATGTCGATTTGTTTTTTCTGTGAGGCGAAGGCCAGGAATTTGTTTTCAATGATTTGCTGCAGCACTGGGAAATCGGTGCTCAATTTGCGAATTTGTTTTTTAACCTCATCGAGCATGGCGCGGGTCATTTCCGGTCCACCATCGGTGGCGATGGCTTTACGGGTCAGGGCCAGGGCCTTGTCGAGTTGGTGTTGGGCCAGTAATTTTTTGTTGCCGGTCAGGTGCTCCACATCCCCTTGCAGGTCATACAATGTCCGCTGAATCAGGGCCGCTTCCTTGGGGGTGTTGCGGATGATGTCCAGCAGTGCCATTGAGAATTGGGTGGAAGGGATGTACGAGGGCAGGTTTGAGCCATTTTGACCGCTGTGCAGGGCTTTGATGAGAGGGTGATCATAAAACTGCCTGGAGAGGGCCGGGTCCGAAAGCAGGTTGTTGATGCTTTCCTGCAGCATGGTCGAACGCCATGTGAGCTTGCTGACGATCAGTTCCTGGATATACATGCCAGCCAGGCTCATCACCAGCCAGGCGAAGATCATTCCGATTGCCACTTCGATGATTGCTAATATGGACATGCTTAGCTCCTTTTGATTAATTATAAGCCAGGTCTTAGCCCGGTTTCTCGTGATTGAGAACCAGGGCAGGGACTTCCCACAGGCTGTCCACAATTGCGTCCGGGGGAATTTTGATCGGTCCCAATTTTTTTGCACGCCGGCGGATCCAGATGGAGTAAATTCCGAGCGGGCGGGCGCCGCCGATATCGGCATCCAGGCGATCACCCACCATGGCAATTTCATCCGGCATATAGCCCCATTGAGCCAGTGCCACACCAAAGATATGCGGGTGGGGCTTGCGGTATCCACACCCGGCGGAAGTCAGGACAAAATCGAAATAACGGCCGATTCCAAAGTTTTCCACCAGCTTGAGCACATCTCGTTCATCCCCCGCATTTGAAACCAGGCCAAGGTGCATGCCGGCCTGTTGTAGTGCCATCAGGACTGTGGTGGCATCATCTTCGATCATCCAGTTTTGCTGGGTTACCCCGTAGAAGGTATCCAGAGAGCGGCGCAAGGTTTCGTAAGGAACATCGCTTTGCCCCAAGTCATCCAGAAGTTCTTCGAGGACCGCCAGGGTGGTGGTCTCCACCAGGTTTCGGTCGCGATCAGCATAATAGCGATCGAGTCGCTGGCGGAATTCCATGTAAAAAGTGGCGTTATCGACCTCGATGACATGAGCACACAGGGATGCGGATAGAGTCCGCCCGGCCAGCTCATGAACGGAGGGCCATGGGTTCGGAGAGTACATCAGTGTATCGCCGAGGTCGAATAAAACTGCTTGAATGGATCGATTCATACTATGTAAGAGTTGCTTAGTAACCTCTGCTCCCGTCAAAAAGATTGTACAGTGGCAGGTTGCCCAGGTACCGGTGAAGATTTTCACTAAACAGAGCCGCTGCCCGCTCATTATACATCGGGCTGGTCCCGGATACGTGCGGACTGAGGATGAGTCCGGGAGTTTGCCAGAGCGGGCTGGTAACGGGCAGTGGTTCTTCTGGAAAGACATCCAGGGCTGCCCCTGCCAGGGTGCCATTTTTGAGAGCCTCAATGATATCGTTATGGTTAACGACCCCACCGCGGGAGACATCCACCAGGAAGGCACCGGGCTTCAAAGCAGCCAGCGCATCGGCGTTGACCAGGTCGCGGGTTTCACTGGTCAGAGGGGCGGTAACGACCACAAAGTTACATTCCTTGAGCATGGACTTGAGTGCCTGGCGCGGGTAAATACGGTGCACCAGGTCGCCTTGGGGGTCGCCCAGGCCCTCGGCGAAGTAGCCGTTATCGCGTGGGTCCATGGCGTTGCGTTTGGTGGCCAGGACGGTCATGCCGAAGGGTTGCAGCAGGCGCGCCACCTGGCGGCCGATGCTGCCATAGCCGACAATGCCAAGGGTCTTGCCGTTTAACTCGAAGGGTGCGAACCGTTCGAAACGATCTTTTGGCCACTCCGGCTTTTTTTGGTACGAGAGAATGGCCGGCAGCTTGCGGCTGAGCGCCAGCAGCATGGTCAGTACATATTCTGCCATTTGTGGTGTGGCTGCGCCGCTCAGGGTGGTGATTTGCAGGCCTGTTTTGTTGACCACCGGCTCGTCTATATAACGGTCAATCCCCGCAAAATGAAACTGGATCCAACGCAGCGAGGGTACCTGCTCTGGTTCAGGCAGGACGTGGCCTGTGTAAAGCACCTCGGTTTGTGCCCATATCTCCGCCGGTATCTCGGACGCTTTTTGCGCGGCAATCGCCCGCAGGCTGATTTTTGGCGAAATCGTGGCGAGACGGTTGATGATACTCTCGGAAAACGGGGTGGTGACGAGGACTTCGACAGGCATGAGGGTTATTTACCGGTTATTGAATTTTACTGCGGAAACTGGACCGGGCGTACATATAGACAAGCAAAGTGCCAAGCATTAACCCAGGGATGACCAGCAGCCCGGCTTCGGGGCCAAAACCGCCGCCCGTCCAGATGACCGGACCATTAACGGTGTGGCGTACCAGGCGAAACGTATCCAACCCGCTGACGGGGAACCCGAAGATCGTGCCCTCGCAGAAGTTCCAGCCAATGTGCAAACCGATTGAGATCCAAAGCTGGCGAGTCCAGATGTAGGGCAGGGCCAGGAAAATGCCTGCCAGCAGGATGCCGAGGGTCGATGTCCAGCTCGCCCCGGGGTTGCCCAGGTGCAGAAGACCAAAGACCGAAGCCGAGATCAGGACTGCCCAAAACGTGTTCAGGCCGCTTTCCAATGTTTGTAATTGATAACCGCGCGAGAACAGTTCTTCATTCCAGCCCACCAGCAGGAAAAGGAACAGGTTGCTGGCGAGCCCGCCCAGCACAACGGGCAGGGGGTCGCTGTTCCAGGCCATGCCGTCAAAGTGGGTCCAACCCAGGCCGAGTTCAATCGCGAAAATCAGGCCCATCATTGGCACACAGAAAGCAATGCCTGCCAGCACATCCAGCAGGGCGCGTGGGCTGAGCTGCATTCCAAGGCCGGAGAAGCTGCGTTTGTCCAGCCAGGTGCGTGCCAGGAAAATGGAGCCGGTCATGGCTAGCAAGGAGAGCAGCTGTGAGATGACCATGCCGTTCAGACCATTGGTGTCAATTTTGAGGGTTCTTATGCTGATGGCCGTCAGCGGGCTGATGAGTACCAGCAGGATGCTCATGAAAAACAATTGGCCACCCAGCCGCCAGCCGGCGCGCAGGCGGGGTTCTGAGGGGGAAATGAAGATTATTTGCCAAAGTTTCCGCTTTGGAGAGACGGTTTCGATGTTCATGCAACAAATCCCTTTGTTAAAAAAGAGTAACGAGTATGTTTATTTTACTCGTTACCCGGGTTATTGACAGGCGATTGGACAGGCGTTTTGATCAGGCGGCAGGGATGATCAGCCAGCACAATAAATACAGACCAATACCTGGGACGCCGCCGGGCAGAAAAGCCAGCAGGAAAGCCAGCCGGAACCAGAAAACGCTGATGCCAAAAAATTCAGACATACCGCCACAGACACCTGCCAGCATGCGGTTGTTGCGCGAACGACGCAGGTTTTTTTGTTGAGTAATGTTCATGGTGATCTCCTTTTTCAATAAGTGTTTACATCACCATATACGCATCTGACTTGTCTGGGGTTGCGCTATCAGCCGCCCTTCAGGTAAATGCCGGTTGGGTCGAGTTCCTCGTGCAGGATGCGGAGTTCATTCTGGCTGACTGGCTCAGTGATGCGCAGCTGCGCGGCGATCTTTAGATCCCAACCTGTGTTTTCGCGGGCTTGTTCGGCGCTTTTGCCAGGGTGCAGGGCAGTCAGTACCAATTCACCATTTTCATCCGGTTCCATAAAGCCCAGGTCTGTGACCACGCCGACCGGTCCTTTTCCGCGCAGGGCGGCTTTTTCGCGCCCACCGTTGCCATCCAGGTAGCCAGCCGAGGTTAGAAAGTCGACCTTTTCGGGGAAGCGCCGCTTTTGGTGGGGGGTCATAATGTAACAGCGGTTGGCCCAGGCGGCGATTTCTTGCGCGCCACCAGAACCAGGCAGGCGCACTTTGGGGTGTTCGTAATCCTTGCCGACAATGGTGGCGTTGATATTGCCGTAGCGATCGATTTGTGCACCACCCAGGAAACCCACATCCACATTGCCGCGCTGCAGGTAGAGGGTGAAGATATCGTACATGCTGACCACCGAGAGAGCGCCACTTACCAGGGTGGGATCCCCGATCGAGAGCGGCAGGCGGGCCGGTTCGGCACCGATGACACCGGCCTCGTAAATCATGGTCAGGTTGGGGGCGTGGGTGCGTTTGGCCAGGTTGCAGGCCAGGTTGGGTTGCCCGACGCCTACAAAGACAACATCCCCATCCTTCAACAGGCGGGCTGCGTTTACGATCATTAATTCAGCGGGGGAGTAAGCCAGTTCGGTCATAGGTTCTCCTTGAGAAAGTCCCGGATGGTGGTAAAAGTTTCGAACGGTTTTTCCAACGGGACCAGGTGGGTTGATTTTTCGAGTGTGACGATGCTTGTTTGAGGGCGAATGCGGTTGATACGCATTGCGCTGCCAGCTAGGAAGGTGTCGGTTTCGGCTCCACGGATGATGAGGGTGGGCAGCTTGAGCCTGGGCAGCTTGCGCCAGAGATCCATGTCGTTCCAGATGCCGGTGTGGTAAATGCGGGCTTCCCATTCGGGTGAGTAGGCCAGTTCATAACCGCCAGCCTCACGCGGGCGCAGGATGCCAGTTATATAATTGCGCAGGGCCTGGTCGGAAAAATAACGGAAGATATCTTTGCGCCGGTAGGCCTTGAAAAGCGCTTCCGGATTGTCGAAATGCCGGCGGCGTTTTAATGCACCCGCAATCAATGGGTGGGTCCGGTCGGCCAGGCCCATCCTGCGCATCAGGCCGTAACCGGTGATGTAGCTGGGGGTAAAAAGGACCGGGTCGATCAGGATGAGTGCCCGAAACAGCCCTGGGTTGCTCATTGCAGCCCGCAGGCTGACAATTGCGCCGATCGAATGCCCGACCGCGATGAGCGGGGCCAGGTTTTGCTGTTGGATAAACTGCAGCAGGTCGTCGCTAAGCGGGTGCCATGATCCGATCTCTTCGGGTTTTGCGGCAGGCCAAAGCGGGCGCAGGTGCATGGCGCTGACATGCTGCGTGCCTGCCAGCATGTCCATCAGTTCTTGGTAACAGGCTGGCGGGTAACCGTTGGCGTGTAAAAAATGCAGGGCCTGGCCGTTGCCGCCAAAATCAGAGAATGGGATCATGTGAATTTAAACCAGGCAATCGGGCCTAGTACTTGCCATAATCAACGGTGGCGCTCAGGCGCGATTCGATTTTCAGGCTGGCTTGTTTTTCAGCGCCTAATTTCCGGTAGTATTCTTCGCGATCTTTTACGCCATAGACCCATTCATCCAGGTATTGGCGGGTTAGCTCAGGGGATTCGCTGATCTTATCCCAACCCAGGTAAAACTCGTTGTCGCGGTCATAATAGCCCTGGGCGTAGCTGGGATGGGCGGCGAAGGGCACATGGCAAACCGCACTGACGATAAAGCCAGGGATCAGGGTCCGGTTGGGGTCCGAGCGGATGACAGACTCGTCGACAATCTCTTCGGCGGTCAGGATGACCTTCTTCGCGGCAAAGGCGACTTCTTTTTGTTCGCCAACGATGCCCCACAGGTGAGCATTGCCCTGCGGGTCACAGCGCTGCACATGCACAATGGCTACATCCGGGTGCAGGGCTGGCACTGTAATCACCTCGCGGCCCGAGTAGGGGTCGGTGACACGTTTGATCAGCGGGTTAACTTTTTCCAGGTCGGTGGCGGCGGTCTGGTTCATTGGCATAAATGGCAGTCCGGCAGCACCGGCTTGCAGGCGAGTGATCATGCCAAAATGGGAGTATTCCTCCCATTCCAGTTCGCCTTTTTCAATTGCGGTGCGTACAATGCGCAGCGAGCCAACCCCCGGGTTGCCCATGTAGGAGAAGATGACCTTGCGCGCGCAGCCTGCTGCGACCATCTGGTCGTAGATCAGGTCGGGGGTGGCACGGGCCAGGGTCAGGTTCTTTTTGCCCTGGCGGATGATTTCATGCCCGGCAGCAAACGGGATAAGGTGGGTGAAACCGGCGGCGTAAACCACGTCGCCGTCATTGACGTATTGGGAGATTGCATCGTGCAGGGAGATAATTTTATTCATATTGGCCTTGTTGGGTGGGTGTGTGGCCCGGCTTACTTTTTATTCTTGGGGTCGTTTTTTGGCGCTTCTTTTTTGGCTTTGGCTTCGCGTTGTTTTTGCTGCATCTTGCGCAGTCCCTCAAAGCGAGAGCTGGGCTTGGGTTTGGCGGCACTGACGCGCTTCATGATAAACCCAATCGCGAATACGGTTATACCGACGAAAAAATAGCTGAAATAGGTCTGCTGGCCCATGTCTGATGCGATGAACAGAACAATGATCAGGGCACCCACCAGCAGGAAAAACGTGCCGATACGGGAAATAAATTCTCTGCGATCTTCGCCTTCTTCCATTATGCACCTGGCCTGTGGACAGAGATAAAAGTTCGTTTGAAAGGGTAAAAGACCGGGCTGCCGGGGAGTGCGG
Source organism: uncultured Anaerolineae bacterium (assembly GCA_903908605.1). Taxonomy (GTDB): domain Bacteria; phylum Chloroflexota; class Anaerolineae; order Anaerolineales; family Villigracilaceae; genus UBA5195. The sequence continues at coordinate 11,497 of CAIVSQ010000471.1, forward strand.
TCCGCATCCTGGTCAGCATGGTATCCATAAATGCTTGTTTGCCATCGCCCAGGCGCTCAAAGTAAGGGACCAGGGCTGTGCCTGAGATCCAATCCAGCACGGCATCGGCGTTTGCCAGCACGTGGGGGTACACTTTTTGAAAGACAAGGATGTTTTCAGCACCCAGTTCAAAAAACAAGTGGGCGTATTCTTCAATGGAGAGGACGGGCGATATTCGTGTAAACCCGCCCAGCATGGTGCGGAAGGGTTCTTCACACGCGGTTTCCAAAATTAGCCGGTGTGAGATGTGATCGTGATTGGAAGGTACCTGTACCGCCAGCTGTCCGCCGGGTGCCAGGCGTGCAAATATGTGAGGGAGCAGGGTGGGGTGGTCTTCGCTCCACTGCAGGGCGGCGTTGCTGAAGATCAGGTCCCATTCGCCTGCCAGGCGGGCCTGGTCACCGCTTTCAAAATGCAACCCGGGGCGGGTGTATTGGGCCGCTTTTTCCAACATTTGTGGGGAACTATCCAGCCCGGTCACCTGGCTGGCGGGCAGTTGATTGGCCAGGCGTTGGGTAAGTTCACCGGTACCACAGCCCAGGTCAACGACCCTTAAAGCAGACCTGACCTGCACGAGTTTCAGCAGATCATCAAAAGGGGCCGATCTCTCCGCCTGAAAGCGGTGATATTGCTCAGGGTTCCAGGGCATACGATGAGTTTGGAGACCCCTTCCCGCGATTTCCGGGAAGGGGTCGATGGGTTAGCGGGTGATTACTTCGGGCGTACCAGGGTGCGGATTTGTTCGTGCATGTAGAGCTGCACGTAGTGATATCCGCCGGCATTCTTGCCGCTTGAGCCTGAGCCCTTCCAACCACCAAAGGGTTGGAAACCAGGCCAGGCGCCGGTGGTGGCACCTTGCGGGCGGTTGGCGTAGGTTACGCCGGCTTCGATCTTGTCAAAGAAGTATTCGACTTCCTCGTCGCTGCCGTAAACCCCGGCGGTCAGGCCGTAATCGACATCATTGGCCATCACCATGGCTTCTTCGAGGGTCTTGAACTTGCCAATGGTTGTGATGGGCAGGAACATTTCATGTTTCCATAGGCGATGGCTGTAAGGTACATCCACGGCGAAGGTCGGGGCGCAGAAGTAACCCTTGCCCAGCGCGCCTTCGGTGAGGATATTGCCACCGGTCAGGAATTTGCCAGCCTGGCCAAGTTCGGCGCAGAAATCCTGGAATTCCTGGTAGGAGGATTTATTAACCACTGGCCCGAGGAATACCTTGCGGTCGGTGGGGTCGCCAATGCTGAGTTTTTCGGTGAGTTCTTTCAACTTGGCCACGAGCGGTTCGTAGACTTCATCCTGGATGTAAATGCGGCTGGCGGCGGAGCATTTTTGGCCTTGCAGACCGAAGGACGAGCGGATAATACCCTGGGCAGCGTCTTCCAGGTTGGCGTTCTTGGTGACGATGGCCGGGTTTTTACCGCCCAATTCCAACACCATCGGGCGTACGAACTTGCCATTGGCGTAATCGCGGAACATCTTCATACCGACGTCATACGAGCCGGTGAAGGTGACGCCATCCACCTCAGGGCTGTTAACCAGCGCGGCGCCGATGGTACGGCCTGGGCCGGTGACAAAATTGACCACGCCATCTGGCAGGCCGGCATCGCGGAAGCAGTCGGTCAGCAGGCGCACGATGAAGGGCGTATCGGTGGCGGGTTTCATGACAATTGTATTGCCGGCTGCCAGGGCAGCGCCGGCAGGACCGCCGGTGAGGGCAAACGGGAAGTTGAACGGGCTGACCACCAGCCAGACGCCGTAGGGGCGCAGAACCGAGGTATTGGTTACATCATGGTTGGGGAGCGGATCCTTGCCCATTGGCTTGGTAAAGCCATTATTTTGTTCAACCATGTCGCAGGAATAGCGGATCAGGTCAGCGGTCTCAGCCACGTCACCCATTGATTCCATCCGGTTTTTCCCGACTTCCATGGCCATGACAACACCCAGGTCAGTCAGGCGCTCATCGATCAGGTCGGCGGCCCGGCGCAGCAGCCGGACACGTTCCTGCCATGAGGTATGGCTCCAGCCGGGGAAGGCCTTGCGAGCGGCGGCCATGGCCATTTCGGCATGTTTTTCATTGCCCTTTTGCATAACAGCCAGCACCACATTGCTATCGATGGGGGTGTGGTCTTCAAATTTCTCATCGGCGAAAACATCCTTGCCGTTGATCAGCATGGCTTGTTCTTTGCCGAGATTGGCTTTTAGCTTTGCCAGAGAAGCGTCAAAATTGGCGTGCAGCTCCTCGGGTGGGTTATACATGGTTGCATAAGTAAGCTTGAATCCTGCCATACGTAAAGCCTCCTGAACATGTGTGAGTGAGGATTATGCTGGTCTGAAACGATGAAATAGCCGGATATCCAACCGGACCTAGTGACGAATTGGACAATCCAAGTATAGCTTAGGATAAGATGCCAGTCAAAGCCGGCAGGCGTATTTTTGGAAGGATGTGTCAAATGTCATATACCAGGGTATGCCTTTTATTCAGGGTGATGAACAATAAAAGACGGCGCCCAGTGGGTGCCGTCTTTTATAAATTTATTAATCCTAATTGATCAGGTCGGTCTTGACCTTCCAGCCGGGTTGCACTGCTGGATAGGCTTGCATATATTCTTCCTGTTCACCAAACAAGCGGATGACCAGGCCCATCACACCCTGGCGCATGCCTATTCCGCCTTGCGAGGCGTGGCAGGCACTGGCAGCGGCCTTTATTTTTTGTACCGGGGTGATGTTGATCTTGGCGTGAGTCGGGAAGTTGACCTCGGCGATTGATTGCATGTCGATATCGCCATTGCGACCAAACTTGCGTGGGTTTTTACCCACCAGGGGTAAGAGGCGCACAACCATCCGGAGGAAAAGGCGCGGGA
>CAIVSQ010000472.1 GCA_903908605.1 uncultured Anaerolineae bacterium
TACATGCCTATTTTACAATAATACTAATAAATTTAAAAGGACCCAAACAAATCAAAAAGACCTGGTATCGGGGTAATTAATCATTTATTCTTTTCCAACTTATCCAAAAACGCATCTATTTCTTCGGGATATCTGTAGTTCTTTGCCAATATTTCTGGCTTCAATTTCTTAGTTCTTTTTATCAAATCTATGAAAATATTTAATTGCGTTGCAGTCAAATTCTCATAGCTTTTTTCCAAAATAACCAAGATATAGGTATGTAGTAATAAAGCTCAATCCGTACTCATCAAATTAAATTGGCGATCTGAAGCGCCCATTTCTAAATCCTCTTCAAAATCATCCAACTCATTTTGTATACTACTCAACAATCCTTCATTGTCTATCATCGTATCTATAAATCATCCTTAACTTCTTTTAAAATATATTCCTTGCAGCGGGTTGTTATCAATCGCACTGGTCGATTTTTCAGGGTTGAGGGCCGGGCTGATGCTGAAAACGTGAGCGAGGTTGGCGATTGGGGTTTGCACACAGCGGCGCGCAATTCTCAGGGCGAAATTTCCGCCGAGCGAAAAGCCAACAATGGTGAAGGGCAGCGCGGGTGCATAGCCGGCAACTTGTTGAACGGCCTGAAACACTTCTTCCAACAAGACGGCGTAAAAGAGGCCGCTGTTGAGGTGGTGCGTCTCACCATGATCGCGGTAATTTAAGCGGAAGACCGAATAGCCCTGGTTGTACAGGTAACGGCCCGTGCCCAGTATGTAGGCTGAGTTTGCGCTGCCCTCCCAGCCGTGCAGCAGCATGACCACACCCTTCGACTTCCCGTCGCTTTGTGGGGAGTAAAATCCCTGCAGCCTGATGCCCGCGACGGTATCCAGGATCACTTGCTGGGCAGCGGCGAGCATGGGGTTTGCGCCCCATTTGCGAATCGGACTGCTGGATAGGAAGGTCTGCGCAAAGGTGCTTTTCAGGTAAAAGGGCGGTGAGAAGGGTTCGTTCATGCGGTTGGCGGATACTCCATGTACGGGAATTATACTCAAGACTATCCGGAAAAATGATGATCAAGCTCTTTCATTATTTTATGACTTTGTTTATGACTTTTGTTTCTTGACAACCAGGTTGGATTTTGCTACGCTATTTTTAGCTTGAATATCAAGCTGGTAGAAATTGAAGGGGAATATTTTGGCATGCTAGAGTTAATAATAACAACCTTCATAAAAAGGTGAACAGCTCTTTGCGTTTTTATACTTGATCCATTTATGATTAGGGGTTTTTTCAAAAAGAAATACCCGACTTTGCAGGAAACAGAAAATATCAACATCAGTGGTTGACTTCAAAAAAAATCCCACTCGATGATCCATCATCCAAACCTCCGATGATATGAGAAACGAATAATTTCTCTTGCATTGATTTTTGACAAAATGAAAACCATTCCATTCTTCGAGGCAGGTTTATTATGCAGGTAACAGGAATAGATTGTCCGTTTTGTGGCGCACCCGTTACGTTAAAAGCAGGGCATTCAAAAGGGACGTGTGATTATTGCAGTAAAGAATTTTTAATCGAATCAAAAATGGCCCAGGACTTTGGAGAAAAAGTATCAAACACACTTCAAGAAAATGAATCAAAAACACAATTAGAAATTCGGCGATTACAAGCAAGCCAGCAAATGTCAATGTTACAAATGCAGTTATCCAATCTGAGGACAGAAAAAAGACATCTTGAGCGATATAACAGTCGACAAGCCAATAATCAACGGAAACGAATATACGGTGTCATTGAAGCAGGCGCGGTGGGAAAAAGTCGAAGTAATGCTTTTCTAAACTTATCAAAACAATTTACCAGGAGGGTACGATGAACGAGCAGGTAGCTGACAAGATTAGAGGCGTGATTTTTGGGCAGGCGATCGGTGATGCATTGGGTGTTGGCACAGAATTCATGAGCAAGAAACGCGTCAGAAAATTCTACCCGGATGGCTTGTCCGGGTACGACCAGATTATCCAGGACGGGCACCGCCGGAAATGGGTCCAGGGGGATTGGACGGACGACACAGAGCAAATGTTATGTATTATGGATAGCTTGCTGGCATTGGGCAGGTTGGACGCACAGGATATTGCCCGCCGGATCATTGCCTGGGCA
>CAIVSQ010000473.1 GCA_903908605.1 uncultured Anaerolineae bacterium
AGCTCCCAGTCACGGCTGAGGCCTGGGAATGAAAAGTGAAATTGTCATTCCAAAATGGGTATGGATCACGAGTATGGCTGTATTGCTGCTTGGTTTGGGTTTGGTGATTTCGCCCCGCGACAAAAACAATCATCCCCTGCTGCTTCTGCCGGATGTTAAGGCAATGGAAGATTACCGCCGTTCGTTGGCGAATTGGCATACCCGTTTTCTGGAATTGGATGGACGCATGACCCGTTTGCTTTCCGACAACTATGGCAGCGACTTGTTCAGCCAGTCCAGTGAAGGGCAGATTATCCAGGATGAAACCATCCAATTGATGCGGGAGATCGATCAGACTTCCACGCCTGCAGCAGCAGTTTCGGCCAGAGATATGGCCATTCGCACAGGCAGTGCTTATCTGGAAACCTCGCGCGCGATGCTCACCTGGGTTTCAGCTCCGACCACTGCCAACCTGGATGCCGCCCAACAGGCTCTCAAAGTTGCGCAAGCCAGTCTTGCTAAACTGGAGGCCAGTCAATGGATGGCGATCAATCCATAAGTACGGTCACCCTGCAAATGTTGAACAGCCTGATCGATACCCAGACCAGATTGCGGGATGCTGCCGAAACGCGCTGGGCCTCAGCCCGTGAAGCCATGTTCAATCTGGCCAGACTCATAGCTGCGGACTGGCTTGAACAAAAGCAGCATGAAAAAGGTGGACTGGAAGCCATCCGCATGGAAGAACTGTCCAGGGTGGTTTACCAGCGTATTTCCGAAATGCATGCCGTTTCCATTATTCCAGAAGTTGGGTTGTTGCAGCAGGCCACCCAACGTAATCAGGATCTCGTTCACGAGCGGGATGAATTACTTCTTCGGTGTGAAAAATTTGGTCAGGAAAACCTGAGACTTCAGACTGAAATTGAACAGATGCAAAACGAAAATAAGCGTCTTTCCATTCAAAACGAAAAACTTAAAAATAATCCGCCAACCGGAGAAATGCCATCGAACAACCTTTGTGTGCCATCCTGGTTTAATGCCTGGGCGGCCAGCGCAGGTTTTGAACGCCAATCTTTTATCATCCGTTTGATCGGCGATACCGGTATAGCGCGGCGACCAGAAATCGTAAAAGCAATCGCAAATAAATTCAGTATAGATTCCACATCCGGGGCAGTTTCGAACGTCATCAGCCGGTTGAAGGAAATGGGATTTGTTACGATAGAAGATACTGCCGGTACCGGAAATGGCGCGCCTCCCCAGGTGCTGGCTCTCGACCGGTTGGGAGAAACTGCTTATATCTTTTTGGCTCAAAAACTGCCGGCAGAGAATGAATACCACTCTGTTCGCTCTGCGCACAGTACAGATGCGCACACCATGTTGGTTTTGAAAGCAGCCACCTTCCTTGAAGCAGAAGGTTATGAAATTATTTCGAAAGGGGAAATCAACATTCCCATGAGTGATGGCCGCATCTCATCACCAGATATTCTGGCACGTAAGAACGGTCGAGAAATTCATGTGGAGGTTGAGCGGGATGTTAACAAAGGGGATAGCGAGGCGCGCGCCCGTAAATGGCAGAACGCGTTCGATGCCGGCCAGGGCTGGCTGTATGTATTTTGCGAAACAGAAGAAGTCCAGAAGAAATTAATTCAGGAAATCAATCGCGCCCTGGCGTCCGAGTCCCGCCTGCAGCGAGCCAACACGCTTATGACGAATCTGGAAGTTATCAAGGCCGGCAAACGGCACGCGGACGGCAGCATCTGGGTTTCCCAAAAACACCCCGTCAACCAAAAATAAATAACTCAGATTCAGAACGAAAGCCTTAAGTGTTAAATTCAACCGGTCGATGATAAAGAAAAAGGCCTGCCGTAGGGGGGACGGTAGGCCTTGCAAACACCACCTTATGAGCGGGGGATTGGGTGGTGAATGTAGGGGTATTTTATTACAGAACATATGTTCTGTCAATAGTTTGATTTCCGGCTCAATAAATCATCCCCAGGGATTGAAAATTGCACTGCGCGCGATCACGGACAACCCTTAAGTTAGCATCTAAAGTGATAAAAAGCTATTATCCATTCGGTTGGCTATTATCCACGGAAGGGTCTATTATCCACCCAAAATGGCCTATAGCGCTTAAGGACTAATATCCAACCCTTTCAATGAATGTGTCAAATATTTTAAACAACGCTCTCCTTCCTGGGTTACAACAACTACCAATCGACCATTCATTTTTATTGACTAAAAAGAACATACGTGCTATTAATGGACTGTATTCACTTTTATCGTGAGAGACATAGTTTGCGAACGCCACATAATGTGGCAGGTCGAACCTGGACCAAGGAGAAAAGAGATGATTGGAAAACTGATTGGGAAGCTTGTTGTTTGGGGGTTGTTGTCTGTTGTGATAGGAGTAGTTTCGCTGGGTGGGTTTTTTTATATCAAAGCCGGCCAGCCGATGCAAGTAGCGGCAGCTCAGCGCCTCGCACCCGGGATCACGTATCGGGAATTCTGGGCGGACAGGATCCAGCGTTGGACCGAAATCGATGACCAGAATGCTGCACATGGTAAAGGCCGGGCATGTGCAATTGTTCCTATGGTAATGCAGCCGTGGTTAATTGTAAGTGGGATAATGGAAGTTAATTATGTCAGGTCAAACCAGGGGACTGAAAAAGCCAGACAACTAATTCGCGAAATCAATGGCATCATACCTCCTGACGATTTAATTTATGGTCCCTGGTGGAAGCTGCCCGATGCGTGGTGGTGGCAGATTGAAAATGGGACCTGGTTCCATTATTATCGGTCACTTGCCCGGGCATGGAATTGTGAAGTTGGAGCTCCCCACAAGCCAACTCAGGAATAAAGATAACATACTCAAGTACATCCTGAGACTGAATGTAGTTCTGTAGATTACTTGTTCATTGCCGATAAATTTCCGATAACTTGTAGGCCCGTTTCCGGCGTGAATCATCGGCAACCAACAACCAGCCCTGCTCGACCCACTCTCGCATCAGGTTGCGCACCATACGCTCCGATAGCCCCAGGATCTGGGCGACTTGCGTTGCAGTAATGGTTTCCTGTTTCGCAAACAATCCCAGCGCAATCCGGGCGCGGTGATCCAGCCGCCTCAGGAATTCCGGCTCATGGGCAGGCGGCGTATCCATCAGGCGCAGCGCTTCATCCTTGGCAGTGCGGAAGACATCTGCCAGCAGGCCAACAAAATAGGTTAGCCAGGAAGTTAGGTCAGCCTGTGCCCGGCCTTCGTAGTAGTTGTGATGCGGATGGACCGAAAGCGCTCCGTAGTAGTTCTCCAAGTCACGGGCATGATATTCCTCGAGGGAAAAGAAACCATTCAGCCCATAGCCGCCGCGATGCAGTATTAAGGTAGCCAACAAGCGGGCCGTCCGTCCATTGCCATCATAATAGGGATGGATGGTGACAAACTGGTAGTGCACCAGGCCGGCAATCAGCGGCGTGGGAATTTTCTCATTCTCGGCGCGCTGGACCCATTTCACCAGTCCGGCCATCAGGCCAGGCACATCCACCGCTTCTGGAGGCAGGTAAACGATCCCCCCGCTGAGGGAATCGCGGATAACGTTTTGTCCATCGCGATAGGGTGTTGGCTTGGTGCGTGTGCCGTATTCCACCAGGGCATGCAGGCGGCGGATCAAATCATCAGTGAGTGGTTTTCCCTGAGCAGCCCAATCCTCAATCCGCAGGAGCGCCTCCCAATAATTGCGGACTTCACTGATGTCTCGCTCATATCCTCGGATCGCGATGTGCTTTTCCTGGATGACCTGCTCGGCTTGTTCCAGGGTCAGGCGGTTGCCTTCGATACGCGTGGAATAATGCGTGGCGCGAATACGCACCCGCTGGCGTAATTCCGCTTCGACAGCTGGGAGAAAAGGTGTGTGTGTCACAATCGTCTGCGCCGACTCGATTTCCATCAGCCGGCGCGCCAGTTGGGGGGTAATGTTGTATGCTGGTTGCCAGGGTTCACTCATAAGAATATTATAGACCGATTCCGCCCATTCGATTGCCGATAAACTGCCGATAAAAAGCTTCAGACGTTATACAAAACAGGATTATTATAATTACGA
>CAIVSQ010000474.1 GCA_903908605.1 uncultured Anaerolineae bacterium
GGATCGATTCAATATGCAAACTGGCCACGGATGCCGGCTGCAAAATGGTTACAAATGCCTACGCTCCGATGTTCTGGCCCTCCGTTGAAAAAGACTCGCTGCGCCTGACCTGCAAGACAGCCTCCGCAACCCTTGTGACAAAACTGGACGAACCTGCGAAATCAGAAATATGGGAGCTTAAAACCATCTGCACCAACCTGAATAGCGGGGAAGCCAACACCAGCAGCACCCAGGTGATCGTGGTTGAAAGCGCGGATGCCGGTTGGAAATTCGAGCGTGTTCGTTTTGATCAGGAGAGCGGCTCATGAAGACCATCAAGCTAAGTTTCGTTCTACTGATCATCGCCCTGGTTGCGAGTACCTTTTTCCCGGCCCAGGCCCAGGGCAATACCCCCAATGCGAATTGGGGCGATTTCTTCAATACGGACGGGACAATAAAAGCTGGTGTCATCGATGGTGGTGAGATCAGCCAACCCGCAGATTGGATGCCAGATGTCGGTCCACTTGCGAATTGGGGCATCAGCATGGAAGCCACCTATCATGTCTACACTGCCCCAGATGGGTCCACCATGATGACACCATCTGCATCAACCTTGTTTTTCATGGCTATGAATCCGACCGCCTCCGGGTTGATCAACGCCAACGGGGAAGTTGGCATGGGACAAGGATTTGCTATCCAGACTGCCGGTTCCCTGGCAGGCGGCAGCACTACCCCTCAGCAGCTGCTCGGAGGTATTTTTCAAGCGCTCAGTGGAAACAGTGGCATTACCCAGGTGCAGGCAGATCAATTTGCCGATGCGCTGATAAACAACCAGGGTAATTCCTGGGCTTTTTTGGCCCTTGGTACGGACACCTGGAATATTTTTCAGAAACTTCTTACGTCTTCTATGAAAGACCAGAATGTCTACCTGCTGGCCATGCTCTACAACTCCTGCTCGAATTCGCCGACCGGCTGCCCGGCAGAACTGTGCCAGGCTAACCCGGTTGCGTGTGGTCTACCGCCGACTGAAGTCACCCCGGTCACCACCCCGGAAGCGACCCAGACACCACCACCATCCTGCCCGGGGCCTTCCATCTCCCAGGCGGCACCCAGCCTATCTATCACAGTGGGTGCGCCAAATTATCCACTGGTGGTGGGTCAGGATCCCGAAAAGCGCGGTGCGGATGTGCAGGCCTCAGTCTCGATCCCACCAGTCATCTATACCTGGCATGAACCGATCTTCGAAACCCAGAGGGTCTGTCGCGGCGGAACAAATGGAATTCCACAAACCTGCCGTAATGTGCAGATCTTCAAGGGCTGCCGCGCTCATCGTGAAACCCTGCCGGAGCAGATTACCAGTTCACGGGCCACGGCCACCCTATCCGGTGCCAGCCGTAACTGGATCGTGAGCGACCTGGGATCGACCTGGTACGGCGCTTTTGTGCATCAGGGTTTCTTCGACCTGAAACGCTATGGCTCACCATCCACCGGCTGCAGCGGCACCTGTTCATTTACCCTGGCGGCATTAAAAGTTCCCTTTGCGGATCCCGGCGTTTTTGATCTGCTGGTTTCGGTAAACACAGCCGGTACATTTTTCAACGGTCGGGCAATCACCAACCCGCGCGCCCTGAGCCAGACCGGCAAAGCCAAAATCTGGGTTGTTTTGCCCACCCTGATCGATGCATCTTCATCCGGACAATGAACATTCTTTTATTCCTTTTCGGTTTGGTCTGGTTATCAATGCTTGTCCTGGTATTTTCCGCATTAAGAATATCAGGCGCTTGCAGCGAGGAAGAACGCTTTCAAGAAGACAAAGCGTTCTTTGAAAAATGGCTGCGCGATCACGAAGGGTTGTCCTAACCTGCCTTCCGCCTTATCCAGGAAAATATGTCCTTCGAGCAGATCAACACCTTAATTCTCGATATTCCGGTCTACGCCATCAACGGCTTGCTTTGGTTATTGTATGGCTTGATCGGTTCACTGGCCGCACTGGTTAGCGCCGGGGCAGCAGTTGTGATGGGGTTGGTGGTTGATCAGGCTGTGCAACAGCTTTCCGGTTCCCGTCCACTGCGACAGGGACGCGGAGAAAGTCAGCCTATAACGCGTACCGCCCAAATCTTGACCGCCGGCGTTCTGACCTTATGGCTGGGTGCACAGTGGGGCATGGGCGCGCCCGTACCCTGGATCGGCGCTGCCATGTGGCTCTTTGGCCTGGGAGCGATACTGGTTTCCCCGGCGCAGCGTTTCAACCTGCTGTGGTTCGTAAAATCCGGGGTGGCCGTCTACGCGCTGGCTGTCATTGGGAGCCGTCTATACCTGAACATGACCCAGAATGTCTCGCCTGAAGCCTGGGCGTCGATGGTAGGTACTGCACAGACCGCCGTGAATGTGGTTTCAAATACGCGCGGAAATGTCACCACCGTGATCATCTGGGCACTCTGGCTGGTCATTCCCCTGGGCTATTTTTCAATGCTGGTCCAGAAGTTGTTTCTAAATCCTGTATCGTTGATCAACCCGCTTTCATCCTATGCCGACATGTTGGCCACACTACGTGTTCGCGATCGGGGTGGAAGATAAATCATTCATTGCCCGTGCAGAACCGGGTACCATACCCGTGCAGTACCGGGCACCATTCCAAGGAGAAAAGTATGTCGAAAGAAGCAACACCCGCTAAAAAGGATCTTGGCTTTCTCGCCATGAGTGATCTGGTTGGCGAGGCGATGACCGAGTATTACGAGAAACATGACCAGGTCGTGTCCGAACTGCAAACCCGGGCGGAAGCCTTGGTTAACCGTATCATGCCGGA
>CAIVSQ010000475.1 GCA_903908605.1 uncultured Anaerolineae bacterium
AATCGAGTGGCCCCGCGCTTTTTGGATCCTCATTAAATATTAGAGACGGTCGCCTTCGCCCAGCATGACCCTATCTGTGCCACGCGCGATCTCCCACGGGTAAATAATGCGCGCATCGGTGACATCGGCGTAATAATCCGGCTTCGAGTGCCCAAAAAGGGTGCGATAAGGATTGAAATGAAGCACGCAGGTCTCTGGAAACCCGCCCGCCGAAGAAACACGATTCTTGACGGCTGTAATCGTACGACCAGAACCCCACACATCGTCCACAATCAGGGTGGAGCGTCCAATTAATTTATCTTCAGACGGAAATTGGATGAACTCAGGCCAGGCAAATAACTGCCGGTCACGCCCTATCTCGGCCGGAAAATCCACCGCTGCGGTCAGGATGTGGGTGATATTCATCGCCTCCGCCATCAAGCCGCCCGGGATCATACCACCACGGGTAATGATAACCATGGCATTAAATTCACGATTAAACTGCGGGACCAGGCGATCGATCAAGCGGTCGACATCTTCCCAGGTCAGGAAGATACGCCGGGGCGGAGGGGATGATTTTGGCTGCATGGTTACCTCGGTAAGACAGCGGCGAGCGGCGCGGGAACATTCGCGGGCACAGACTGACCACTGGTTTCGTTATTGCGCACCCACAGGTACAGACAGGTGTGATAGGCGGTGGCAGTGTACGATCCAATCACATTGGCTGCCATAAAAAAGACCGATGCGACCATAACGCCCAGCAGGATGGCGATCACGCTCAGGGCGGTGCCACCGTTGGCCAGGGAGATAATCGGCAAGGCGATCCCGAACCCCAGGCCCAGGCCAAGCAGGGCAAAAACAAAGCCAAGCAACCCGGTCACCCAGCTCACACCGATCGTGCTGATACCGATCAGAAGAAGGTTGTTTTTGACCACATAGGTGGCACGTGTCAGACCATCCTTCAAATTGACATCTTCAATCACCATAATTGGCAGCACCAGGTAAGTGGCTTCGGTCCACAGGCGGTCAATCAGACCAGCAATTGCTTCGCCGATGAAGTTGCGACGCCTGCCATTGCCTCTGACAATATTCTTGATGACATTGACCAAGGTTGAAGCCGCCGCCAACGAGAGAATATCCAACCAATCGCGCTTGACGATTTCCCAGGCCTTATCCATGCGCCCATCCCCACCGGTCAGGTAATCATAAATTAACTTAACCGTCATGGCCGAGAAGATGTACGTGACAGCAAATTGGGCAAAGACCAGCAGTGTGCCAAAAAGGCCCATTGCAATCCTGCCAACAAGCGACTCGGTACCCAAGACCAACGCCGAGAGAACCAGCGGAACCACACCGATTAGTGCCACGACGAAACCCGCAACCAACGCGAAAATAGATGGTTTCAACAGATCCTTATCCGCCATGGCCATTTTCCAGGCCTGAATAAGGAAATTCCAACCCCGTGAGAACGATTGCATTCTGCATACTCCTTCATTATGGTGAATAAGGCCGGTTTCAAATTCTCCGGCCGAAAACAATATAGCACGATTATAGCAAACTTACCGGTTCTACTTCAACCCGCCAACCATCCGGAACCCTGCCATTCATCAGCGCGGCAGGATTTGGACCGCGCACCACAATTTGCCAGCGGTAAACCCCGTTTATTTTGCCAAAGAAACAAGGTACCGGGCCGATCAACTCAGTTTCGGGGCCGCGCTCACGGTTAAGTCGCTCGGCCATCGCACGGGTTTGTCGTTCAGCCTCAGCTGAATCGTTGTGGCGATATTCCAATCGCATCAGGTTGTAAAAGGGTGGATAGCCCAGGCTGCGCCGGTTTTGCATCTCCCAGCTATAAAAAGCCTCAAAATCATGCCGGGCAGCCATCTGGATGACAGGGTTTTCAGGCATAAAGGTCTGCATGATCACCCGTCCGCCACGTTCTGAGCGACCGGCGCGTCCTGCCACCTGGGTCAGCAGTTGAAAGGTACGTTCTGTAGCAAAGGGGTCGGGCAGGGTCAGCCCAACATCTGCCAAGACAATCCCCACCAGGGTCACCAGTGGCAGGTCCAGTCCTTTGGCCAGCATTTGTGTACCCACCAGCACGTCCGCCTTGTGATGGCTGAAATGACTCAGGATCATCTCGTGTGCATCCTTCTCACGCGTGGTTTCCCAATCCCAACGCAGCACACGTGCCTTGGGCAGCAAGGCCACCACCTCGCTCTCCACTTTTTCACTGCCCAACCCATAGGTTCGAATCTGGCTACTCTTGCAGGCCGGGCAGCTGTTGGGTAAACCACGCGTATTGCCACAACGATGACAGACCAGGCCTCCCGTTTCACCAACCGCACCAGTATGGAAGGTCATGGGTGTATCACAGCGTGAACACTTCATCACATAGCCGCAATCACGGCAAAAAACATAGGTTGCTGTACCGCGCCGGTTGAGATACAGGATGGCCTGCTCACCACGTTCCAACGTTTCAGACAATGCCTCGACCAACTGACGGCTGAAGATCCCTCGGTTGCCACTCTTCAACTCCTCACGCATATCCAACAACGTCACAGGCGGCAGATCACCCAGGCCGCCACCCCCCGCCGCGGTTTTGAAACGATGTGGCAGTTCCAGGCTGCGCAAGCCATCCCGCTGCGCCTGGGGTCCTGCCAACCGGCTGCGGTAGCGCTCCTTGAGCCCCGGGGTGGCACTGCCCAGCACGCAGACTGCCCCACTGATTTGTGCATAGCGTTCAGCAGCCCATACCGCGTGGTAAAACGGCAGTTCAGATTGGTAGTAAGAATTATCGTGACATTCATCCACCAGGATCAGCCCCGGCCGGGCAAACGGAAGGAAGAGAGCCGAACGAGGCCCAATGATGACCTTAAGCTGGCCGGACCGCGCCCGACGCCAGGTATCGTAGCGCTCCCCATCCGAGAGACCGCTGTGCGCCAGGCCAACCTGACCCGGGAAGTTGACCAGGAAGCGCCTCACCACCTGTGGGGTAATGGCGATCTCTGGCACCAATACGAAAACACTCTTGCCGCGCCGCAAAGCCTCGGCGGTGGCACGCAGGTAAATTTCAGTCTTGCCCGAACCGGTCACCCCATATAGGAGAAAGGCAGCCGGCTTTTCCTCATCAAATGACGCTGTAATGGCAGCCAGGGCGGTTTCCTGGTCGTCGGTCAGGCTGGTTTTTGCCATGGTCAGCTGATCGTCCAATCCACGCGCAGCCAGTTTACCGAGTGGGTCGCGAAAGATTTCAGTTTCAAGCAGCACGATCAATTCGCGCTCGGCCAGTTCCTGCAAATCAGCCAGGTTGCAGCCCGATTCGGCGTAGACCCAGGTGACCGCTACCGCGGAAGGCTCATCAACCAGGAAGCGCAACGCCCGCGCCCGACGCTGCTGGGTGGCAGGTGTATGACCCAGGGCAGGCATGGCAGCTTGCGCCTCATCCGGGCTGACCGCCAGTTGGGCGGTGCGAATAAATTTTGGGCGTACGGCAGGTGGCGGCAAAATTGACTCGCGCCGCAGCACCCCCTGGTTCACCAGCTGCTGGGCAGCCTTGCGCCAGTCTACGCGCTGAAAATGGCGGTCAATCTGCCGGCCGCGCAAGGGGCTCTTCTCGCCCAGCAGCGTCAGCAAGCGTTTTTGGACTTCAGGAAACTGTTGAGGTGCGCCAATTGGCTTTCCCGCCAGGCTGAAGAGCACATCTGCCTGTTGAGAAAGCCCGACCGGCAGCATCAATTCAACCATGGCGGCCAGTGGGTTGAGGGTATGGGCCGCCATCGAGCGCGCCAGTTCCACCTGCGCCGGGGTGAGCACCGGCAGGGGATCGATCAATTCCTGTACATCTTTGGTTTGAGCGACGACCGGTTGGGAAACCAGTTCCAATACAACAGCCTGCACCACCTGGGGGCCAAAGGGCACACGCACCAGGTGACCAGTATTCACCCGACCCAGCAGGGCAGGCGGCAGGTGATAATCAAACTCCCCGCTGACAGACGGCAGATTCACGACAACGCGCACATATTCCATATTGTCATTATATTATGCCCGGGTGCGCATCCAATCAAATTGCCAAAAATTGACCAGCCAGGCAGCGGGGTATAATCAACCCATGTTGACCACCCCCACCAACCTGCTCAAGCTGGCTCGCGCTGATCGCCACTTGCAACCACGCGTCGCCATCCATTACCTGACGGAACAGTGCAACCTGAACTGCCAGTATTGTGAAGATTTTGGTGCCTGGCGCAACGCACAAAAACAGCAACCTCTGCCCTTCCATCAAGTGCGCTCCATTCTCGGAATCATCCGCAGCGGGGTCGATGCACTCATCCTGACCGGTGGCGAACCCTTCACCCACCCGGAGGTGGATCGCATCCTGGCATTGGCCAAAACAGAGCTAAAATTCCGCGAGCTGACCATCATCACCAACGGCAGCCTGCTGGCCCGCCATGAATCCGCCCTGGCCCACCTCGACCGCCTGGTGGTCAGCCTGGATACCCTCGATCCATCTTTGATGACTCGTGTCAATGGAATCACAACCAGCCAGGCCCTGGCCATCCTGGATAACGTCACCCGCTTCGCCGGGTTGCAAAAACAACTGGGCTACCGCATGTGCCTGAACACGGTCCTGACCCCTGAAACCCTGCCCGGCGCTGCTGCGCTGATCGATTTCTGTCAGCAGCACAACCTGTTGATTTCCTTCTCACCGCAAGCCGTCAATAATTGGCCGCGTTACGAGTTGGCTGTTTCTGACCAGTACCGCAGCTTTATTGAAGATCTGCCCAGGCGCAAGCGCGCCGGCGCACCCATCCTGGGCAGCGACGCTTACTTGCGGACCCTGGCGAATTTTGAGCCTTTCGACTGCCTGCCCACGCTGGCCCCACGCATTCACACCAATGGCGAGCTTTCTTATCCCTGCCGCCCCCTTGAAAAAGCAGCCAACGGCCAGGGTGGGCGCCCTGTCAACCTGCTGGATGTGCAAAGTTGGCAGCAAGCCTGGCAAATCGCTTATCAGGCCCATGGCCAGCCGCCCCGTAATTGTCATAGCTGCTTTCAACAGTGCTACGCCGAGCCTTCGCTGATGCAAACACGGCCCCTCGACCCGCTGTTGGAATGGCTGCGCTACCCTGCCCTGCGGGCGGGGCACATCTCTACACACGCCCCAGGATAAGTCCATCTCATGACCGAAACCAAAACAGATACCATTGTCATCGGAGCCGGTGTCGCTGGCCTGAGTGCCGCGCTGCACCTGGCTGAGCGAGGTCTGAAACCGCTGGTTTTGGAAGCCGACCCGCACTTTTTAGGCGGTCGGCTGGCGGGCGGGCAGCAGGTCACCCTGGGCGAGTGGACCTTCCGGCTGGAACATGGTGTGCACGGCATCTGGTCGCCTTACCGCAACCTGCAAGCTATGTTAGCTCGCCACAACCTGCGCCCGGTGTTTGTACCGGCCCAGGAAGAATTGTGGATTTACCGCGACGCAGCCGGGGTACGCTCGGCCCGCGTCGGCAGCGCCATCCGTAACAGCCTCTTCCCGGCCCCTCTACACTACCTGCAACTTTTCCTGCGCCCAAGTTTCCTGATGACCATCGATGTACGCGACTGGTTGAAACTGCTGCACACCTGGTCGGTGCTGGTCATGTCACTGGGCGTGGACCCCTTTGGTGAAGATCAACCACTCGAAGGCCGTATGCTGGGCGAAACCATTCGCAGTTGGTCACCAGCCCTGCGGGCTTTTTTTACCGGGCTGGCCCGCAACGGCTTATCCACCCATGCGGATGAGATTCCGCTGGCGGGTTTTCTGGCCTTCCTGCGTTTTTATACCACCCGTCGCCGGGATTCCTGGGTCTTCTCATACCTGCCCGAAGACGGCGGCACCGCCCTGGTGGAACCACTGGCCACCCGCATCCGCGCCCTGGGCGGGGAAATTGTGACTAACCAACGGGTTGAACAGGTTAGTCCATTGCCCAGCGGGGGCTGGAAGGTGACCTGCGCCACCCAGGAATACTCCGCCCCCAGCCTGATATTGGCCACCGACTCGCAGGCTGCCGCCACGCTGCTCGAAAAGAGCTTCGGCCCATCCGATCGTTATTTTCCCAAAAGCCTCGCCAATGCGATTGTGCGCCTGTGGTTCGACACCTCTCCGCGCCCTGGTCCCGAAGGTGGGATGTTTACCGGGAATTTTGCCATGCACAATTTTTTCTGGTTGGAGCGCATCTATGCCTCTTACCGTGCCTGGCACCAGGCCAGCGGCGGTTCCGCCGTGGAGCTGCATATATACGGTCCACAAGAAGTGCTCGACCAACCAGACGCGCTGCTGTTGGCGCGCGTCATCGCCGATTTTCACGCGGCCTACCCGGAACTACGCGGGCACCTGCTGCACCAACATCTCCAGCGCAACGCAGCGGTTCACACCCTGCCCAGCCTGGGGCCCAAAGACCGCCACCTGGGCATCACCACCCCCTGGCCGGATTTATTCTGCGCCGGCGACTGGGTTCGCGACAGCCTGCCCTCCTTTTTCCTGGAGCGCGCCTGTGGCACAGGCATCAAGGCTGCCAACCAGGTGCTAACCTCCCGTGGCTTGGAACCCTGGCCGCTGTTGGATTACCTTCCAGCCGAACCACTGGCCGCCTGGATAGAGAAGCGTATGCGTAACGGCCGCGCCCGCCTGCGCAAAAAACGTCAGAGCTAAACCTGGCAAACCCGCCCGGGGAAAACCAAACGGGCGAACCATCCCCAAACTGATCTATTCAATCAGCCAACCTTAACAAACATGATTTGTTAAGGTTGGCTGATTGATATTTACGAACATTAGTTCTAATATATTGTTAGTTTTGCACCCCCGCCGGTTGGATCTGTACTATGCGTTTTTGACACATGATCGCCGGCGGTAGGGTTCTTGCATGCATGGTAAGCTCCCCTCTTTGACTGTTCGCCTGAAGGGGGCAATCCATGGGACCGGTGCAATCTCAACCTGGGCAATGATTTCTCAAATTTTAATAGGAGGTGCCGAATGGAGGACAAAAAACAAGAAGGGCTGGAAGACTGGCTTTCTCAATTTAAAGGCGCGCTGCGCGAAACCATGCTCGCCATGTTCTGGGAGGGCCGACCCGTCAGCAAAAAGTGGTTGATCGATCGAACCGGCTACAGCGACAAAACCATCAACAAGACCTGCAAAATGCTGCTCGAATGCAACCTGGTTGAAACACGCACTGGCAGGTGGCAGCTCAGCCGGAAAACAATTGATTTTCTGCTGGCTTATTTTAAACCTCGCCTCGTGCGTGAATTACAGCGACGTGAGAAGAGCAATGCTTCCAATGGAACGAATGATCATTCCATCCACCAACCAGCAAACGCCGATGGAAAAAAGATCCAACAGCAACAACCCCAGCCCCAGCCCAATGGAACTAATGATCATTCATCCCGCCAGCCAGCCAACGCCGATGGAAAAAAGTACCAGCAGCCACAAACCCAGGCCAATGGAACTAATGATCATTCCGCCCGCCAGCCAGCCAACGCCGATGGAAAAAAGTACCAGCAGCCACAAACCCAGGCCAATGGAACTAATGATCATTCCACCAGCCAGCCAGCCGGCACCGATGGAAAAAAGTTCCAACAGCAGCAAACCCAAGCCAATGGAACTTATGATCATTCCACCCGCCAGCCAGCCAGCGCCGATGGAAAAAAGTTCCAGCAGCCACAAACCCCACCCCAGCCCAATGGAACTTATGATCATTCCACCAGCCAGCCAGCCGGCACCGATGGAAAAAAGTTCCAACAGCAGCAAACCCAAGCCAATGGAACTTATGATCATTCC
>CAIVSQ010000476.1 GCA_903908605.1 uncultured Anaerolineae bacterium
AGGAAGCGCTCACCAACGTCCGCCTGCATGCCGAGGCTGACCACCTTTCGGTTAGCTTTTTACGAAAAGAGGCTAACCTGTGGGTGGAAATTAGGGATGACGGGATCGGCTTTGTCGAAAAAGAGCTCAAAAAACACTTTGGACTAAAATCAATGCGTGAACGGACCGAAAGTGTGCAAGGAAATCTGATCATCTCTTCGAAGCCAGGGATTGGGACAACGGTTACTCTCAACCTGCCACTCACCGAAAGTAAAGCTCTTAACCGACTGGAATCCACTCATGCCCAAACAATTACCGCTTAAAACGATCGTTGCTGACGATCATCGCTTGTTTCGCCAGGGCTTAATTTCCTTGATGAATGCGCGCCCAGACCTGGTAACCGTCATTGGCGAAGCCGAACACGGCGCCGAGGCTATTGCACTTTGCCAACGCTTGCAACCGGATCTGGTGATGATGGACGTGCTAATGCCACAAATGGACGGCTTACAGGCTGCGAAAACCATCCTGGAAACCTGCCCCGGAACAGCCATTATCATGCTGACTTCTTCAGAAGCCGATGAGCACCTCGATTTGGCCCTGCGCATGGGCGTAGCCGGGTATTTACAGAAGAGCCTGGATGCCAGTGAATTATTTGATCTGGTGATTGGCGTTACCCATGGTGAAGTGGCAGTAACCCATGCCACTGCCAGTCGCGTCATGAAAAACATGGCCACGAGCCGCAATCGCGCAACTGACCAAATGGATCAGATCACCACTCGCGAGTTGGAGGTGTTAAAACTAGCCGCCAGCGGTGAAAGTAATCCACAAATTGCCATTCGTTTACAGATTTCTATCAACACGGTCAAGGCACACGTAAAAAGTATCCTGGAAAAACTAAATCTCGAAAACCGTACACAACTTGCCGCTTATGCCACACGCAAGGGTTTACTTACCCAGGAGGATGAAGCAGAAGACTACCCGATCGGGTAATATAAAAACTCTTCGATAGCGGGATGTGCATTACTCCGCGAAATGTTAAAGTTATTGTGAAAATTCACGCAATCTCTGACATCTCGCTGGAGTACCTATGTCCGTCAACCTCGATGTACTAAAAAACCTGAGCCTGTTTTTCTTTGCCAGCAATGCTGACGAGCTCTTTGTGGCTTACCTGGCACTGGCCCACGATAACCCAGCTCCATCCGTGGACGATTGGTCCGCGGTGGAGTTTTCGTTTAATCATCTCTTCGTTGGTCCGCGCGCTTTGCTGGCACCGCCTTATGCTTCCATTTACCTGGATGGTGATGAAGCGCGCCTGATGGGGGCTTCATCTGAGAAAATGCGCTACCTGTATGAAATGCTGGGGTTGACTTCGCCCTGGTTGAATAAAATCCCTGATGACCACATTGCTCTCGAACTGGATGCACTCTGGCAAATGGAGAGCGCCATGCTTCAGGTCCATTCTCCGCAGCTGCGTGAGCTGCACGATTATTTACTCAACCATTTACAAAGCTGGGTGCCCAAGTTTACAGCACGCATCCATGCGGTAGACGATGTTCACCCTGCCATTCTGTACGTCAGTGACCGGTTGAACATGGTCCTTCTACTCCAGGAATCCGCAACAGCTGAAAACGCTGCTTGATGTGAAAAAATTGAAAGGAGGTTTTTCCATGCAAGATAAAAAAGTGTCAGGCAATCAGAATATCCAGCAGACAATCGAAAGCAAAGTCTCTCGTCGCGACTTTCTCAAGATGTTAGCAACTGTTGGAGCCGTTAGCGCCCTCCCCGCAGGTGGACTTTTACGCCAGGGTACTCGCGCTGCATCCGCCAGTAATGGTGGTTATGAAGGCAAGGACGCGTATCAAGTATTCCACAACGCGTGCCCTCGCAACTGTTATGACACCTGCAGCATTTTGAGCTACGTCAAAGATGGCGTGCTCAAATATGTTGAAGGTGACCCGGCTTCCACCTTTACCAAGGGAGGCCTGTGTGTCAAAGGTTATTCCTACCCGCGCTCAGTTTACAGCCCCGACCGGATCAAATACCCGATGAAGCAGGAAGGTCGCGGCACCGGTAAATGGAAACGCATTTCCTGGGACGAAGCCCTTGATACCATTGCAAAGAAGATGTTGGAAATCAAGGAAAAAGATGGCAGCTTGCTCGGTCTCGGCATGACCAAGTACTCTGGCAACTTTGGGATTACCCACTACGGCGTGGAAGGTATGATGTCTTCGCTGGGCTACACCACCCGTTTCGCCGGGACACCCTGCTGGCCGGCCGGCATCGATGCCCAGAATTTTGACATGGGCAATATGTGGTGCAACGATCCGGAAGACATGGTCAACAGCAAGTACATCATCGTTTGGGGCGCAAATCCCTGCACCAACTCGATCCACACAATGAAATATATTTATGAAGCCAAACGACGCGGCGCTAAGCTTGTGGTGATCGATCCGATCTTTACCCAGACTGCGGCTAAGGCTGATGAGTATTGGGAAATCAAACCTGGCATGGATGGCGCGCTGGCTCTCGGCATGGCCCGCCACCTGCTCGACTTGGGCATGGAAGACCAGGCCTGGTTGACCGACAACGCCATGGGCTACGATGAATTCAAAGCCTATCTGCTCAAGGAAGTCACGGTTGAATGGGCAGCTGAGCAGTCTGGCATACCGGCCGAACGCATCAAGCGCATCACCGAAGAATTTGCCTCGGTGAAACCAGCCACAATTTGGGAAGGCTATGGCCTGCAACGGCATGTCAATGGTGGAGCCAATGTGCGAGCCATCAATGCTTTTGTAGCCATGACCGGCAACATCGGTAAAGTCGGTGGCGGCGCTCGTTATGGGCACCTTTTTACCTGGGGCTTCAATTACAACGCCATGGTACAGTCTGCTCCTGAAGGTTCCAAGGGCTATACTGGCGCAACCGGCCCCAAGGGCGAATTTGACACCGGTCAGGCAGGCGCTGCGGCGACTTACACCGACCGCGCTTTCAACATCAACAAAATTGCCCAAGAAATCATGGATGCGACCGAACCGCCCGTGCGCATGTTATGGGTGGCCAACAAGAACGTCTTGAGCCAGGACTTCGATCGAAACAAAATCATTGAAGCCTTCAAGAAACTGGAACTGATTGTGGTCGTTGATTTATTCTTCAACCCAACCGTAGAACAAGCAGACATCGTCCTGCCAACCACAACATTGTTCGAAGATTGGACCGTCAATGTTTC
>CAIVSQ010000477.1 GCA_903908605.1 uncultured Anaerolineae bacterium
AATTCGTCAGGTATGGACAGATGCATCGGAATACCTTTATTTCATCTCCAAAATTATTGCTATCATCACTGCAGTCTCGCCAAAGAGAAAATTTATTTTTTGCAGGGCAGATTACGGGTGTTGAAGGTTATATGGGTAATATTGCAACTGGTTTGTTGGCTGGTATTAATGCTGCGAGGTTAATAAGCGGGACCACCCCCCTACAGTTGTCACGAGATACGATGCTGGGTGCATTATGCTACTATATAACGAATATAGATTTGAAAAATTTTCAACCAATGAAAGCAAATTTTGGCATTTTGCCCCCGTTGGAGAATGTCAACCCCAAAAATAATAAGCGTGAACGTGCGGACTTGTACGCAAAAAGAGCAATCTTATCAATGGAAGAATTTCTGGAAAATGAAATTCAATAAATCTTTCTATCTGGTTTTTTCAGGTATCGCGTTAATAATATTAGCGATCGGTCTTATTATTGTTGAAAATATCCTACCCCACCAGGCTTGTGCTTTTGATGGCGATAAGGCGTACTCTGACGTAATTAAACAAGTTGAATATGGGGCAAGAATACCTGGTTCCACCTCCCATCAAAAAACGCAGCAACTGATTACGAGCAGACTTGAAAGTTATGGTTGGTCAGTTGTTACTTTAAAACAGGAAATTGAAGGGCATATTGCTTATAATATAATGGCTACACGAAATTCTACTGATGTGGCGAAATTGGTGCTTGGCGCCCACTATGATAGCCGAATTTATGCGGATAACGATGCCGATGTGAGCTTGCAAAAATTACCTGTTCCGGCAGCGAATGATGGCGCTTCTGGCGTCGCGCTTTTGCTCGAATTTGCACGTTGTTTGCCCACGAATAGCGTTCCAGTCTCTCTTGTCTTTTTTGACATCGAGGATAACGGAAGACTTCCAGGGTGGAATTGGATTCTTGGCTCAAAAGCGTTGGCAAACAGCCTGGAAAAACAGCCAAAAGTTGTAATCGTCGTGGATATGATTGGCGATAAGAACCTTGACATTTTCAAGGAAAGAAATTCCGACCCAGAATTAACTGAGCAAATTTGGAGAACAGCTAAGGATCTTGGCTACGGTAATTTTTTTATACCTGAATATAAATATCAAGTACTGGATGATCACATGCCATTTAAAGACAACGGAGCAAGAGTGGTCGATATAATAGACTTGGATTATGATTATTGGCACACGACCCAAGACACACCGGACAAGGTCTCGCCCAAAAGTCTACAAATGGTTGGCGAAACTCTGCTAGAATGGATTTATAACTATGGTGATTGCGTTATGAAAAACAACTGCCCTCCCCCAAGATAGGGAGTGCTAATCCGCGTACTGCCTACACGCATAATCTGTAGCGATTTAATTTCCTTTGTTTATTAAATAAACAGCCATACTGATTATCAAAAAGAAGACTCATCATGACAAAACGAATTCCTGTACCTACTGCTGCCCCACGAGAAAGAGCTTTTCTTGTTGGCGCAGATCTATTTAATAGCCCTCAATTATTATCACTTGAAGATTCCTTGGCCGAGCTTGAATTATTATCAGACACGGCTGGCCTGGATATCGTCGGTGTGCTTACCCAAAAAATGGATCGGGCACACCCACAAACATATATTGGCTCTGGAAAAGTTCTTGAACTAAAGGCTTTATGCGAAGAAACCCTGGCAACCGTGGTCGTGTTCGACAACGAATTAAATCCGCGCCACCAGCGGGAACTCGAGGAACTACTAGCACCCAATATCCGCGTTATGGATCGCACCGGATTAATTCTTGATATTTTCGCCCAACACGCCCGCACATCCGAAGGCATACTTCAAGTTGAACTCGCCCAATATGAGTATTATTTGCCGCGATTGACGAGGCAATGGACGCACCTTGCCCGACAAGGTGGTG
>CAIVSQ010000478.1 GCA_903908605.1 uncultured Anaerolineae bacterium
ACACCTACACCTTCGGCGGCTAACTGCGCCAGGATGGTATGGTTGCCCTGCCCAACTTCAGCGGCGGCATTATACACAACCACCCGCTCAATGGTTTCATTTCCGTGAATCTCAACCCGAGCCCAGCAGTTTTCTTTGTAACCAAAACTAAAGCCAATATTCTTAAACCCAGCGGCAATACCGACGCCACGAACGATGTGCGCAGGACGTTTTTCATCGGTTGCGGCAGGGCTGAGTTTCCAAGCGCCTTCGGCGTTATCCCAGCCACCCCTGCGGGCAGCCGCCTCAATTACTTCGACAATTGAGATGGGGCCCGGCGCTGGGGTTTGAACATTGAGCGTGTCGCCGGGGCGTAAGGCATTTCGCATGCGCAGCTCAACAGGGTCCATCTTGAGTCTTTCGGCCAGTTTATTCATTTGAAGCTCGGCCATGAACAGCGCCTGGGGGGCACCAAAGCCACGGTAGGCAGCTCCGGGAATATTGTTAGTGTAGATCCCATACACATCAGACTTAAAATTAGGGATGAAGTAAGGACCACTTTGGGTGATGGTGGCATTGCCAAGCACCTTATTGGTGGTGTACATATATGCGCCACCGTCGGCGATAAAGGTGGTTTCTGCTGCTGTTAGCTTGCCATCTCGCGTAGCACCCCATTTGGCACGAATGACCATCTGATGACGTTTGCCATGGCCAATTAATGATTCTTTGCGGGACCAAATAGTTTTTACCGGGCGGTTAAGCTTCCAGGCCGCCAGTGCAAGTACGATCTGAACTGACATATCTTCTCGACCACCAAATGCGCCGCCGATGACTGGATAAATAATGCGTATTTTGTCAACGGGCAAGCCAAGCGAGTGGGCTACTTGTTTTTGGTCAGCGTGTGTCCACTGCCCGGCGGCTTTGATGGTGACCAAGCCCTGAGGGTCAACATATGCAACGCCGGCTTCGGGCTGCAAGTAGGCATGTTCCTGGACAGGCACCCTGTATTCGCCTTCGATAATTACATCTGCCTGGGCGAAGCCTGCCTCCACATCACCCTTCCGGATGCGGTCATGAACACAAATATTGGAAGGACCGATTTCGGGGTGAATGGAGTACGCCCCTGGCTTAAAAGCTTCTTCTGCGTCTGTCAGAACAGGTAGATCTTCGTACTCTACCTTGATTAATTTCATCGCTTTTTCGGCAATGTGCTCACTTTCAGCAACAATCGCCGCAATTTGGTCACCGACGAAACGGACAACATCCGCGCCTGGCCGGTCGGATCCTGGTCCACAGAATACGGGTTGGTCATTAAGCTGAAGCCCGTATTCGTTTACTGGCACGTCTTTGGCGGTAAAAATCGCCACTACGCCGGGGAAAGCCTCAGCGATGGATGTATCTACGCTAAGGACACGCGCATGCGGGCGCCCAGCGAAAAGAAACTTCATGTGGAGCATGCCTGGCATGACGATGTCACCTGAATAAAGCGCTTCTCCAGTGACCTTGCCCCTGGCGTCAATACGGGTAACAGATTGTCCAATGATAGATTCGATCATAAATTCCTCGGTAGAAGGCTAATTTTTCGGACTGATAAAACGTGTTTTACCAATCCGCACATGATTCTAATAAATTAACGTGTATATCGTTTGGTTTTCGCGCGCGGGGCCGGGGCATCGGTATCGCCATACCTGGGTGGTCCAAATATTCTGTATAAAATGGCGTTGATAACCGCGAAAATACTGGAAAACAGCATATAAAGCGCAATTGAGAAAATCATCAGAGCCTTGAAATACTGAATACTTGATATGTAATTCGCTACATCCCGCACGAAAGCGATGCGATAGAAAATGCTACCAAAGCGGACTGTGCCGGCAAGTTCGGCGAGAAAGGGCCAATTTTGTTGTTTGCCGAAATCAACCAGAGCTACTGCACCGGCGATCGCAATGATCGGTAGAATCAGATTGATGATCAGGCCAATTCCACGCCAGACAGGATGAATTGTTTTTACTTTTGGGCCTTTGGCTTGTTCGAAATAATTGTATTTTCCCATTTCACGCCTCCTGGCGTTGGCTGGCATCCTCAATTGCTTTGACGATTTTGTAATATCCGGTGCAACGGCACAGGTTACCAGTGATGGCTTCCTCGATCTGATTTCGACTGGGCTTGGGTTGTTCTTCAAGTAATTTTGCAGCGGACATTAGGAAGCCTGGGGAGCAGTATCCGCATTGAACTGCACCATCCTGGATAAATGCTTCCTGAACCGGGTGTAGCTTGTCGCCATTCGCCAGACCCTCGACGGTGACGATCTCTGTTTTGTGGGCACGTGGCGCAGGTACCATGCAGGCCATGATCGCCTTGCCATCCATAAAAACAGTGCATGCGCCACATTCCCCTTCGGCACAGCCTTCTTTTGTGCCGATCAGGCCTGCATCTTCACGAAGCAAGCGTAACAGGGTTTTGTCTGAGCCTGAAGTGAAGCTGTATTTTTGCCCATTTATGGTCGTTTCGATAATTGATGTGTCGTTGTGTGTGCTTGCCGAAAATTGCGCCGATTTGGCCTGTTTTTCAGCACCCATCAGGGTAATTGGCGAGTCCGGCATACCAGCCTGTTCCTGACCAGTGCTTATTGCTTGCAATGCGCGTGCAGTGAAAACTTTTACCATTTCTCGGCGATATGAAGCTGAGCTGCGAATATCGTCGATAGGTTTGGCGGCCGATTGGGTTAGTATGGCCGCTTTTTCGATTACTTCGGCTGAAAGTAATTTGCCCGCCAGGTATGCTTCGGCTTCAGTGGCATGAATAATGGTTGGCGCTACAGCCCCAAGGGTGATTACCGCCTGCTGGATGCTGCTGCCTTCCATCGTAAGAATAACGGCAACATTGATGACCGATATGGCTTGGGCTCGACGCAGGGCTACCTTAACGAAGGTGCCATGTTGGTTGGATGCCAGACTTTTGAATGCAATATCCACCAGCATTTCATCCGGCTCGAGTACAGTTTTGCGTACACCTTTATAAAAATCCTGCAGATGGACCTGGCGTTCCCCGCGAACAGATTTGAGGACCACCCACGCATTCAGTGCCATGAGTGGAGTAATAGTGTCATTGGCTGGTGATGCGGTGATCAGATTTCCGGCGACCGTGCCGCGATTGCGGATCTGCGGAGCACCTACTTCCCAACTCGCGCGCACGAGTGGGTATGCTTTTTCACGCAGTAATTTAGAGGATGCTACCAGGTTGTGGGTTACCATAGGCCCGATGTGAATAACATCATCTTCGTCCAGGGTAATTCGGTCCAGTCCGGGAATGCGCGTCACGTCAATCAATGTGTCCAAGCCGGGCCGCACACCTCTCTCCATCTCAAGTAGCAGGTCGGTGGCACCGGCAACAATGCGTGCCCTCGAACCTTTTTCAGATAGAACGGTAAGAACCTCATCGACTGCGACTGCATTCAGGTATTCATTCCACATGAGTATATCTCCTTGGATTGCGCATGATTTCACTATTACTATTATATATCACAGTGAGGCTTAGTTGTCATACAAATAAAAAAAGCCCTACAAGTTTGTTCAACCTGTAGGGCTAAAACATCAAAATTTACTTTGAGCCGGTAAAAATCTCGTAACGCTGTTCAAAGGTGTTGACAGCCTGGCGGGTCAGAGAAACCAGGTTGCGGATGGCAGCCGGAAGACCTTCCACTGCGCCAGCAGTGGCTTCAACGGTATCGATAGCGTTCTTGATTTGCTCGGCGCTGTCAAAGAAGGCTGCATCAAAGGCATAGATTTTTGCGAGCTCTTCTTCATTAATTTTCACCGCATCAAAGAAGCCAGAATATCCGTAGGTGGCATTACGAATTTTATCGGTGAACGTGCGCATCTGCAGGGCAGCCTTTTCAAGGTCATCGATAAATTCAATATTGCCTTGTGAAATAATGTCGGCTTGTAGAGCGGATAGCCGTTTGTATAGTTCCTCAAATTTACGCGCAACTGTATCGCGCAGCAATTTGTCGGCGGCACGGCGGTTTTCACGTTCAATATATCCGCTGAAACCGGGGATGTACGAAGCCAGTTTCTTAATCGGGTCCTGGTCTCCGGTAACACGTCCAAAAAAATCACTCATGGTTTCCTCCTGGGAAAAATGCGAATTGGCAGGATTTTTAATTATTATAGCCTGAGTTTGTGTGTATAATCAAGCAGAATTTGCAGGCTACAACCATATTTACGTTAATCCATTAAGAAAAGTTGCAAGTTGCTTTTTTGAGTGGTGATTTCTATCAAAGAAAAGGATTTTAAATCATGATCGTTACAACAAAAAAATTGTTCGAAGCCGCATATGGCCAATATGCCATTGGTGCCTATAACATCAATAACCTCGAGCAGGCCATGGGTCTGTTTAAGGGTAACGTGGATTCCAAGGCCCCTTTTATCATTCAAATCAGCAAGGGTGCCCGTTCTTATACTCATAAGAAAATGCTGGAAGGTATCATTACTTCTGCTGACCAGGTTTTCCCGGATGCGATTTTTGCAGTGCATCTGGATCACGGTGATGAAGAAACCTGCTATGACTGCATTAACAGTGGTTTCTATAGCTCAGTAATGATTGATGCAAGCCATGAGTCTTTTGATAAGAATATCGAAATCACTCGTCGCGTTGTTGAAGCTGCTCATGCCAAGGGCTTGGTGGTTGAAGCCGAGCTTGGCCAGCTGGGTGGCGTTGAAGAGCACGTCGCCGTGGATGAAGCCAACGCCAAGCTGACCGATCCCCGCCAGGCGCGTGAATTCGTCGAGCGCAGTGGTTGCGATTCACTGGCAGTTGCCATCGGCACCAGCCACGGGGCTTTTAAGTTCTCTGGCTCTCAGGGTTTGCACTTCAATGTGTTGAGTGAAATCCAGAAGGTACTGCCTGGCTTCCCGTTGGTTATGCATGGTTCCAGCTCTGTCCCACAGGAAGAAGTTGCCCGAATTAACAACGCTGGTGGCAAACTGATGGGCGCCAAGGGTGTCGATGATAACCAGTTCCGGCAGGCTGCCACCCTGGGTGTTACCAAGATCAACATTGATACCGATGGTCGCCTGGTTTGGACACGCGTTCACCGCGAATATTTCCGCGATAATCCTGAGCAGTTTGATCTGCGCCCGGTGGGTAAGATTTTCATGGGTGAATATGCCAAGTTTATTGCCAATAAGAATGAAAAACTTGGCTCCGCTGGTCACCTCGATGATCTCCGCCAGTTGGTAGGCTAAAAATAAAGAGCCGGAGGGAGAAAAATCCCCCCGGCTCTTTATTTCTGGAGTTTCTTATGCCGGCTGCCGAACAAAACCTGAATGATAAGCGCTATCATATTATCCCGCGTGTCTTGGTGTTCACCTTCCGGGCCGATCAAGTGTTGTTAATCGAGCTGTTACCCAAAAACGGGAAGTTGACCCGTTGGACGGGGAAGTTAAATGGACCCGGTGGACATGTGGAGCAAGGTGAGGATTTATTAAGCACTGCACGGCGCGAGTTGCTCGAGGAGACCGGGCTTACCGCTGACCTGTCGCTGGTTGGAACGATCATGGTGAATGCTTCGCCTGGACTGGGGATTGGATTGTTTGTGTTTAAGGGGATAAATCCGCGAGGCGAATTGTGCGGGTCGCCTGAAGGTAGCCCGCATTGGATTGGGTTGGATGAGTTGGAGCGCTTACCGGTCGTCGATGATGTGGTATTAATTCTGGAAGCTATTCGCAAAATGGAACCTGGCGACGGACCGTTTAGCGGGCATTCATATTATAACGAGGCGGGTGATCTGGTCGTTGTTCTGGAGTGAGCCACTTGGGGCTAAAAAACAACTTTGATAGCTTTGAGCGATATGCTGAAAGTGCTACCTTTGCCAGGTGTGCTGTGAACAGTCAGTCGACCATTGTGCTGGCGAATGACCTGGTTGGTGATGGCTAAACCAAGACCAATGCCGCTGAACATTTCGGTACCATTGGTCTCAGCGTGGTAGTATCGGTCAAAAACGCGGCTGATATTTTCCGCATCTATACCAATTCCCGGGTCAATGACATCAATCATGACGTGATTTTCATCACGGTGAAGCTTGATTTCGATCTGACCGCCATCAGGGCTGAATTTCACTGCGTTATCCACCAGGGACATGAGCGCACGTTCTAATGATTTAGCATCACCGGATACTTTAGGCAATCCGTTTTCTGCATTTACCTGGATGGTCAGCAAGTTAACGGCAGCCTGCACCTGATATTTTTCAGCCACATCACTGGCAATATTGACCATATTGACTGGTTGAAACTTGGGGAGGATCAGTTCCATTTCCTGTAGAAATAGGATATCGTTGACCAGGGTGGTGATATGTTGAATATTTCGTGCGATGGTATCGAGAGTATCCGGAAGTTTTTCTGGGCCAATGGCTCCCATCTGTAATAATTGCAAAAATCCACCCGCCGCCATCAGGGGTGTGCGCAACTCGTGGGCGACATTTGTGATGAATTCCTTGCGCGTCAATTCCTGTTCAGCTAGTTTTTGGTAAGCCTGGGCCAGTTCATTCGCACGCATGCGCAAATCTTCTACCGCCATCTCGTCGTTTTGGCGTAACCGCAGGCTGATTTCGCGCACCATTGCCATTGCGATGGTGGTAGAGCGTTGAATGACACGGTCAAAATTTTCTTTGTCCAGTTCAAGAACCGTAACAAGGCTGGCTGCAGTGACGGTTGCTGCACGCGGTGCGTTATGCATGATGGCCATTTCCCCAAAGAAATCCCCGGGTTCAAGGTCCTTGAGTTTGCGCTGCTCAGTATCATTGATGGTTTTTGAAACTTCCACCCGGCCTTCCAGCAGGATGAAAAATTTATCTTCCAGGTTCCCTTCGCGGCAAAGAATAGCGGAAGGCTGGTAATTCACGCGCTTGCTGCGTGTAACCAGCTCTTCAACTTCGAGTGGAGAAATACCTGGGAAGGCCATCTCAATGATTTCACTGGGTGACCTTAAATTTTTCCTGGGGAAAGAAGCGTTGTTCATTCCGAACCTTTCAAGAATGGCCAGCAATGCATTGAGTTAGGATTTGTAGCCGATCATGCGTAAGAAATTCTTACGCCAATCTTTTTCTTCAGCATCCTCAATACCTTTGGGGGAAAATCCGTCGATCACCCCCATGATGCCGCGGCCTTGTTCTGTTTCAGCCACCACCACCTGGGTTGGATTTGCGGTTGCGCAAAAAATATGCGCGACTTCGGGAATATTTTTAAGAGCGTTCAGGATATTTATCGGATAGTATCCTTCTGCGAGGAAGAGAATAAAAGAGTGACCGGCACCGATTGACAAGGCGTTTTTATTGGCCAATTCAATCATGTTGTTGTCATTACCACTGAAGCGAACGAGACATTTTCCTGACGCTTCGCAAAATGCCAAACCGAACTTGATTCCAGGCACACTGCCAACCAAGGCCTCGTGAATATCCTCAACGGTTTTGATGAAGTGGGCCTGACCGAGAACAAAATTAATGTTTTCAGGTTTTTCAACGCTTATGATCTTTAATTCCATGCCATTCTCCTGATTACATTGGGTTAGTTATAGTATAGCGCTGATCAACGACAAATAATCAGCCATGATCTGAGGTTTTCTTCTCATAAAAAATCAACATGGTGCTGCCGTATTGGCGTTCATCATATTTTAATAAGTTTTTTGTGGGCAGATCCTTATATTCCTTGGGATGGATCTGCACAATTACCTCCCCGGTTTCGCTTAACCAGCCTGGGTTTTCATCCAAGATCGAAAGTGCTTCAGACCACATTTCTTTGTACTGTGGCGGTGCGATATATACGTACTCAAAGGTTTTATCAGGGGGGACCTTCAACAGGGCAAACGCATCTCCTCGGCGAACCTCCGCTTTTGCGGAAAAACCGCAGGTTGCCAGGTTTTCTTTGATGATTTCCACCGGTAGCCGGTTGAGATCTGAAAAGCGGACAAATTCGGCATCACGACTGAGGGCTTCGATCCCTATTGCGCCCGTGCCGCCGAAAACATCCCACCAATGCGAATCAAATACATCCATGCCAAGGATATTAAAAAGTGCTTCCTTAACCATGTCGGTAACCGGGCGGGTAGTATCCCCGGGGACTGTTTTGAGCTTACGCCCCTTGGCTTTTCCAGCAATAACTCGCAGCATTTTTACTCCACACTGGTTCGAGCAGTCATTAAGTTGCCATGCGGTGCAATCACAGGCACAACGCAACCTGTGCCGAGTATCAGACGCTTGCCCTGGGTTTGTTGAATGGCATCATTCGTCTCAGCTAAAATTTCGGTGGGGGTGCCATATACCATTGTTTCCCGGCGAATGCCGCCACAAAGTGTCAGACTTGTTCGTTTCAGCGCAAGCGAGAGTGAAGGTGGCGTATCGCGATCGTGCCAGTTGATAATTTGGACCGGATAATCGGTGACACTGCTGAAAAATACATTAACTCCATGCAGATGAAGAATGTTCAGCCACAGAGGTCGGGCAGATTCTAAAGTGAACAGGTCATGTACCCGGCCAAATTCGCTGAATTCCTCGGCGGATAGCAGGCTGGCCTGGGCATGTTGGACAGCATAAAAAACCCCATCGATCAAACCATTGGAACGCGCGGCACGAATAAATTTCCGCGTACTTTCACCGATGATTTCAAGGCCGCGATTTACAAAGTCTGGACGCATGCGCATGTGCGCCAACAAGGTTTCGCCTCCTGCGAGGTTCTTGGCTTGCGATAATGGTGAAAAAATGGTTTGAACCAACGGAACATCAGGACCCAGTTCATGGCGAAGGATGGCAAGGCACTTTAGCTGAGCAGCAAGGTGCGGAGAGTCAATATCCAGCACGGGCAGGCGTGTCCAGTCTTCGGGTGAGATGATGACCCGTTTGGTATACGATCGAGTTCCTTCGCCATCTCCGCGCCATTCGTCGGTGACACCCCAATCCTTTATTGCGTATGAAGAGGCTGGCGTTACTTTTACAATATCCCAATCATATTCTTTTTGCCAGTGCAGGGTGGCCGCTGCCAGACTTTCGGGAGATTGATCGTCACCTGGAAAATGCCGCCACATGGCGACTGGGGTGCGGTCAACTTGCTTTTCTGATAAACAGGCTTCGATTCTTTGACGATGGTTCATCATATTAATTGACTTTCTGCAGCGTCGAACGCGGCTATGGGAGAGAATGCAGCGGGGGAGTTGGGATAGTTTAGGGCAAACAGACTCCAAATCATCTGATCGCAGGGCTTGCCATGAGAATAACCGCGATCTTTAAGATTGGCTTCGTGGGTGAACCCCAGCTTGCGTGGATGCGTTTTCTCCAGCTGGAGGTGCCGTGTCGTGGCATGAGCCAGACAGGGGGTGGCTTGA
>CAIVSQ010000479.1 GCA_903908605.1 uncultured Anaerolineae bacterium
GGGGGACGGAGGACGGGGGACGGGGGATGGGGGACGGGGGACGGGGGACGGGGGATGGAGGACGGGCGACGGGGTGTTGTGCGGAGGGGGTTGGCGGGATGGGTGGGAAGGGCGTTACACGGAGGGCGCGGAGGAAGTGAGGAGGTTCACGGAGGAGTGAGGTTGGGGGTGGAAATGTATGGTTATGTATTTTCATGTATGGTTATGTATGGTTTTTGAGGAAAAACTCGCGGGGTGGGCGGGGAAAGGGGTGAATGGGAGGTTTGTTTTTATCAGTGTACACGGTTTTCCGGGGTAGGACTAGTCAGTGGATTCATCTACATATGGGTGGCTGGCGGTGGGTGATTGCATACGTGCGTGCAAGTCAGTAAATCGCTTAGTGGTGAGAGCAGAAGCATCCGGTATGGGCAGCGGGGATGGGGTGCACTCTTTTGGAAAAACAAGATGAGCCGTGCTTTATTTTACGGCTCATGTTGAGATAATTTCGCGAAGAAATCTTTATATTCCCGGTCGGGGTTTATTTTTTTATGATATTGAACATGTCAATCCATATTGAGCCGGAGGGTTTGCTGTATGTAAACATCAGTACAAGCCTTGTGTAAGGGGTTGGGGCAGTAAAGCTGAGGGTTGGTTTTTGCCATGTATATGTGGGGCCTGTTGGGCATTTAAGCGTTTTGACTGCGGTCAAGGTGACGCCATTGTAGAAGGCGACCTGGGCTGCGCAGGTGCCAGTGGTGGGCAGCAAGCTGGCCTTGACCAGGTAGGTCAGGGTGAAGGCATCGCCTGTCTTGCCGCTGATGGTCATGGTTTGGAATATTTTCTTGGTTTTGTTCAGGCTGCCTTTGATGAGAATTGCATATATCCCTTCCTTGTTGGAAAGGTATTTCCCATCCGTGCTGCTGAAATTACTGATAGTCCATGAAGATGGAATTTTCGAGGCGGCGAGCGGATAGGTCTCGAAATTGCCATTCTTCTCGAGCGATTTGGTGATGGTATAGGACGGTCCTGCCAGGTAGGGGATGCCTGCCAGGTTGTGTTTTACTATGTCGGTGATTGTGGCGGCTGTGGGGATGTTCAATCGGATGGTGCCATTGCCAGTGCCTGTGGCTACTGTGACTGTATAAATATTGCCACTGCCGGTGACACTTTGAATTGTTGCCTTCGATAAACCGGTGGTTGTTAATGAAAAATCGCTGAAGGGTGCTGACAGCGAGATTCCGTAAACCGGCTCGGAGAAGGTCAGCTTAAAAGCAACTGTCAGTGCTTTGGATGGATTCGTGTTTACAAGCTGAATGCTTTTGATTGTTGGGCCGGAATTATCGAAATAAGCATTGACCTGCCCGCCTGAGATATTAAACAAGCGCGAATTACCGGTGGCCTGTGACTGGACGCCTCCATTGGAGGCCAGGTGAAGCGGGCGTATGGCCCACACCAGGCCCGGGTTTATTCCTCCGCTCATATCGATCCAGTTCAGGCCACCATCCAAACTGATTGACATGCCGATTCCACCGACGTAAAGCAGCTTGCTGTCTTGGGGATCTACTACAATGGTCGTGATTACCCCATGAGCGAACTTAATCATATCTGCTATTTTGGTCCATGTAGCACCCCGATCCGTGCTTTTATGCAAACCAGTATTGGTCGCCAGGTATAAAACCGCTGGATTTGCCGGGTCGATGCTTAAGGTGTAAAAATATTGATTTTCAACATTTTGTTCAATTGTGACCCATGTGTTACCGCCATCGCTGGTTTTGTACAAGGCAGTCGGTTTTTTGCTGCTGTTTGACCATTGATATGTCACAACGTAGATAATGTCCGAGTTGATAAGATCGGGAACAAACTGAATTAACCCGCAACTATCGGCACAAATTGGGAATTTTCCAGCTTTTTCCTGCCAGTTTACCCCGCCATCGATGCTTTTGCGAATGTGATCCTGGTTGAAGGCAATCAGACCTGAGTCTGCGGTGAACGCGCCGGGTATAACGTTACGCGCCTGCCAGTTATTCCCTCCGTCCACGCTTTCGTAGCTATTGATAAACAGGTGGTTGGAATCATTTGGATCCATTAGGAAATTAATCAGGTGGCCTGGTTCGTAAACCAGGTCCCAGTTAGCTCCGAAATCGGCAGATTTCCAGACACCACTCCAGGCTGTGGCGGACCACAAAAGCTTGTTCGTGTCCGAATATTCCAGGAATTTAACATCGTGGGCATGCAAACCGGAGTTGATTTTTCGCCAATTGGCACCGTCATCCAGGCTGGTTACCACTCCGCGCATTCCACCTGCGAAGAGATGAGGTGAGGATAACCCACTGACAGCCAATGCCTTCTGTTCATAGGAAACTGCGGATGGTTGGAAGTTCCAATGAATTCCTGCGTCCGCAGTTGAATAAATTCCACTCATGGCGGAAATATAAACCTGGTTACTGTCGAGTGGGTTAATTTCGATATCGATCAGCCCTGAACCAGTGTATACATGAGCCCAGGTCGCGCCGCCATCGGTGCTCTTGAATATTCCCTGTTCGGTATTTGAAGTAGATATCGGGGTCGCAGCGTATAAGATGAGGGGATTGTTTGGATCCAGGGCAAAGGTACTTATTGAATTCGGCAGCGCGTCCAGTTTTGCCCAATGCGCACCGTTGTCGACTGTTTTCCAGAGAGTGTGGACGCCGGCTTGTTCTTCGATTAAATGATAAATAATATTGGGATCGGTAGAATCAATTCCAAGTGCCAGAACATACTTGTCGGTATATTTCCCAATGGAAGACCAGGTCAGGCCTCCATCGCGGGTTTGTAACAGGCTGGAAGGAGTTCCCATGGTGATGACGTTGGGATTGACGAGGTCGAATTTGATGACATCCAACATCGAATTTCCGGAGTTAACTGGCAATTGGTTCCAGGTTTTGCCCCCATCTTTGCTTATATAGACAGATCCACCTCCGGCAATGATGGTATTCGAATTGATGGGGGAAATTTCAATGTCACAGAAGCCAAGCCCTTCGATACCTTTGTTGGCTGGAAACCATGTCTGACCCCCATCGACTGTTTTATAAATCCCGGCGACCTCGGTAGTGATGTACATGACCAAGGGGTTCTTTGGGTCTATTTCAATATCATTGACTGTTCCCCCTTCCGGGGAACGGTTGGACCATGAGCTTGAAATTGGGCTGACGGTGAAGATCCGATCGGTAGAAGTGCCCCCGCCCGGCGCCGGGTTATAGACGGTGATATTCTTGATGCCGGAACTCAACAAATTTTGGGCGGGAATTGTGGCGCGGAGTTGAACCGGCGAGTCGACGGTGGTGGGCAGGCTGATCCCATTCCATTTGACCTGTGAGCCGGTGATAAAGTGGTTGCCGCTGACGGTCATCTCAAAACCGGCGACGCCTACATCCTTATGATTGGGGGTGACGAAATCCAGGATTGGTTGCGGATTGATTACGCTGGCCGAGATTGGGAGGGAGTAATCACTCCATAAATCCACCAGCTGAGTATTATGAGCCGGTGTGAAGGTGCGAATGCGAAAATAATATGTTCCAGCAACAAAATTTACCGGCCCATGCTGGGTTGTGCTCTTATCCACCGTGTTTGCGAGAAAGGTGTAGGTGCCGTCGATACTGGTTGACCAGCTGAGTTCATAATAACCTGCATCGGCTGTGTAGGCGATGGGCGTCCAAGACAATTGCAGATTATCTGATTTGTTGTTTGTAACCTGGAGATTGGCAGGTGCCATGGTTTGGGTGTCTGCCCAGCCAGGTGAAAGGGTGTTGAGGAATGCCAGCAGACCGGTATCCGACGCGTTGAGCCGGTTATAGCTGATATCCAGGCTGGTGAGGGATGAGAGGTTGGCGAGAGCTGCCGGAAGATCTGCGGATAGTTGATTGGCAGAGATATCCAGGTTTGCCAGGCTGGCAAGGCTGCCCAACTGTGCAGGAACGCTGCCCGATAAGCGGTTGCCGGAGAGGTCCAGAGTCTGCAAGCTGGTTAATGCTCCCAAGGCATTGGGCAGGCTGCCTGATAAGTTGTTGCCAGGCAGATTAATTGAAGTGGCATGCCCGCTTGTACAGGTTATGCCATACCAGCTGCAGGGAGTGGTGCTGATTAACCAATCTGTTTTTACGTTCCAACTGCTGCCGGAGGTGTTGCGGAAGGTGGTAAGCAGGGCTTCGCATTCAACCTGGGGGATTTCGGTTTGTGCGGTGCAGTCATACAGTCCATCCACCTGATCCAGTTGTGGCGCAGCCAAGGCAGTCAGGCCAGTCCTGCTTAGCATGGCGACAACCAGCAGGGAAAAAGCCAAACAGAGAGCCCAAAAATTATTCCTGATTTTTGAATTGGAACTTTTCATCTTATCTCCAAAAATGCCAAATTCAACAAATATCAAGTCATAGCGAGATTCGTTTATACCGCCTTCGGCGGCATCTGATGAGAAAATGACAATTATGTCTTCAGTAGGATGGGGCGAGGCGGGCGTGCCGATCTCGCCTTTGAGGTGCAAGCGCTTAGTGGCCGCGCGCGGAGATGGGTTTGGATAGAGACTGGCGTTTAGTCCGCGCGCGAAAGAATTTTTTTTATGTATATTTTTCGAGGAAATGCATCTCGAAAAATATACTTGCGGGGAGCCCGACCGCTGCGCGGCGGGTTGGTGGTATGCGCCTGGACGGTTTTGTTATTAGTAGATTCGTACATACCGCCTGGGGCGATATCAAATGAGAAAATGACAATTATGTCTTCAGTAGCACGCGCTCTTGATCCTCGCGTGCGTGGCGATCTGCTCTTTGCACTGAATCACATTACATCGCCACGAGCTGGCAGCAGTGTGCGCCCTGCAAGTGTATTTTGCGCGCGTGTGGGAATTAGGCCAGCGAGGACGGCATAGCGCGGGATCGCGCATGGCCCCAGCATTATCGGGGATGACAATTAATTGTATGTCATCAGGAGGGTACTGGGAAAAAGCAAAAATAAAAACCTCCGAGAATCTCCGTTCTTCCTCCGTGAATCTCCGTGTCACGCTCGTTATCCGTCGTAAATCACCTGGCTGGATGCTGCAGCGCGTGGACGTCGGATAAATTCGACGACTACCATTGAGCGATTAACATAGCAAATCGCTGGCGGAACAATCTCCGCCAGCGATTTGCTATTAATTTACCCGAGGTTAGCTGCTTACGGGATGATGTAGCGCACGAACAGGGACGGGCGCAGGACATCGGTGGTGTTGTTGCCGCTCTCGAAGCGAGCCAGGTCGCGGACGAAGTCGTTATCATCGTCGGTTCTAAAGCGCAGGCGGAATTCGGTCGGCCCCGCCATGTTGATCAGGCCAAAATCAGCCTTGCGCAGGGTCATCATATACCAGCCCGGGTTGAGCGGATCTTTCAGGAAGACCGCCACGGCACCCTTGTTGGCCTGGGCTTCAAAGTCACTAGCTTCCAGGTACATGGACACACCGATCGAGCCCTTGGTGATATCGGCCACCAGCGCACCATGATCGAGGAGGGGATTGCTGCCCTGGGTATCGAACAGCTTGATCTTGAGCGTTACGCTCTGGATGATGGCAGTGGGCGGCAAGGTCTGGGTGGCAAAGGAAACCACCGAGCGGTACTGGCGGTTGTATTGATCATCACCAACCAGCAAATAGGGGGAAGTGTGGGAATTGAAAGCGCCACCCTTGCTGCTGAATTCACTTGTCTCCAAGATCCAGCCATCGCGGAAGGCGGCTGAGGTCAACCAGGAGTAGCGATCGAGGGTGTAATGGGGGCCGCGGTTGTACGGGCCTTCCAGGGGACTGCCGACACTATCCTTAATGCTGCCGTTCGCACGCACATCCAGGCGCAGCGTGCCGCCCTTGGTGCCCGTGCTGACGGTTACGCGGTAGACACTCGCGCCGCCACCTCCGAGCCGACCCTCGGGCTGGGGAGCGGCGTAGAATGAATCCACCTTGAGGACAGTCGCACCGGTCACACCTACAGCGGTCAACTTGAAATCGGTCACGTCCACGCCGGTGACGACTTCAGAGAAGGTCACCTTGTAATGCACGCTGCCCGCCAGGCTGGGGTTGGGGTCCGTCAGTTCAATGCTGCTGACCCACGGCTCGGGGTCATGGGTATAGGTGAAACCATTGTAGTCCGTCTCTGAGCCATACGAATTTTCGATGACCACATCCACCGGGCCAGCCGCGTGGGCAGGGGTGGTGCAGGTCAACTGGCTGTCACTGTTGCGCGTGCAGCTG
The DNA here is from genome assembly GCA_903908605.1 of uncultured Anaerolineae bacterium. Taxonomy (GTDB): domain Bacteria; phylum Chloroflexota; class Anaerolineae; order Anaerolineales; family Villigracilaceae; genus UBA5195. Next base: position 6,224 of record CAIVSQ010000479.1, read on the forward strand.
GTGGCGAGGCCACCAAAGGTAACCGAAAGACCAGTGGCGAAGAAGTTGCTGCCACTGATCACCACAGTGGTGCCACCGATATCACGACCACTGCTGGGGCTGATGCCGGTGATGGTCGGAATGGGGTCTTCGATGTAATCGAAACCACTCAGGCTGGAGGAACCGTTATCGGTGGAAACGCTGACGCTGACCGAACCGACCGAGTGGGCCGGGGCGGTGCAATGAATTTCGGTGGAGCTGATGTACGAGCAAGTGGCAGTTGTGCCGCCAAAGGTAACGCTCAAACCAGCCGAGATGAAATCGGTGCCGGTAATGGTGACCGATGCGCCGCCGCTGGTGTAATCAGAAGTGGGCGTAAAGTTGGTCACATGCGGTTCAGTATAGTATTCAAAGCCATTAGTGATGGTTACCGAGCCGGTCGACATGCCGATGACCACATCCACATCGCCTGCAGCGTGGGCCGGGGTGGTGCAGTCGATTTCGGTGGCGCTAACGTACGAGCAGGACGCCGACGAACCGCCAAAGGTGACCGCCAGGCTGGTGTTGACAAAATCCAGGCCGGTGATGACCACATCGGTGCCGCCGCCAGTCGGGCCGCGCACAATATCGAGGTCAGTGATGCTGGGCCAGTTGGGCAGCGGGGCTGCCTTGGCTGCCGAAGGCAGGGCCACCTGGAAGAGCAGGACGGCCAATAAAACGAGAAGGGATAACATGCGCTGCTTTGTATTCAAGTTGGCGTTCTCCTATGGATGAATATGAGTTGCTGCTATGATCCAAACCCACACC
>CAIVSQ010000480.1 GCA_903908605.1 uncultured Anaerolineae bacterium
CGTACGTCTGTCATGGCTTACTTCCCTTTCGTCGACTTCTCCGAGAGGTGTCCACGGAAGGTGCGGGTCGGGGCAAATTCGCCCAAACGATGACCAACCATGTTCTCGGTGACATAAATCGGCACGTGGCGTCGGCCATCATGCACTGCAATGGTATGCCCCACCATCTGGGGGAAAATGACACTGGCCCGGCTCCAGGTGCGTACAACCTTCTTTTCGCCGCGCTGGTTCATCGTCTCAATTTTCTTCAATAATTTTGGGGCAATGAACGGCCCCTTCTTGAGCGATCTAGACATAGTCTCGTTCCTCGTTTACTTTGACACGCCTTAGCGGCTGGTCTTGCTGCGCCGGCGGACAATGTATTTGTCCGTCTGCTTATTCTTACGGGTCTTGTATCCCAGGGTCGGCTTACCCCAAGGGCTGCGCGGACCGGGTTTACCGATCGGCTGACGGCCTTCACCACCACCATGGGGATGATCGCGGGGCGACATAGCGGAGCCGCGAACGGTTGGGCGAATGCCCAAGTGGCGGCTGCGGCCTGCCTTGCCAAGCTTGATATTGCTGTGATCCAAGTTACCGACCTGGCCAATGGTGGCATAGCACACCTGGCGGATCAGGCGAACTTCGCCGGAGGGCATACGGACCTGCGCAAACTCGCCTTCCTTGGCCAGCAGCTGGGCTGCGGTCCCGGCAGAGCGAACGAGTTGTGCGCCCTTGCCTAGCTGGATTTCGATGTTATGAACCATCGTACCAACAGGAATATTGGAGATCGGCAGGCAATTGCCCGGACGAATTTCAGCAGTCGGACCGGAGAACAGGGTGTCTCCAACCTTGATGCCCATCGGCGCTATAATGTAGCGCTTCTCGCCATCAGCATAGAAAAGCAACGCAAGGCGTGCCGTGCGACCAGGATCGTATTCGATCGCGGCGACTTTGGCAGGGATACCGTGCTTTTCGCGCTTGAAATCTACCATGCGCACATAACGACGGACACCACCACCTCGGTGGCGAACGGTCACACGGCCATAGGCATTACGGCCTGCATGAGATGGCAGCGAAACGATCAACGAGCGTTCGGGTTCACTTTTGGTAATTTCTTCAAAAGTGTAGCCTGTCATACCGCGCTGACCGGGAGTTACCGGTTTGTACTTCTTTACAGCCATTACTGCACCCCCTCAAAAATCTGGAGTGTCTGCCCGTCCTTGAGGGTTACAATAGCTTTCTTGTAACCGGGGCGGCGCACCATCAACCGGCGGCTGCGGGCACGGCGGCCACGCTTTGCCGGGGTGTTGATAATATTCACGCTTTCCACTTTCACATCGAAAATCGTTTCGATGGCATCCTTCACCTGGGTGCGGGTCGCCTTGTCGACGACTTCAAACGCATACTGGTTCAGCTTGCTCGACTGATAATTCGATTTCTCGGTGATCAGCGGACGGCGGAGGATATCATATAACGTCGTCATGATCGCTCCTATTCCAGCGTTGACTTCAAGACATCCAACGCCTGAAGGGGCAGGATGACCTTGTCGAAACTGAGAAGATCGCGGATATTCAGGTAACCAGCCATCAGCACCTTAGCATCGGGGATGTTGTTGGTAGAACGAGAAACAACATCGTATGCGGCGGACTTCTCAGGAATGACAACCAGCGCGCTTGCAGAACCAACCAACCCGTTGAGGGCTTTCGCCATCAGGCGAGTCTTGGGTTCAGCCAGTACCAGGTTATCAACAACCACGATACCAGCATCCGCTGCCTTGGCAGAGAGGGCCGAGCGTAAAGCAGCGCGGCGCATCTTCAGCGGCATGCGCTGATAGTATGAACGGGGGTGTGGGGTAAAGATACGACCACCACCCACCCATTGGGCAGCACGGGTAGAACCTTGACGAGCGCGGCCAGTACCCTTTTGTTTCCAGGGTTTCTTACCGCCACCGGCCACTTCGCCGCGCAGCTTGGTATCGTGCGTGCCCAGGCGGGCATTTGCCATCTGGCGGGTGTAAGCCTGGTGCATCAGATCCACATTAATCGTAGCCTCAAAGATCGCAGCGGGTAATTCAACCTGCTGAACCTTTTGGCCTTCCATGTTGAAAACATCAACTATCATAGCGTCTCACTCCATTCACCACGCGCTACTGCTTGCGCGCTTCATTGATGATCACCAGGCCGCCTTTTGAGCCTGGAACGGCGCCATGAACACCAATCAGGTTGCGTTCCACGTCTACCAGAACGACCTTGAGGCTCTGAACGGTCACACGCTCGTCTCCCATATGGCCGGGTCGGCGCGAACCCTTATAAACACGACCTGGGGTCGTACCGGAGCCATTGGAACCCGGAGCGCGATGGCGGTCAGACTGACCATGGGTCTTCGGCCCGCCACTGAAGTGGTAGCGTTTCACGCCACCAGCAAAACCTTTACCTTTGCTGGTACCGATCACATCCACACGTTCGCCGACGCTAAATACGTCAGCTTTCATAACGTCACCAACAGCAACGTCCAGAGACTTAGTGCGGAACTCACGCAGGAAACGCAGGGGCGGCAAATTTGCAACCTTCAGGTGACCTAATTCGCCACCAGATAATCTTTTGGGGTGCGTTTCGCTATAGCCTAACTGCACTGCGGAGTAGCCTTCGCTCTCCGGACGTCTGATCTGGGTAACATAACAAGGCCCAGCCTCGATAAGAGTGACGGGGTAAGCCACACCTCTCTCATCGAAGATCTGGGACATGCCGACCTTCTTGCCAATCAGCCCTTTCAACATCCTCGGTTTTCTCCTTTACAAAAATATGGTTGAGACTGTCAGCCGGGCTAGGCTGCATCATCTCCTAACGAGGCAGTCAACTGGTTTGCCGCGGCCATCTGATTTGTTGGCCCACGTACACAACCGTTCTTGCTTCGTCGCATCAATCCACCTGGTCTGTTTCTATATAGCCAGACCAGGTGGACGAATTTACTTGTCGTTCAGTTCTTTTTTTAGATCTTGATTTCGATATCGACACCGGCAGGCAGATTTAACCGCATCAGCATGTCAATTGTCTTTGAATCTGGTTCCAGCACATCGATCAGGCGGTTATGCGTGCGGATCTCAAAGTGCTCGTGAGAGTCCTTATCGATAAATGCTGAGCGTCGAATTGTAAACCGTTCCTTCTTGCTTGGCAAGGGTACGGGACCAACGACTTTTGCGCCAGAGCGCTCGGCTGTTTCGACAATACGTTTGGCAGACTGATCGAGTAAACGATGATCATATGCCTTGAGGCGGATACGTATCTTTTGTTTGGTCATGTCTCTACCTACTGAATGATCTTGGTGATAACACCAGCGCCCACGGTCAAACCGCCTTCGCGGATGGCGAATTTCATACCCTGCTCGAGCGCAACCGGAACGATCAATTCCACAGTCAGGTTGAC
>CAIVSQ010000481.1 GCA_903908605.1 uncultured Anaerolineae bacterium
AAAAAAATCCTTCACTAAAAAATATAGTAAGTGAACATTTGGCAAGTTTTGCAGTATTGGGAGTTCCGGAATCTCAAATAATTATCGAGCAATTTGAAACGCGGAAATTTCCTGATAAGCGCCAGGAAGTCCTGGAATATATGTTAAAACTTCGCCGTGATTTTAAACCTGACATGGTTTTTGTTCATACAAAGTCAGATATTCATCAAGACCATAACGTTGTTACCGAAGAAGCTTTGCGTGCCTATCGCGGAACGACTGTTTTGGGTTTTGATGTTGTCAGATCTAGTTATGGATTTTTCCCACAATTCCTTGTTGAGGTAAACCAGGCGGATGTTGATGCTAAGTTGGCTGCATTGGCAGAATATCGAACTTACCTTGATAAATATTATTTCGACCCCGCTTTGCTTCGCGCAACGATGGTTCGCCATGGCGCACTTGCGGAATCGCCGTATGCGGAAGGATTCGATATTCTTCGAATTGTTGCTGGTTACAGTTCGCCCAAATAATTAAAACGCCACAGATAACGAAAAGGGATTGCTTCGTAAATCGGCAATCCCTTTTCGTTATCAAAGTAAATCCCAAATAATCAACTGTTTTGTCTACGTATTTTTGGGAATTCCGAGGAATATTTTTCCCTCAACAAGCTTTACTGGGTAGGCTGGGGTATCAACAACAGCCGGCATTTGAACAGCTTTTCCTGTTCTAATATCAAACTCCCCCCCGTGACGTGGACAAACAATATTGTGGTCTTCCAATAATCCATCGCCTAGTGGACCGTCGTCGTGCGTACAAATATCACCGATAGCAAAGTAAGTCCCTGCTATGTTAAATATAACAATTGGAGCACCATCGATTTCCAAAAATAATCGTTCGCCATTTTGTAAATCGGCGGTTCCAACTTCGTAAAAGACCAAATTTGAATCATCCAGTAAATGGTTATTGATCATATTTTTCCACAATTCTACTTATGAGGCAATGACAAGCTTATTTAATCTAATAGATCATCTGAGGCAGAACCCAAACCATATATACCTGCCTTTAGCACTTTTAATGACAATAGAGCGCATTTTAAGCGAACAGGTCCCAGGTCAATTCCAAGAAGATCTAGAATGCTTTGCTTGTTCATCTTTTTTATTTCGTCAATGTTCTTGCCATGAATATATTCCACCAACAAATCCGCCGAGGCTTGCGAAATAGCACAACCGTGACCATCAAAACGGGCTTCGATAATATTGTTATTATCATCCGTTCTCAAGGTGATTTCTATATGATCTCCGCAAAGGGGATTATTATCCGTAAAAGAGACATCGCTTGGCTCGAGATGTCCTCGGAAAGAAGGGTTCTTGTAGTGCTCAATAATAATTTCCCTGTAAAGATCGTCCAAAGTACGCTCCTGCGTTAATCGAAATATTCCTTAACCCGATAAATACCTTCGATCAAGATATCTACCTCTGCTCTTGTCGAATATAGGTAAAAACTGGCACGGGAAGTAGCTTGAATAGCAAATTTTTCATGTAGTGGTTGTGCACAATGGTGGCCAGCCCGCACTGCAATTCCAAATCGATCCAAAATTTGAGCCACATCGTGAGGGTGAATGCCATTAAGTGTAAAAGCTGCAACCCCACCCTTGTGCCGTGCAGCAGGGCCAAAAATTTTCAATCCCGGAATTTCCTCGAGCCGCTGCAACGCATAATTGGTTATTTCGTGTTCGTGTTGGGCGATTTGATCCATGTCAATGGATGTTAAATATTCTGCAGCTGCCCCAAAACCAATGGCCTCGGCAATTGCCGGGGTACCTGCCTCAAATTTATAGGGCAGATCATTCGGTCGGAAAGATCGTAATTTCACTTCTTTGATCATGTCGCCACCTCCTAAAAAGGGTGGCATTAATTCCAGCAATTCCTTTTTCCCATATAAAGCGCCAATACCAGTCGGACCGACCATTTTATGGGCAGAAAAGGCCATAAAATCAACATCCAAAGCCTGAACATCGACATGGAAGTGAGGAACCGATTGAGCACCATCCAGAAGGGTTATTGCCCCTGCTGCGTGGGCCATTTGAATGATGTCCTTGGCCGGATTAATCGTACCAAGTACATTGGACATGTGGGTAAATGAGACCAGTTTTGGACTGCGGGTGAGTAATTTCTGATACTCATCCAGGTCAAGGAGATAATCACCCGTTACTGGAATAAATTCCAAAACAATCCCCTTCTCAGCAGCAAGGATATGCCAGGGGACTAGATTGCTGTGATGCTCCATTTCAGTCAGAATAACCAGGTCGCCTGATTGTAAATTCTTTCGAGCCCAGCTATATGCTACCAGATTGATTGACTCAGTTGTATTGCGCGTATAAATAATTTGGCTTGAAGATGGAGCATGGATAAACTTGGCAATACTACTGCGAGCTTGCTCATACAAGCCAGTTGCCTCTTCGGCCAATGTATGCACGCCGCGATGGATGTTGGCATTGTGCAAGCGATAATAATCTTCCATCGCACTCAGAACTCTGGCTGGTTTCTGTGCTGTAGCAGTTGAATCCAGGTAAACTAATGGAACCCCGGGTCTAACTTCTCGATCAAGGATTGGAAAGTCGTTTCTAATTTTCTGAATATCGAGTGTCATAATAAAACGATTACCTTTAATAATCCGGTACGTCCTTTTTAATCGCCGGGGTCTTTTTCCCAGTTCCAGCTGGACGGATTTGATCTGAGTTGGTGGGATACCACAAAATCCGATCGGGAACCATCCAACCATCAGTGAGGAAGACATTAGAGCGAAACTGAACCGCCACCATTTTGCTATTGTCTACTTGCACAACAATGCCTTTTAACCAGCCGCGAACACGTTCGCTATTTTTTTCATGGTCGCAAAAAGCCTCAACTGCATCCCCTACATCAAATGTATAAGCGACAATAGGGGATCGCATGAATGCATATGTCCCGGTGCTACCCTTGGTACTTCTCTTAATGCTCCCATGTACAGGGACCTGCGGACGTGTAATTTTCATGACGACCTCAATTCATCTTTGAATTCTGATATATGCACTTTATCCCCAATCGTAAATGATTGGGGATAAAAGAAAATTATGCTATTTTTTTGAATAAATTTCAAGTACCCATTTTGTCGAGAATGGCTTGCAGGAATCGTTCCCGTACACCTTCGAAAGGTATGCGCTGCATAATTGGGTCAAAAAATCCTTCGACAACCAGCCTTTCAGCATCTTGCTGGGCAATACCTCGGGACTTTAAGTAAAAAAGTGGCTCTTGCTCCAGTTTTCCAACAGTAGCCCCATGAGTGCAGCGCACATCATCTGCAAGGATTTCCAAACCAGGAATGGAATCAGCCCGGGCGTGTTCACTCAGAACCAGATTACGATTTGCCTGATATCCATCCGTCTTTTGTGCGCCAGGCGCAACGTAGATCATACCTTGCCAAACCGAACGACTCTTTCCCTTTAATGCACCCTTGAACAGCAAATCGCTGGTCGTATTTGGGGCGAAATGATTTTGTTGAGTGTCGTGATCCAAGTGCTGATTGCCATCTGTAAAATAAAAGCCTGACATCCTACCAACTGCACCTTGACCAACTAGATCCAGCTCGGAGAAATTTTTTGTGAGGCGGGAGCCAACTGCGCCAAAAATCCAATCCAGATTAGCATCCTTCTCAACGCGAACCCGCTCGTGGCTAAAATTCCAAACATGTTTTCCCCAGGATTGAAGCTCGACAAAGCGCAAATTTGCACCCTGCATAACCTGTATTTCTACCAATCCGGCATGCATTGAGTTGCCTTGCATATCGTTCGGAGATGCGGATTCATGTACGTAAGTTACCGATGCTCCTTCCTCGACTAATACAAGAATATGTGAAAGATGAGCCAAGTCAGAACCTGGTCCCCACAAAACACTATGCAAAGGAGCCTCGACATGGACTCCTTTGGGAACATATAAAACGATGCCATTTTGGCTAAGTGAAGCTGCCAGGGATGCAAACTTCCCTTCCTCAGGGTTGACCGTCTTGCCAGCCATTTTCTGAAGCAATTCTGGATGTTGCTGTTCAGCCGTTAATAGATCTGTGAAAACAACTCCCTGGTTGGCAATATTCTCGTCCAAGTCAATACTAGAACCACCAGGGAACAAAACAATTTGTCCACCATGTTGATCTGCAACCAATGGCAACAGTAAATTCGGCGGAACCTCAGGCAGGTCCTGATGTGCTCCATGGGAAGGAATGTTGAAAATCTCGGCAGGAAATGAACGCAGATCCGTTCTTCGCCAAGCCTCATCCGTCACAGATGGAATTCCAATGCGCGAATAGGACGCCCAAGCTTGTTGACGGTATTCGCTTAAACTGCCACTGCGGATTTGGTCTGCGGAAAATGAAAATTGTTTTTGGCCATCAACTCGGCGAGATCGCGAGGATGTGATGATTTTTGGTTTTTCTTCCATATCAGCCAATCGATCCTTCCATCTGAAGCTGAATCAAGCGATTCATTTCCACCGCATACTCCATGGGTAATTCCTTAACCAATGGCTCGATGAAACCAGACACCACCATGGTGGTTGCATCTTCCTCGCTCAAGCCTCTACTCATCAAATAAAACAACTGCTCTTCTCCAACTTTTGAAACTGAAGCCTCGTGACCTATAACCACATCGTTCTCGTCGATTTCAATCGTTGGGTATGTATCAGATCTGGATTTCGGATCAAGTAACAAAGCATCGCACACAACGCTGGATTTGGATCCCTTCGCGCCATTGTATACCTTAAGAAGTCCTCTAAATGACGCCCTCCCCCCACCCTTGGAGATCGATTTGGATACGACCTTGCTGGTAGTATTTTTCGCAAAGTGAACCATTTTGGTACCGGCATCCTGCACTTGTCCCGGACCTGCGAAAGCCATCGAAAGCATTTCGCCATGTGCACCAGGTTCCATTAAGTAACAAGTGGGATATTTCATTGTTAATTTCGAACCCAGGTTGGCATCCACCCATTCATGAGTGGCATTTTCGAAAACTTTTGCCCTTTGTGTAACCAGATTAAAAACATTGGTAGACCAGTTTTGAATTGTCGAATATCGAGAGCGTGCACCCTTCTTCACCACAATTTCGATGACACCACTATGGAAGGAATTCGTTGTGTACTGTGGAGCAGTACAGCCCTCGACATAATGCACTTGTGCGCCTTCATCTACAATAATTAAAGTTCGCTCAAACTGGCCAACATTGGCGGTATTCAAGCGGAAGTAGGCCTGAAGAGGCAAATCTACCTTGACCCCTTTGGGCACATAAACAAATGATCCGCCAGACCAAACCGCGCTATTTAATGCTGCGAATTTATTATCCTCAATCGGTACAACTGTGCCAAAATACTCGCGAAAAAGGTCCGGGTACTGCCTGAGTCCATCTTCAATAGACAAAAATATTACACCCTGTTTTTCGAGATGCTCCAAAACAGAATGATATACCATTTCGGATTCGTATTGGGCACCAACCCCAGCCAGAAACTTACGTTCCGCTTCGGGTATCCCTAGTTTATCGAAAGTTCTTTTAATATCATCTGGAACGTCATCCCAGGATTTTTCGCTTTTTTCCGTTGGCTTGACGTAATAATAAATTTCTTCCAAATTCAACTCACCAAGCTCAGGACCCCACGCAGGCATAGGACGGCTTAGATAATGATCAAGTGCTTTCAGGCGGAACTCAAGCATCCATTCGGGTTCGCCCTTCATTCGTGATATATTTTCCACTACTTCACGGCTTAAACCACGCTGTGATTTGAATACATAATTATCATCACGGTCGTGAAAGCCATACTTATAAGAACCAATATCTTCAAGAATTTTTGCGTCTTCAGTCATATTCTCACCAGTAACCAGTATAAATGAGACCAATACAAGGTACTCAGCACCCGGATACAGCAGGGATTATCGGGATAGTTTGTATTGTTGAAGCTTGCGCTTAGGCGGCTGCTTCTTCGTATTTTTCGCGAACCCAGTCATAACCAGATTCTTCGAGGTGAAGAGCCAATTCAGGGCCGCCGCTCTCCACAATTTTGCCGCCCATCATAATATGTACAAAATGGGGTTTGATATAGTTTAATAAACGTTGATAGTGTGTGATCACTAATACACCAAGATCAGGTCCGTTTAGCGCATTTACACCTTCCGATACAATGCGCAGCGCATCAATATCGAGACCGGAATCAGTTTCATCCAAAATGGCAATTTCTGGTTTTAATGCAGCCATTTGAAGAATTTCTGCCCGTTTTTTCTCGCCACCTGAAAAACCGTCATTTAGATAGCGACCTGCAAACGCATGGTCCATTTTCAAAAGTTCCATTTTTTCTTTTAGCATTT
>CAIVSQ010000482.1 GCA_903908605.1 uncultured Anaerolineae bacterium
TGTCAAAATTCGCCATGCTGATCTGGGCTAGTTCGTTCAGGTTGTAATCATTTTCGAATTGACTTAGATCCATATAATACACACCATTCCAAGCTGTGATTCAGCGTATTATTAAAGTTAGACTAACTTTGAAAATGTTCTTTCACCCAACCGCAATAAAGTTATGACCAACAATATTATCATATTACTAGAAACCTCAGAAAATCAATAGGGTTCATGGAATACAGTTGCTGCTGCCAGAATCGGTGAAGGTTTTGCCAGCTTCTGGCACAAATAGCCAATCATACGAGGCTGCGTGCAGGGTGAATTTTAATACGCCATACGTATCGCTGTTGCGTACCTGGCTGTTGGGTTGGATGGCACCAAATGGATAATGTGAATAGCCGCCCATGCCCGCCACAAACTCCCTGATTCCACGTGGGCTGGCAATCCCCCCCGGCGTCTGAGGCGCAAAGCGTTCGTAGGTGTGATCGTGACCGTTAATCACTACCTCTGCGCGGTAATCGTACAAAGCCTGCCAGAGGGTTTTGAAACGTGGGTCATTGCCATGGATGGAACTGCTGGAAAATACTGGTCTATGCCAATAGGCCAGTGTGCAAACTCGTGGATTGCTGGCCAGGTCCTGGCGCAGCCATTTTTCCTGGGCAGAACCAGCAGAAGCATCGATTTCGCTGTTCAAGACGACGATGTGCCAGGCACCCAGGTTATAGGAATAATAGCCTTTGGCAGGGTCGCCGGCAGAAGAACCGAAATAGGCATAATAGGCCGCAGCCGCAGTGGTGGCATAGTCATGATTGCCAGGCGCTGGGTAGGTGCGCTGTTTGAAACGCCCCCAGCTTGGGGCGTAGCAGTTGGTGAAGTCAACCTCCCGCCCGGAAGGATAGGCATTGTCGCCGGCTGTAAACACCGTCCCTGGGATTGCGTCGATCAGCGCTGCAGTCGCTTCATCACCCCCGCCGGCGCAGTTAGCGATGTCGCCAGCGCCTACCAGAACTGGGCTGGGGACTGTATTTTCGACAGTTATCACCAGCCTCGGGATCCGGCTGCCGTTCTCGCGGGCCACCAGGTTAATGGTGGCGTCACCCGGGCTGGTTAGAACAAAGCCATAGAACCCTTCGCCGGTCACATAGCTGGTAACGGGCAAGTTTATCCAAGTTCCTGCACTGACCGATGCCACACTGGCTAGCACGGTCGGTTTTCCGGTTGGAGCATTCGTGTAGGTGATGGTTTTTTCACCCCACAGCAGGCTGGTGACGGGGCGAACGGATAACCCCTTGTTTGAGCTGTTGCGTGGGAACAATTGCAATCGTGCCGAGGTGATCCGCAGTCCGGTCAGGCCGGTCACGCGAAACTGCAGGTAAGACTTTGCCAGCGGGGAAACATCCACCAGCAAAGCAGGCAGGCTGCCAAAATTATTGCCTGGCAGCGATGCTATTACATAGGCATCCGCCACCGGATAAAAGACCATCTCCTGGCTGGCGGCTGTATTTTCAATTGGGCTGGCTGCCGAACCAAGGCACGACAGAAGCAGGATGAGCATCACCGGAATACGGATAAATTTACCATTCATTTTATTTTTACCCTGTTTTTTAAAAGGAGCAACTTGTAATAATCAACGTTTGCCAGGCAGATACAGCGGGATAAACGGTCTGATTTTCAATATGGTCGACGTTATTTATTATAGGTTTTTCTTGTGCCTGTGTCCATGATTGGATCCTTGAACTGACAAAAAAAACACCATGTGCAATTTTCGCGCATGGTGTTGAGGTGCATTTGAGGATTAATTAACGGGTGAAGTTGGTCGAAGCCCTGGTTGCGAAAAAACTTTATCTATGTGTACTCAGGATTCCTGGATGAGCTCAAAATCGGTGCTGACCTGGGCTGTGGCGCGTATGGTGGCGGTGACGGAACAGTATTTCTCTTCCGAAAGCTGGATGGCCTGAGCAACGGCTTTTTCGGTCAGTGTGCGGCCCCCAACTTTGAAGTGCATGTGGATTTTACGAAAGGTCCAGGGCGCTTCCGGTTCTTGTTCGCTGGTGACAGAAATCTCCAGGTAGGTGATTGGCATGCGTTTCTTCGAAAGAATTTCGACCACATCCACCGCCGAACAGGAAGCGGCGGCGATCATTAATAAATCAGATGGCTTGATGCCAATGCCCTCATCGGGGGTGGAAAGTACCACCGAATGGTTGGTTGAGTCGATCCCGATAAACTGCTTGCCATCAACCCATTTTACGAGTGCTGAACCCATTTCTATTCTCCTAAATATTTAATGAAAACGTGGCTTCTATGTGGAACCTTTAACCAGGGCGCAGTCAGGCCTAAAACTTAGTGAAGACGCGCGGGGATGTTGGCGATTGTGCCTGCCAAAAATGCGGCCAGGGCCAATTGGATATCCTTGATATCAGTGAGAATGGGCTGGATATCGCTCTCTTGCAGGCTGATATGTGCACCCTGGCCCATGCCGCCGGCGACAAGTACCTGGCAATCCTCAATGGGGGCAATCATGGCGTTGTGGTCGTGGTTGTGCTGTTCGTGCCCGCTATCCACTGTCAGCATGCCTGGTCTGGGGGCTATCATTTCTGCCCGGTTAATTGTTTCGTGCGCTGTCACTTGCCCATCTTCCAGAGTGAAGATTTCATAATAAAGCGCCCGGCCGAAGTGAGCCGAAATATTGCTGTGATCGTCGCTGACAAAGGCTATTTTCATACTTGCGTTCCGCTTTGCGATTTGAGATAAGATAAAAAACTCCAACCACCAGTAGCCATCATTCGGCTTGTTCCTGGCGCTTGGAGTATACCGCTTTATTTCTTGGTGGAGATCTTGAGAACGTAATAAATGGGGCAAAAGCCGATCGCGGCCGTAGCAATAAGGATCACACCGACGATATCAGCGACGATGCCCATGGTCCCGCTCAACACACTGCCCAGGCCCAAGTACAACAATACTACACCAGCAACAGCCCGTACAACACGATCAATCATCGATTCATTCAGCTTCATCATATTTCTCCTGTTGGTTAATTATTGGAAACACTCTTTTGATGCGGTAGGAGAAAAAAAGTTGCAAATTGGAAAAACCAGGTAAAGTGTTTTATTCATGCCCGCATCGGTAATAAATTCGTCCCGTCGTGTCGGTGAGTGGGCTATAATGAGAGACATATTAATTTGTTTATCCCCGAGGTTAAATTGAAAAAATTCTGGCCGTTTGTTTTTTATTTCTTTCAGTATGCCGGTGTGGCATTTATGATGCCCTATATGGTCCTTTATTACCAGGACCGAGGTTTAACTGGTTCCCAAATCGGTCTCCTGGCCGGTCTGTATCCGTTGACTGGGCTGATTAGCACACCCCTATGGACCGGGATTGCCGATGTCACCCGGCGTCACCGCCTGGTCTTGAGTGCGACGCTGCTCTTGGGCAGCCTGGCAATCTTCATGTATCCATTCCTGAGTGGCTATGCCCTGATTTTGTTGTTTGTAGCGCTCTCCAGTTTTTTCCTGGCCCCCATATCTTCGTTGGCGGATAGTGCCACCATGTGGATGCTGGGAGATGAAAAGGACCAATATGGACGTTTGCGCCTGGGCGGGACAATTGGTTTTGCGCTTGCTGCTTTTTTCTCCGGCCAGATGGTGCAAAGCTACGGGCTAAAAATGGCCTTCTGGGGCTGTGCCATTGCGTACGGGCTGGCCTTCCTGGTTGGTTTGAAATTTGAGTTCCGCCCGGTCAAGGAAGATAAGACTGGCCAGGTACCTTTCTTAAAGGGGTTGGGCATCCTGCTAAAAAATCCTCACATGGCTTTACTGTTGGTTGGTGCTTTGTTGGGCGGTTTTGCCATGGCGGTTTCCAACAATTACTTTTTCCCCTATATGCGCGAGCTGGGCGCGGATACTGGCACCATGGGGCTTGCGCTTACACTTGGGACGGTGGTGGAAGTGCCAGTATTATTTTTTGGCAGCCGACTGTTGAAGTTCTTTAAGCCATTTCCTTTGTTTTTATTTTCCCTGTTCATTGCGGCTGTTCGTTTGCTCTTATTCGCCATCGCTGCCAACCCCAACCAGGTGCTGGTGTTTCAGTTATTAAATGGTCTGACCTTCCCCACCTTGTGGATGGCGGGCGTCTCTTACATGGACCAGAAGGCTCCTGAAGGAATGCACGCTACAGCCCAGGGCATCCTCGGGTTGATGGTATTTGGCGTGGGCACCTCGCTGGGTGGTTATGTCGGTGGCAACCTGCTCGAAAGCATTGGCGCACGCAATATGTGCCTGGTTTTTGGTTTAATCACCATGGCGGTGGTGGTGGTCATTGCAATTGTTGGCAAATTATTGCCCCCCGAGAAGGCTTCAGTTGCAGCCTGATTCTATTTTCCCAAAATTACATTCTGTAACAAGCAA
>CAIVSQ010000483.1 GCA_903908605.1 uncultured Anaerolineae bacterium
CGTAACGGTTGTGCAATCAGAAGCGGAAACGTGAAAAGTGATGAATTTTGAACATTACCAACTGAATAAGGATGACATAATCTTGAGCCATATCAGCAAGCAGGAATGGAAATGGCCCAAGAACGAGATACTCAACATGCCCTATTGATTCCCTTGGGACATTTTGCCCAAGAAATCGGTCTGATTTCAGGGATTAATGCCGTCAAACTCAGCCAAAAGATCTACGAGCACACGCCCCAGGCGAAAGTGCTCGAATTTTTTGTAGCGATTTTATCGGGCACCAAGTATTTGCAAGATATCAGTCTGGCAGCGCACCCGCTGGACAAAGATTTGGCGGTGGCTGAAGCCTGGGGACAGGCAAGTTGGGTAGATTACACCAGCCTCAGTCGAGCAATGAAGCAGTTGAATTGGAGTGAATCCAAGGCATTGGTCGATGTACTTGAGCACGTCAGCCAACCATTTCTGGATAGTGAACTTGCCATTTTGCGTTCGCAAGGGCGTGGGCTGCAATATGACGGCGATTTAACTGGACTACCGGTCTCAAACACCAGTCGAACTTATCCAAATGCAGCTTATGGGCATATGTCGGATGAAATTCGGCTGGGATACCAGGCGGCAGTAGTTAGTTTCCAAAGCCCGACATACGGACGATTGTGGCTCTCGGTAGATCACCATGCGGGAGACACGGTTTCGTGCACACAGGCCGAAGCACTGGTAATAGCGGCAGAAAAACGCAGTGGACAACGCCCAAAACGGCGCACGGAACTGCTTCAAAAACGGATTGAAGACTTTGTCAGAAGCCGTGCGCCAGCCGATGAACGGTTATGCAGCCAGCAAACGGCATTGGCAGAGGCGGAACAAGCCAAAACAGAGACACTTGCAAAACTTCGGGCTGCACAAGAAATACCAGAAACCAAGCCAAAACGCATCCAAACGCTTGAACGCCGCGGGTTGCGCTACGAAAAAGCCATAGAAGTCGCTCACAAAAAACTGAGCAAGACATTAGCCTGGCTAAATGTGCATTTGGAGCAAGAAAAAGCCTTGCGCAATCGGCTGACACAGTTCGAACGAGAGAATATTGAAAATCTACAACCGATTGAAGCTTGTTTTCGCCTCGATGCTGGCTTTGGTACCTACGACAATATTGCCCTGTTGATTGAAATGGGCTACGAATTGTACGTAAAACTGCATAACCACAAGATCGTGGAGAAGCTCAAACAGAGCGTGACACCTGAAACTACCTGGACACGTGTTGGGAACAATGCTGAAATGGTTGGGTGGTCGGAGATGCAGTTACAAAACTGCCCTTACCAGCTCGATATAGCGTTGGAACGGTTTTACACCGGCAAAACGCAAAAACACAGCGCCCTTGCTCACTTCGGGAGCACACCTGTGACTACAGATTTGCCCACCTGGTTTGGAAAATACAACGCTCGCCAGACAATCGAAGCTGGAATTAAGGAAACCAAACAAGTCTTTTATCTCAACCGGCTAAAGGTACGTTCCGAACCGGCCATTTATTTGCAGGAAGTGATGACGATTTTTGCAGCCAATTTTATTCGTTGGGCAACAGCCTGGATCGAAGAGCATGCTGATCAGGATGTGAACACACTCCCCGTTGGTGAAATGGGTATCAAAAAGCAGGTGCAAGTTGCCGCAAATACTTCGGCGAAGGTCATCCAAAATTCAGAAGGTATGTTGTTAAGGTTCAGCCCAGCCAGTGTTTTCGCGGGCAAACAACTCTTTTTTCGGGCTCGTGGAAAGCCGCCACGCTCAATTCATTTTTTGCCGTTTTTTACGATTCTTGATCTGATTGCACAAAAGCTACGCTAGTGTGATTAATTATCCTATAGTATCACGTAGAATTCCTCATTTGACAATGAGTAATTCTACGTATTCTGACAAAAGGAAACAAAGACATCCATTTTAACTGGGGTAGCATGACCAGCAAGGCGCTTTAGTGTAGAACTCTGGACGGGGGGAAGTAATGAGCGTTGATTTATTGCTGTTTGCAGATGGGCGGAGTGGGTTATAATTTTTATTATGGATGTAAAAGCGGGTATTACTGCAGCCCTCAGCATGGCTGTGATCGGCGTCGTAATCAGCTTTCTTTTGGGTTTTCGCGCGTTACGAGGAGCGCGTAAGCTGATTTATTTCCGATTGAGGCAGGCACGCATCTCATTCGGTTGGCGCATGATTCTGCTCTCGATTGGTTTGGCTGGCCTGGCCTATTTCCTGGGGCGATTTGGCGAGCCGATGGTGTATGCCTTTTTTGAGCCTTCACCCACGCCAAGCCTGACGCCGACCCTGACGCTCTCGCCGACCATCACGCTCAGCCCGACCATCACCCTGACGCCCACGATTACATTGACCCCATCTGAATCAAATACGCCGACGAATACGCCGACGCCATTTATCCCGCTTGAGGTGGGCATGCGTTTCACCAGCCTGGTGACACCCAACCCGGCGGCTGTTTTCAGCCCACTGACCTTTGCGCGAGGGATCGATTTAAAGACCTATACCCCGTTGGAACCTGGAACTGTTTTTGAGAATCCAATCAAACGGCTGCTGGCGGTATTTAGTTTTGACGGCATGGCGACCGGGGTACAGTGGTCCGTGTTGTGGCTGCGTGATGGCGAACTGGTATATTACGAGACGTCGCCCTGGCAGGATACGACCGGTGGTTATGGTTCGGTGGAATTAGCGGCTCCGCAGGGTGGTTGGCTGCCCGGAAACTATGAAGTGCAGATTTTTGTGGGTGAAGAGTGGAAGACGGTCGGGCGTTTTGTCGTGGAGGGAATACCGCCGACTGTTACACCAACCCGCGTGCCTTCGGCGACGCCCAGACCGACGCAGACGCGTGTGCCGACTTCGACGCGGATCCCCACCTATACACCACGTTCGAGCGATACTCCCTGGCCCAGCCAGACCCCAACGCCGTGATAGCGCGGTTGTTGGAATATCCCCTGGTTTTGTAATTCTTTGAAAGTCCTGGCAGCCCACATGAATTTGTGGGATGTTTCTTATTTTTTCCCGAAAATAAAATGTAATCTTGTGAGATCGGGCAATGACGAGAACTGGTTGGTGCGGCATGACTTTTATACCACTCACAGTAATTTGGGGAGACTTGCAGCCTTATTTGGACGGGATATAATCAGGCCCATCAATTTTTCCCAAGGAGACTAATTTTATGAAAATTCGTGCCTTATTATTATTTTCCATCATGATGTTGGCTGTCCTGCTCAGTTCCTGCCAGGTTGGACAGCCGAAAGGCAGCATCTCATTTATGGTTTCGGGCAGCCCGGCTGAACTGGCCGCCTACCAAAAGATGGTGGATGCTTTCCAGGTAAAGAACCCGGTTGTTAAAGTGGAGGTGATCCACATTCCGAATGATGGCGATTACCTGAAGCGTTTCGTGGCGGATGTGGCTGCCGGTGCTCCGGCAGATGTGGTGATGCTGAATTACCGTCGCCAGACAGCGTTTGCATATTCTGGTGCGATCGAAGCGCTGGATGGTCGTATTGCCAGTTCGAAACAAATCAACCCGGCCGATTTTTATCCGCAGGCTTTTGATGCCTTCAAGTGGAATGAGAAACAAATGTGTATCCCACAGAATGTTTCGAGCCTGGTGATTTATTACAATAAGGATCTGTTCAAACAGGCCAACGTGCCGGTGCCTGCGGCGGATTGGAATTGGGGTACTTTCCTGGCGGCTGCCAAGGCGCTGAGCAAGGATACCAATGGGGATGGAGTGAATGATCAGTTTGGCGTGGGCGTGGATGCAGAATTGATCCGCTTTGCTCCATTTGTCTGGCAGGCAGAGGGTGAGGTGGTGGATGGGGACATTACTCCTGAGACCTTGTTCATTAACCAGCCGGAGGCAAAGGAAGCGGGCGATTTCTTCTTTGGCTTGCAGACGCGCGAACATGTGGCGCCCAATCAGGAAGAGGAAGCTGCTCAAGATAGCCAGAGTCGCTTTTTAAATGGGACGCTGGCGATGTATTTCAACAGCCGGCGCATGGTGCCGACCCTGCGTGAAGCGGCTAAGTTCGATTGGGATGTAGCCGCCCTGCCGCGCTACAAGGCCGCTGCCACAGTGCTGCATTCGGATGGGTACTGCCTGCCAAGTGGTGGCAAGAACAAGGATGCGGCCTGGGCGTTGATTGAGTTTGCCAATTCGGTTGAGGGGCAGACCATCGTCGCCGGTTCTGGGCGGACGGTGCCTTCGCGGATCGCAGTGGCCAACTCGGTGGCTTTTCTCGACCCTGCCGCAAAACCATCCAGCAACCAGGTGTTCCTGGATGTGATTCCGACTATTCGCGTGATGCCGCTGTTCCGAAACTGGATTGAGGTTGAGGATATGGCCAGTGAAGAAATTGCGCGGGGCTACTATGGCCAGGTCAGTACCACTGAAGCGCTGGATGCAGCTGTAAAGCGCACCCTGGAAATATTTATCGAGCCCTAATTATGACGCGCCTGCGCCGCCCGGCCCTATTTGCGTTATTAGCACCTTACTTGCTGGGAATTTTCCTGTTGGTGGTTTTGCCATCGCTGGTGACCCTGTTGATTGCTTTTACGCGCTATAACGGAATGGGCACGCCGGTCTGGGTGGGCGCACAAAACTTTCAGCTGCTGCGGCGTGAACCTTTGTTGGGTGTGGCGCTTGCAAACTCTTACCGGTTTATTTTATTGGCAGTCCCAATGCGCCTGCTGGGTGCATTGGGACTGGCCTTGTTTTTTAACCGCCCACTGCCGGGGTCGGCCTGGTACCGGGCGGCTGTTTATCTGCCAACCGTCATCCCTGATGTGGCGTATGCGCTGTTGTGGACCTGGATTTTTAACCCAATTTATGGGCCATTGAACCAGGTATTGGGTGCGCTGGGTTTGCCTACGCCCGGTTGGTTAACGGATGGCCGCTGGGGCATCCCGGCCATGGCGCTGATGGCGTTTTTTCAACTGGGCGAGGGCTTTGTGATCCTGCTGGCGGGGCTGCGGCATATTTCAAAGGATTATTACGAGGCGGCGCAGGTGGATGGGGCCAGTGGCTGGCAGGTTTTTTTGCGCATCACCCTGCCGTTGTTGACTCCCTGGCTGGTTTTGTTGAGCGTGCGCGATGTGGTGCTCTCGTTTCAAAATACATTTACACCGGCATATATCATGACTGGTGGGGGGCCGTATTACGCAACGTTATTTGTGCCGATGTTGATCCAGGAAATCTCGTTTGATGGCATGCGTTTTGGTGAAGGCGCGGCGTTGACTGTACTGGTGTTTGTAGTGACGGTTTTGTTGAGCCTGGTGGTGTTCAGTTTGTTTGAAGGCTGGGGGATCGATGAAGATCAAGCTGCTGGTTAATCAAATCATCGCGTGGGGCCTGGTGGCAATGTTCACATTACCATTGGCCTGGATGTTTGCATCGTCGCTTCGCCCGGCTGGTTTGCCACCGGCGCGCGGGATGGAGTGGCTGCCGGACGATTGGACCTTATTGAATTATGGGCGCATGGCAGAATTGGTGCCGATCGGGCGCTACTTGTTAAATTCGCTATGGGTTGCCGGTTGGGGTGTGTTATTTACGTTGTTAAGCGCCTCGTGGGCCGGGTTGGGCATGGCGCTGTTGCCCAGGGCGGCGCGCTTGCGCCTGTTGTTACTGTCCTTTGGGCTGCAAACCATCCCAATTACGGCCTTGCTGCTGACACGCTTCCTACTTTTTGCGCGTATTGGGTTGACAAATTCACACCTGGCGCTGACCGCGCCAGCCCTGATGGGTACCAGCCCGCTGTTTGTGCTGCTGTTTTATTGGACGTTCCGGCGTGTGGACCGGGCGGTCTTTGAATCGGCCCTGTTGGATGGGGCTAGCCCTCTGCGGGCCTGGTGGTTCATTGCCTTGCCGTTGGCACGCCCGGCCCTAATGGCGGTGGCTATGTTGGCTTTCCTGTTCTATTGGAATGATTTTACCGGGCCGTGGTTATACCTGCGATCGCAAAGCATGTACACACTGCCGGTGGGTCTGCTGCAACTACAGCAGCTTGACCGGACGGATTGGTCACTGTTAATGGCGGCCGGGGTGGTGATGAGCTTGCCACCGTTGGCTGTATTTGGGATGCTGCAGCGTTCGCTGCTGTGGTGGCGACTGGAATGAGGGTAATTTCGTCTTCGGTAAAGGTTGAGATTGAAACGGCACATATTTCCGATTCCGACAATATTTAGGGAGAATGTGAAAAAATTCGAAATTGTTCATTAATTTTTAGTAATAAATTCCGGGATAGAGCAACAAGTAGGAAGTGGATAAAGCAACACAAAAAATGAGGGGGAAGCAACTCAAGAAAAGGGAAAAAAAGAGACACCTTCTTAAGGATAATGTGATTGACGAAATCAATAAATCCTAAAAGGAGGTGTCATGATGATTGTACCGTGTTGTTCAACAAAAGGAAAAGCCCGATTTGGTTGTGCTCAGGGTGGGTGCCGGGACTGCCAGGAAGGATTGCTGCGGGAAAACAAAGGATTGGTCTGGTATATGGTAGTGAAGCAAATGCCGGGCCAGGCAGAGTACGAAGACCTGTATCAGGAGGGACAGATCGGGCTGTGGCAAGCGATCATGGGTTATGACCCTGGCAAGGGGTACCAATTCTCGACATATGCCTGTATCGCAATCCGTAACCAAGTCTGGCAAGCAGTAATCCGATCGCTAAAAACGAATGGGTGGCAAAGGGTAGAAACCAGAGCTGAACTGCTGGGGGAGGTGATCGTGGTCTGGCAGTCAGCGCAGACGCATGAGGCGCTGAGCGAAGCGCTGGAAGCGCTGTCAGATAACCTGCGACAGATTGTTGAGCAGCATACTGGCTGGGAATGGGAAGAACCTCAGACATTTGCACAGTTGGGCCAGATGAGAAGGGTGAGCCGCCAGCGTGTACACCAGCTGTACCAGAAAGCCTTGGCACTCTTGCGAGTACCGGCGATCTCGCTGCGGCTGCGCAGCCTGTATAGTCTGGATAGTCGCCAGGATTATCGGGAAGCATTGCGCCAGAACCGTGCCTATCATCGCAAATACGGAGGGCGGAGATGAAAACGGTCCCTGCCACTCCCGTGATCGCCAATTTCATCGCGGTCAGCGAGCCATTCGCAGGTCTGAGCAAGCCGACACGAGCCGGGTTAGTCGCTGGTCGCGAGCTGCCTGCCAGTGAACGGCGATTACAACTTCCTGGGTTTGTGGAGATGTTCCATTGGGAAAGCATTCGCCAGCATCTACCGCTGAAACTGCCTACACCCGGAGAAGCACCTACCTGGGCGGGACGGGTTTGCCGTTCATATTATCTGTGGGATAAGCCTGCGGAAACCGAAACACTGATCGGCCTGGACGAATTCGATCTGCTGCTGCGGCTAATTGACTTCAGTGCCTGGCGACCCTACTTCGCACAGCGCTTCAACAGCCAGATGGGTCCGCCACCCTTTGACCCGCTCAGCCTGGGATTGGCAATGTTTCTGGCTTTTCACAAAAGATGGGACTGGGCGCGCTTATGCCAGGAACTGCGTTCCCCGACCCGTGGACGGGATTACTGTCGACGCCTGGGTTTTGATCCGGCAGATTTGCCCTGTGCTTCCACGTTTCGAATGGCCTTTGGGGAAACAAAACCAGATTGGTTGACTGCCTGCCAAACCAGCCTGGTCCAGGGCTTGATGGCTTACCAGCTCATTCCGACCCATTCCACTTTTCCAGGTGACCCGGCTGATCATGGCGTTACCATATCCACCGACTGCCAATTGATTGCAGCCCGATCTCACATGCATTGCCGCCACCAGGTTCCGTCTTGTTCAGAACCCGCACTCCACCGGCTGTGCCCGGCCAGGCTGGCTGACAAAGATGGCTGCCTGTGTGATACCCCTGCGTGCCGGGACCACTGTCGCTTTGCTACCTGGCGTGATCCACAGGGCGCTTATGTCTACTACTCCGGTTCCAACCAGCCCGGTCACAACCCAAATCATGCCAAAGATGACAAAAAACAGGCGCTCCCACGTGGAAAACATCACTTCGGTTACAAATCCAAGGCTTTCAATATCGTTGATGACCGCCTCTCACTACTCTGGCCGATCACTGGCCCCTGTACTTCAGCCAATCGCAATGACCATCTGCTGACCATCCCCGGTCTTCAAACATTTCTGACGCAATTTCCAAACATCAAGATCGGCGAACTGCTCGGCGATGCGGGCGAAGGACACGAGGAAATTCTCAAGTATGTTTATGAAGACTTGCAGGCCCTGCGTTCCATTCGCCTGCGCCATGCCGAGGGCGATGACCACCCCCTAACCTGTCTCCAGCGTGGTTTCAACCAGGATGGTATTCCGCTTTGCCCCAATGCTTATCTGCTCTCACCCAATGGCCATGACTACCAGCGCCATGCCACCAAGTGGGTCTGCCGCCTGAAATGTATTCACCAACCTGCTCCGGATATCCCTGGCGCTCCTGAAAATGTCTCTCGCACCAGCTGCCCTTTTGTCACCCCCGATCATCCTCTCGGTTTCTCTCTCTCCACTGCTCTTACTCTCCCGGATGGCTCCATTCGCCTGGCGCGCGATGTCCAGGTCGGTTCTGAAACCTGGAATCTGCGCACAGGCAGACAATCCTATTCCGAATCCCGCAATGCCATCCAGGCCCGCAGGTTGCTCAAACGTTCCCGGGCCTTTGGCTTGCCCAACACTGCCAAATCCATGACCATCAGCGATACGCTCTCCCTGGCTTTCAATCTCACGCGCCTCATCTTTGAAGCTTCCAGCAAACCCTTCCGAAAGGCTATCTCGATCCAATTACGCTGTTAAAATAATCGCCGCTCCTCCCAAAACTCATGCTCCAGCTTTCAGCAGGCCTGAAGGCTTGTTTTTTCACGCCTGCTGTTCGTTTTTTGCTCATCAGTATCCATCTCTTCCAGGCTGAAAATCCACCCACCGGACCAATTTGCCCGACTTGTTGCGTTTCACTCTGCCACTTGTTGCGCTGCACAGGTCTGCATTCCCATCCTTTTGGCCAAATTATCTCATCCAACCCACCTTTTCTGTATGCTTCCTTCTCTC
>CAIVSQ010000484.1 GCA_903908605.1 uncultured Anaerolineae bacterium
GCTAAATATCCGGGCATCACAGTCGTGACAACCGTCAATACAGGGACGGAACCGCAGGGTATTTACTCAGCGATCGAAAATGCCATGCAGGCGAACCCTGATGTCACCGGCATCCTTTCCATGGAATGCTGCTCGGTTGGTCCGGCGGGTGAATATGTCAAGCGTAACAACCTTAAAGATAAGGTCAAAGTCGTTGGTTTCGATTTATTGCCTGCTACGCTCCAGCTGATCAAAGATGGCATTATTTACGCAACCATCGACCAGGACCCTCAGACCCAAGGTTATGAAGCCGTCAACCTGGTTTTGAAAGCCCTCAAGGGTGAAACTGTCGCCAATGTCGATACTGGCGCAAAGATTATCGATATGACAAATATCTCAGAGTATTTGAAATAATAGGAACTACAATGTCCGAAAATCCTGCTGCAATCATCCAATTGGAAAATATCACAAAGCGGTTCCCAGGCGTACTTGCTCTGGATCAGGTCATGATGTCCGTATACCCTGGAGAAATCCATGCGGTAATAGGAGAGAATGGCGCGGGTAAATCCACTCTGATGAATCTTCTAGCGGGTGAGTTGCAGCCGGATGACGGAGTGATCTATTTCAATGGAGCTGCAACGCTGATTCCCAGCCCGGCTGTATCCAGACGACTTGGGATCAGCGTTGTGTTCCAGGAATTGGCATTATGTGCCAATTTGAGCGTCGCTGAGAACATCTCCTTATGGCGGATCAGCGAAAAGTCCCCATTAGCTTTTGTAGATCGAAAGCTTTTCGATGCCACTGCAGAAGAAACACTAACCAGCCTTGGATTGGCAAATATCAATTTGAACCAACCTGTGGGACAGTTGAGTGTTGCCAAGCAGCAAATGGTGGAGATTGCGAAGGCGATTTCCACTCAGGCGAGGGTGCTTATACTTGATGAACCAAACTCAGCTCTGACACAGGAAGAGTCTGATCATCTGTTCGGTGTGGTCCGGCGCTTACGTGATGATGGAGTGGCTGTAATTTATATCTCCCATCATTTGCAAGAAGTACTTGACCTGGCAGACCGGATCACAGTGATGCGAGACGGCCATGTAGTGGATACGCTATCTGCGGGTGGTGCAACAATCTCCAGTCTAATCGCCAGTATGGTGGGGCGCAATATCACCGCTGCCGAACGTAATTTTGATCAACAATCCTTAGGTGAAATATCTTTGGATGTCACTGACCTGAGCAACCCTATCACCTTCAAAAATATTTCATTTCAGGTGCGCGCCCGGGAAGTGGTTGGAGTTGCGGGTTTGCCCGATTCATGTAAGGATGAACTGGTTGAAGCGTTGTTTGGTCTGTGCAGGATCAAAAGCGGAGTAATTCGCTTAAATGGCAAGCCGGTACGGATAAGCAGTCCGACAGAAGCGATATGCCAGGGAATGTATCTAATCCCGGCCGATCGGCGAGGAGCTGGGGCACTCTTGCAGATGACCTTACAGGATAATATCGTGGCATCCAGTCTTCCGAAGGTCAGCCGCGCAGGTTTCTTACTGCATGGTAATGCAAAAGTCTTGGCTCAGACGTATTTCCAACGATTGGATATCCGCGCCACAGGGGTGAGCCAGTCAATGGCAACCCTGAGCGGAGGCAACCAGCAAAAAGTAATCGTGGCACGAGGCCTGGCGACCGGGCCAGCTTTATTTGTGCTGCACGAGCCAACACGTGGAATTGATGTTGGTGCCGAAGCAGAAATCTATAAAATTTTACAGCACCTCGCCGGGCAAGGTGCAGCCATCTTAATCGTGTCATCCGAACTTCCCGAATTGATCTCTCAATGCGACCGAATTCTGGTGATGCACGCCGGGCGTATCACTGGTGTTTTCACGCATGGTGACGCTACTGAGGAAGATATCCTGGCGTGTGCAATGGGGCATGCTGAACATCTGATATCCGACCTGCCTCTCACGGCATAATTAAATATCAGGATGTCAGGTCAGTTTGAGTATATATGGTAAGAAAGTTCGGATATCGGTTAAATTAAAAGGAAACAACTATGCAAAAACCAATCATCACGGTAGTGGGTAGTTTTGCAGTTGGCATGACAATTCGAACATCTCGTATGCCAATTTTTGGCGAAACGCTGATCGGATCAGATTTTGACATGGGACCTGGCGGAAAAGGTTCCAATCAGGCTGTAGCCGTGGCGCGCCTGGGCGCCGATTCACATTTTGTCGCCATCATTGGCGATGATAAGCTAGGTGAAATTGGCACAGATCTTTATGTGTTGGAAGGCGTAAATACTCACCATGTAAAGAAAACCAGCGAACTGGCTACTGGGGTAGGCTTTATTATCCTGGATCAAAGCGGGCGCAATGGCATCATTCTGGATATGTCGGCGAACCGGCTCATGGATGCAGCTTTTGTAGATCTGGCAGAAGACCAGATTGCGCACAGTCAGGTGGTCATGTCGGTTTTGGAAATCCCCGTTGCTGCGGCTGCCAGGGCGATGGCTTTGGGGCGCAAACATGGCGTGCTTACAGTGCTAAACCCAGCGCCAGCCGTCCAATTAAACGACCAAATTATTAAAAACGTAGATGTAATTACGCCGAACGAAACAGAACTCCGTATCCTGCTTGGTTTGGCACCGGATGATTCTACCTCAACTCGCGAACTTGCCTACCGATTAAAAGATATTGGCGCAAAAAACATCCTGATTACAATGGGCGAGCAAGGATCACTGGTACTGACGCAAAATGAAGAAGTTCAAATCCCGGCAGTTGCAGTTGATGTTGTCGATACAACCGGGGCCGGTGATTCTTATAACGCCGGGTTGGCAATCGCGCTTGCCGAAGGCAAAGATATCGTCACGGCAGCCAGATTTGCTGCCTGTACCGGAGCGCTGGCGTGTACACATCTGGGCGTAATCCCCAGCCTGCCAACTCGCGCCTCGGTCGAAGAACTCTATCAAAAATCCTTTAAATAATCCTGGAGGTATCAACATGAAACGTTCCATTATTCTAAATTCTGAACTCAGTCACGCGATTGCCAGCATGGGTCATGGCGACATTATGATTGTTTGTGACGCCGGTTTTCCTATCCCAAACACTGCATGGCGGGTGGACCTGGCGCTCATTCAAGACATTCCAGATTTGGAAACTGTTTTGACGGCGATCAGCCAGGAGCTGGTTGTTGAAACAGTAGCATACGCCACAGAGATGGCGGATAACAACCCTCCGTTAAAAGAAAAAGTGCACCGGATTTTTGCGGACAGCGATTTTACAACTTTTCCTCACTCACAGGTCCTGACCGAAATGGCCGCCAAAGCCAAGGTGATCGTACGAACTGGCGCATTTGATCCATGGGGAAATATTCTGCTCTACTCTGGAGTGGATGTTCCAAAGTGGTTTTCCAAATCGGGGGTCGTCACACCCGAAATTTACGCGCGGAAAATGCACAAATAACCGTTTAAAGTGAAAATATGAAAACAAAACAAGAAGGTAAACCTGAAGAGGCTATTACGCCTCGTCAGCGTGTTCAAACTGCCTTGCGGCATCAGGAACCTGACAGAACACCGGTGGATTTCCTGGCTACACCCGAAGTTTGGGATAAGTTGATTACTCATTTTCACCCCGACCCAGCCAATGAGGGTGCAAGTGAATATTTTTCATCCAACAGGGAGGCTGTTCTGCAAAAATTGGAAGTAGATTGCCGCCTTGTCTCTTATGATATGTTTTGCGCTCCACCAGAGAGCAATACGAAAGCCGGTGCGACAATTGATTGGTGGGAATCACTTGCAAGATCAACACCAAACCGGATGTGGCGTCAGAACTTGCCGGATGGATCATCCTATGACATTTGGGGACATCACACCCGAACCGTGGCAAATCCAACCGGTCGCTACGAAGAGTACGTATCCTGGCCATTGAAAACTGTGACTTCCTTGGATGAATTAAAAGGTTATTCGTGGCCAACGCCTGATTGGTGGGACTTTTCTTGTCTACCGGAAGCCATCCATAAAATGGATCCCAAAGGGATACGATCATTGCGTTTCAGAGCTGGAACTGTGTTTGAGAGCGCATGGCAGCTACGTGGAATGGAAGAGTTCCTTACCGATATGGCGATGACACCTGAAATCCCTGTTTATATAATGGAGCGAATTACCGAAGTTATCGTGGAAAATATCCGCCGGGCACTGGCGCTTGCAGGTGATGACATTGATGTAGTGTATTTTTATGATGATATGGGTGCTCAAAATGGGCCTTTGATCTCAAAAAACATGTGGCGACGTCTCATTAAGCCGTTCCATCAGCGCATAATCGATGTTACCCGGCAAGCAGGTAAACTGGTGATGTATCATACCGATGGCGCGGTTTTATCGTTGATTCCTGAATTTTTAGATATAGGTGTGGATATTCTCGACCCGATCCAGCCCACCGCAAAAGATATG
The DNA here is from genome assembly GCA_903908605.1 of uncultured Anaerolineae bacterium. Taxonomy (GTDB): domain Bacteria; phylum Chloroflexota; class Anaerolineae; order Anaerolineales; family Villigracilaceae; genus UBA5195. The sequence goes on from CAIVSQ010000484.1 coordinate 4,421, forward strand.
GTTCCAGAACGCCTAAAAGCCGAATTCGGCGATCGCCTTGCCTTTCATGGAGGCGTGGATATTGTCGGGACCTTACCGCTTGGCACACCGGAAGATGTTCGGAATGAAGTGCGCCAGCGGGTACAGATGTTGAGCGCAAACGGTGGTTATATTCTCTCAAGTTCACATCATATCCAATCGGATACCCCGCTGGAGAATGTCCTGGCTATGTACGAGACCGAGCTGCGTTATCGGTCAGGTTAAATGTGTGATGCTTTTCATTGCCAGGCAGTTTACTTTTGAGGGTTGCTCACACAACTACCTTCAGATTTCGACAATTGGTGATGCTCATAAAGGATAACCCCATGAATGAAAATTTTTCTGCACTCTATAATGCCATTTTGGAAGGTGACGTGGCGGTCACAAAAGCCAGTGTTCAGGTTGCGCTGGATGCCGGGCTTGAACCAGGTTCCATTCTTGCGGATGGGATGATCGCAGCCATGAAAGAAGTTGGTAGGCTCTTTGAAGAAGGCGATTATTTTGTGCCGGAGATGCTCATTGCGGCCCGCGCCATGCAGGCAGGACTGCTCTTGTTAAAGCCGCACCTTTTAAGCAGTGATGTTAAATCTGCCGGTCGGGTCGCCATAGGCACCGTCAAAGGCGATTTGCACGATATCGGCAAAAATCTGGTGGCTCTGATGCTCGAAGGGGCTGGTTTTGAAATTCTGGATTTGGGCGTGGATGTGGCGCCGGAGAAATTTATAGAATCCATCAAAACCGGTGGCGCAAACATAGTAGCCTTTTCGGCACTGCTCACCACCACCATGCCAAACATGAAAACCACCATCGAAGCCATTCAAGCCGCTGGTCTTCGCGACAAAGTCAAGATCATCATCGGCGGCGCGCCGGTCACTCAGGCTTATGCCGATCAGATTGGCGCGGACGGATTTTCATCGGATGCTAGCCGTGCGGTCAGTCTGGTGCAAACCCTGATGGGAGCCGTTGCATGACAGAAAACCTGACCACGCTTCTGAAATCAAAAACAAAATCCATCAGGATCAACCGCGACCTCCCCACAGCCATCATTGGTGAGCGCATTAATCCCACCGGGCGAAAGGCTGTGCTTGAAGCGCTGCAGGCCGGGAACTTTGATATTGTGCGCAAGGATGCGCTCGACCAGGTGGCGGCAGGCGCGGCCGCGCTGGATATTAACGCCGGTGTGCCGGGCGCTGATGAACCCATGCTGATCCAGCAAATCATTCGCAGCGTCATGGAAGTGGTGGATGTGCCCTTGTGCATCGACACTCCCAATCCGCAAGCCCTGGCTGCCGCGCTCGCCACTTATGCTGATTATCAAGGCAAAGCCCTGATCAATTCAGTAAACGGTGAAGAAAAATCAATGAATGTAGTTCTTCCACTGGCCAAAGAACACGGCGCGGCAGTCATTGGGTTGTGCATGGATGATAACGGCATCCCGGCCACGGCCGAGGCGCGTTTCGCGGTTGCGGTTCGTATTATTGAACGCGCGGCAAAATACGGAATCGCGCTTGAAGATGTGGTCATCGACCCACTGGCAATGGCGATGAGCGCAGACAGCAAGGCCGGCAAGATTGCTCTGGATACCATCGAACTTGTTGTGAAAGAGTTCGGTGTAAACATATCGATGGGCGCGAGCAATATTTCTTTTGGCATGCCCGATCGCAAATACATCAACGCCACCTACATTGCCATGGCTATCCATGCCGGGCTGACCTGCCCAATCACCAACCCGCTGCTGACAGAAGTCAACGTTGCTGTACAGGCTGCCGATCTTTCAATGGGCCGCGATGAGTATGGGATGCGTTGGATCAGGGCTTACCGTAAGCGAGAGAAAGAAAAAGTCTGACACCTCTCAAAAATCCATTACAGAATTGATACGTGGCCACTTAGGAGAACATCTCTATAGGCAAATATTTTGCAATCGATTATTTTTCCAAGCAAAAAGTCCAGGTCATGATCTGATCTTTTGTTTAGAAAATGTGCAATGTTGGAAATCGCATGTGCTCGATGGGTACGGTTTTAATAAACGGAGTTTCAGCGGTTATTCGTAATGGTATATCTATAACTACAAACGAAACTTTCAGCAATAAAACAATGGCCGTGCAAATTCTTCTGTGGCACGATTGGAGAGAGAATTTCAAGTCATTGATGACGAGAAGGAAATGAAAAATGCCCTTTGATTTTAATAGAACGGAATTCGAAATTAAGGATTCCAGGGGTATTCAGGGAATGTATTGCTGTTGTCCCCTCTCTTGGGATTGGAACAATCAAGACTCTATCTGAAAAGACCGAGCCAAATTACCGTGTCACTTTACAGAAAATGGACCCGATCAGGTAATTTCATTTTTCAAAACCCACAGATCAATTATCCGCCAATTGCATTAACTTATCAAAATTGCCAATATATATGTATTGAAATCTGTTCCTATCGATTTCTCTACAAGATAATTGGAAAATATGTTCTGATAACCTTGCGCAATTCTGAAACTTTTCGTAATATCGTTCCTAGCAACAGAATAACCTTGGCCATTCGGTCGCCAAAATTTCCTGTGTAATTCAACCTCAAAAGCGACCACCCATGCAAACTCTTTGGAATTCAAAGAGCCCATGCAGCGGTGGTCGCTTTTTTGCATTAAGCATCTTTTGAATTCAGGTAACTGCTCCGGCAGTCACAGGCACGAAACTTGGCAAATACGGATTTCCAGCGAATACCAAACGTAAAACGGCCAAGACATTCTGCCCATTTTTACGTGCAGTAGAAATATAACACCGGATCTGGCAAAAGGCTCTGGCACCACGTTCAGATCGGAAACAACCAGTAACCTTTTGCTTAACCTTCATCATCCGACTATCTTGTTCGGCCTGATTATTGTCAA
>CAIVSQ010000485.1 GCA_903908605.1 uncultured Anaerolineae bacterium
CCCCTACTTGGATGAGCCGGGCGTGGGACTTGCATTTGGATTGCCGTATTATGTTAGTTTTGGAAATTTTTGGTCTAGCCTGGTGGCGTACTTTGTCAACAGTCACAGCTTGCTGAACTATATTCCATACGCATCCCTCACCCACCCAGTGACGATTAACGGGATGTTCTACTGTTTACGGCGGGATGTCTTTCATAGGTTCGGTGGCTTTGCCGGCCTGGAGAATGTGCTTGCGGATGATTTCGCGATTGCACAGCGTACCCGCAAAGCCGGATATTTGCTGGCCCAAACCCCAGTTCGTCACAGCATAAGTACATGGGTCAATAGCCCAACGAAATACTTCAACCTGATCCAACGGTGGTTTATCTTTCCACGCGAATCAATGATGCGTCACTTGCGTGGTTCAGAGCAAGGCAGTTTTTATCTCATGGCAATCCTCCCGGTCATCTTTCCCTGGATAGCCCTGTTTGCACCGATCTTGTATTCATCGCTGTGGCCATTGTCTTTCATCTACTTTGTTTATAGCTATGCGATATTTGCACATTTCAATGTTGCCTATTTACAGCAAGCCTCCCCCTGGAAACGCTCCTACTGGGCCGTCCTTATCCCTATTATTTTGCCGCTACAGATCCTATCTGCGATGATTGCACCCCAAAAAATTAATTGGAGAGGGCATATCATGCAAGCCGAACCAGGAGGAGGTTTTCAATTCGTCCAGCGCAGAACCAATAACAAAAACAAGTAGCAACTATTCTCATCAACCAAACACGCCACAATGAACTACACTGCAATAAAATCAAGCAGTTTCTGCAACCGGTATGGCTGGCTTGCGAAACACTCGAAAGACGAGCGGCATACTCACCTTGCGGTTACGGCCACCTGCCAGCCAAGTATTGGTCAAGCTTACCTGCAAATCCGAAACTGGATCGCGACCGAATGCCTCGGAAAAACGTTTGACAGCTGACCAGGTACGCAAGTAATCCATCAAGTTAACAAGGCTCCAATCCAACTGCATCGAATACTCAGTGTCTAGAATAATTTCATCAAATGGAAAGGGAACATCACGATAACCTGCCATTAATTGACGGTTGCCCTCCGACCAGAATGGATCAATTAGCTGTAGAAGTCGATCATTAATAATCTGGTCGATCGACGGTTCAACCTGGAAAAAGGCATAACCGAAAACAGCCAGCACACCTCCGGGCACCAGTACACGGTTCGCTTCTTCAAAGAATTTTGTTTGATCAAACCAATGGAATGCTTGGGCAACCGTGATCAAATCGAAATACGCAGTTGGAAAAAGCGATTCTTCGGCCGGGCTGACAGTATAGCGAACGCGAGGGTGGTGGATACAATGCTTAATTTGCTCCAAACTAATATCTGTAGCTTCAATCGTCTGGAAAAATTCAGCACACACCACCGCCGCCTGCCCGTTTCCTGTTGCGGCATCCCAGGCAAATTCGTGTTTTGCACACAATTTGTTCAGACAGATGAATAATTCTCGTGGATAAGTTGGCCGGTGACTGGCGTATAAACTTGAGTGAATAGAAAATGACTGGCTGTTTTCCAACATGAACCTGCTTTCAGGAAGTAAGGAAAAATTACGGTGGATAAAAAATACTATACCGAATTTAATTCGATAATTCAACACCTTAACGAATGATTCTTGATAAAATCACGGAACATTTTACTGGTTCAGTAGTATCCACTTTATTTTTAGAAGGAGTTGAGGCCCAATTATGGCAATCGATATCGAAATGCTGTGGGATTATAACAATCCTGACTTAAGTGAAGAATGCTTTCGCTCAGCAATGCTGAATGCTGCCCCCGAGGATCAATTAATATTACAAACCCAGATTGCCCGCACCTATGGATTACGGGGAAATTTCGATCAGACTCGTACCATCCTGGACAGCATCGCCAAAGACCTGCCTGTTGCTTCTGCGGAAACACAGGCACGGTATTACCTCGAAATGGGGCGTTCCTTTAGCTCAGGAACACATAACCTGGCATCTCAAACGAATGATGCCCGTGAGAAGGCGCGCGCAGCCTTCCTACACGCTTTTGAAATAGCAAAAAATGAGGACTTGGACGCGCTTGCGATTGATGCACTGCACATGATGACTTTTGTTGATACAGATCCCATACACCAGGTGGATTGGAACCAAAAAGCAATCGAGCTGATGCAGTCCTCAACACAACCCGACGCAAAAAAATGGGCCGGATCACTTCACAACAACATGGGTTATGCTTTACACACAGCAGGAAAATACGAAGAAGCATTGGAAGAGTTTCAGCTTGCTTTGATAGCCCGCATCAAACAAGAAAACCAGGTCAATATCAGGATCGCACACTGGATGGTGGCATGGACTTTACACGCTCTTGGGCGGTTGGAGGAAGCTGTAACCATTCAACGGAGATTGGAACAGGAATGGGATGCGGACGGTGAACCAGACCCCTATGTATTTGAGGAACTCGAAAAACTATACCGCGAACTTGGAAAATCACAACAGGCGGATCATTATGCCAACCGGCTTCGATCGATCCAACAAGCTACGAAAGGAAATTGATGAGCATGGAAAATCTTGAAAAACAATTTATAAAAGCAGCCAAAAATGGTGATTTGGAACAAATAAAAACGATGTTAGCTGATAACGCCTACCTGCTGGTTAGTTATGATAAAGATGGCTCAACCGCATTACACTGCGCCACATGGAAAGGTCATGTACAGTTGGTTGAATTCCTAATTGGGGCTGGAGCCCAGATCAACATCCATAACAATAACGACCATTGGGGTACAACGCCACTCCATGCGGCAGCCCATGCGAACCATGCCATCATCGTCCAATTGTTAATTGAAGCAGGTGCCGATATCAATGCGGTGGATATGAATGGAAAAACACCGCTTTTTCACACCACTTTCCACAACGCTTCGGCAGCGTCAAAAATACTTACCCGTTATGGCGCTCAATAGTGGTTAAATCACATCGGGGCTGGTTGACAAAATACTGTTAACCAGCCCCGATTGCTTATACGAAAAGGTTATAAGCTACTTATTGTTCTCGAACCAACTTGCGAACTTCCGAACTGGTAGCGCAATCCAACGCTCGGGCGGCCAATGCACGCGCAGCCTCCATCGTACAATCGCGAATGACGGCCTTGATGCGTGGAACACCGGCAGCGTTCATACTTAATTCATCCACACCCAACCCGATGAGAATGGCTGTCGCTTCGGCATCTCCACCCAATTCGCCACAAATTCCTACCCACTTGCCAACCCGGTGAGCAGCATCTGCGACCGTCTTAATCAGCAGCAAAACAGCCGGATGCAAACCATCTGCCAAATGAGACAGAGCAGGGTTACCACGCTCTGCCGCCAGGGTATATTGAGTCAGGTCATTTGTTCCAATGCTAAAGAAGTCCACTTCGCGCGCCAAAACCGGGCTTAGCAATGCGGCAGATGGGATTTCAATCATAATTCCCAATTCCACCGGCCATGCATGTGGGATGTGCTCGGCCTCTAAATCGGCATGAGCCTTTTCCACCCATTCGCGTGCCCGCCGCACTTCGCTAACATCAGCTACCATGGGGAACATGATCCGGCATGGCAAATCGAACGCAGCGCGCAGGATGGCACGCAGCTGTGGCATAAACAATTCAGGTCTGGTCAGAGATAGCCGCAGAGCACGCACGCCCAGAAAAGGATTAGGCTCCTGGGGCATTTCCACATAAGGCAGCTCTTTATCGCCACCCACATCCAACGTACGCGTAGTAACAGGGCGATCAGCTCCCATGGTCTCGTAAATCTGCCGCAGCAGGGAATATTGTTCCTCTTCTGTTGGTGCTGTTGTGCGTGTTAAAAAAAGGAACTCAGTTCGTAGTAGTCCGCAACCTTCAGCGCCATTTTCAAGTGCGGAACGCGCATCTGCAAGACCGCCCAAATTTGCAAAAACTTCAACTCGCTGACCATCCCTGGTCACAGCCAGGGCATGGCTGGCTTGCTTTAATTTCTCTCGAGTCGCAAGCCAATCAGACCGGCGCTGTTCCAGTTCTGCACGCTTCTCTGAACCTGGGTTCACCCATATTTCAGCGCTAAAACCATTCAGCCCGACCATTATTCCATCCGGGTGATTATCCAATAATGTCCCAACGCCAGCCACAGCCGGGATGCCAAGTGCACGCGAAATGATGGCACTATGCGAAGTCGGCCCTCCGCCTGCAGTGATAATACCTAGCACCATTTTCATATCCAACAGGGATGTCTCAGTGGGAGTCAGGTCTGGGGCACACAGGATAACCGGCTTATCAAAAGACATCGGGGCAACTGCGCCTTTTTCAGAAAGGGCGAATAGAACCTGCCGGCCTACATCCTCAACATCCACAGCACGGGCTTGTAAGTATGTGTCTTCCAACGCACGAAAACCATCCGCAGCCTGCGTCACGGCGTAATGCCATGCCAATGCGGCGTTCTCACTGCGTGAAAATATCCCATCCCGCGCTGCATCCAACAAGGTAGGATCCTGTAAAATCAATCCGTGCGCGTCGAAGATGGCGGCATCCTCTGAACCGAGAGTGGTTTTTAATTGTCTGGCTCGCTGGGAAATCTCTCGAGCGGTGATCGAAACCGCCGTCTGAAGACGATGCCATTCTCCATCCAAATTTTCGGCCTTATCCTGGGGAATAGGTGGTGCCGGTGGCTGATAATGAAATAAAGCACCCAGGGCTACACCTTCTGAAATGGGGATAGCCCCGCCGGAATTCGATGAAATGGTTGTAGGTGCAACGACAACGGAATGGGTTGGATCTTCACCAAAATTAGCTTCCACCAGTGCCTTTAATGCATCCAGAGCCTGGGCGGCTTCAGCTCCAAGCGCGCTAATTTGTATTTGGTGATTTTCTATAGCGCCCAGTGTGGCGACCGCATTGAGGCTACGTGCTGAAACTGGCCCCTTGCCAGTGGTCAAGTTCAAAACTGTTATATCCGCTTTAAATCCAGCCGCGGTTTGAACAAATTTCGCTGCAGGACGGGCATGCAACCCATGAAGATTGGTTAGCGTTAATATGACTGTTTCAGCACCGTCCTGAATTACAACTTCCGGAAGATGCTTGCTTTCACCTGTCTCCAGACCCAGGTGCTCCCGTTTCGGCATGAGCGCATCCAGGGCTTCAC
>CAIVSQ010000486.1 GCA_903908605.1 uncultured Anaerolineae bacterium
CCAACCATAAAGGTTCGGGTTACGTTATCAATTTTCGCCACTTCCATGAGATTCTCCTGTATTCATCCAGCGTAAGCTGGTAATAATTTGAGTTATTTGCCACCACGCAGGGCTGCAACAGGTTCCATGCGGGCGGCGATCACGGCAGGGTATAGACCCGCCAGAATCGTGATAACAAAGGTCAAAATAGTAAGCTGAATGGTGTCATTCAATGTCAAGACGGGATAGAGCGTATTTCCAATGAGCATGCCCGTGACTTGCATATCTGTGATTCGGAAACCATAAATTCCCAACAAGCTAACCACCAGTATCCCCATCACCAGTCCCATCACAATTCCACCGACCGCCAATAAGCTGGATTCGACCAGGAACATGGTCATGATCCGCCAACTCTTCATGCCAATTGCGGAAAGAATGCCAATTTCGCGGGTTCTTTCAAAAACGGACATGATTAGCGTATTGACGATCACAGTAGCGGTAACGGCCAACACTATCAAATAAAGCATAACCATATATGAACTGGCCAGTTCTTCTGTCTGGAGCACCAACTCGTTCATCCCGGTCCATGTCAAAATCTGGTATCCAGAGTTTTTCTTTAGAACCGAAGCCACATTCTCGGTCTGCTGCTTGTCCTTCAGCAAAACGAAGATAGTACTGGCATGTTTTTCAGTTTGGGTAATGGCCTGGGCTTTTGAAAGGGGTAAAAATACTGTAATGAAGTCAAAGCCATAGGTGGAGGTCGAATAGACACCCCGCACGATAAAAGATTGCTCCCCAACTTCACCGTTTGAAGTATTCACTGAGAGAAATACCTGGTCGCCTGCGCCTACACCAAGCTTCTTCGCAAGCGGTTCACCGAGCAGAATGCCTTCACGATCCTCAGCTTGCAAGAAATCGCCAGACAGCAAACCATTACGATAAGGATCGTTGGCCGCAGATTGCGGGTCAACACCAATAATTCGCACACCTGATGATTTATCACCGACTGCCAGGATACCGCTCGCAAAAAGACGAGGGGTGACAGTTTCCACATGTTCAAGACCAGCAATTTGTACGCTGACCTGGTCAGGGTTTTCCACCAGGTCTTCCCACCGCAGGCTGGTTTTAACCTCGTCATACGTGCTGGCGCGCACCTGAATGTGACCTGTCTGCAAGCGAATATTTGAATCGAGTGCATTTTTCATTTCACCGTTAATAAATGCTGCCATAAGCAAAAGCAGCGCAAGACCCATGGCCAGTGCAAGCGAAGAAAAAAATGAACGCCGCCGATTTCGACCCAGGTCCCGAAAAGCCATTTTTATGATCTGTATCATCTCTGACCTCACACGTAATGGAGAGCTTCGGCAGGCTCGCGCATGGCAGCTTCGCGGGCAGGGTAAAAAGATGCGAGCGCGGAAATGATTGCCACAGTCAGCGCCCGGCTCCACAATTTGTCAAAACCCCAGCCAGGATAAATTCGGCCACTAATTAAGGCCATGTAGCTCGTCAAGGTAGAATATTGGCTGAAATCAAGCCCAACCTGGCGTAATAGACCATTGATCAGTACGCCGACAAATATCCCAACCACAACACCTATCAACCCCATCATCGTGCCTTCCGTAATAAACAAGGCCGATATCTGCCAGGGTCTCAAACCCAGTGCGCCAAGCAAGCCAATTTCCCGTGTACGCTCATAGATGGCCATCAACAGCAGATTCATAATCCCAATCCCGGCAATAACCAGGATGATTACACTGAAAACATCCATTACAGCGCCTTTGGTACCCAAAGCTTGTTGCAGCTCGGGGAAAAGAGTTTCAAAGGACGCTATCTCGTAGCCAGATAACTTGCTGCCCATCGCACTCATAACAGCAGCTTCCTGCCCGATCTCTTGCAGGGTAATGGCGATTTCTGTAGATTGGTTTTCCAACCCATACAGGCTCTGTGCCTCTCCCAGGCTAATGTAAATACTGCGCTTTTCTATATCCGGCATACCTAAATCGTAAATACCAATCACTGTCATGGTGCGCTGGCGCATTTGCTTATGCAAGGCACGGCCGGTCATCGCAATACGATCACCGACATTAATTGACATAGCCTCAGCCAATCCCTTGCCAATCAGGATCCCATCCAGGTCGGCCGCTTGAAGGAATCGTCCCGCAATCATGTGATTGGCGGCGAGATTTACCTTCTGCTCAGGCTCCGGTTCGATACCAATGATTTCAACTGCTAAAGCGCCTTCACGGCCGCTCACCAAGCCACCTGTCTTTATTCGCCGGCTGGCTGAAACAACCTGTGGGTTTTCCATGGCTGCTTTTATTACAGCGCTGTCATCCTGCAAAGTGATCAAGGGATTCTCGCCAGATTGTTCCTGGTATCCGTTTGCATGCACCTGGATGTTTCCACCCAGTACTTTGATGGCATTACCATAAATCGCCTGATTAAAACCAGCCACCATTCCATCGTATAACATCATAAGTGAAAGCCCCATGGACATGGCAATCACAACAATAACAGTGCGGCGCCTGTGTCGCCACAAATTTCTCCAGGCCAAACGCAGATAAAACTGCATTATCGACACTCCTTTCGAGATTTTTTCTCATTTAAATATTTTCACAAGTCCCCGTACCTAAATCATAAGCAGGCAGCACGACATTGTCAATATGATTAACAAACTAAACGTTCAGTCATAAGTCACAAATCGACGCGAATCTAAATGGCATCTCAGGTAAAATCACAAATACACAACCACTTTCTTAATCAATGAGGCGTTATGAAATCTTTTCGTAAAGAATTATGGTTCAATGTTCCATCGCGACGCGGATTTGTGAACATAACCAACCAAGTCGAAGCGTGTCTGCGCGAATGCGGCATCAATGAGGGCTTATGCCTGTGCAATGCCATGCACATTACTGCCTCCGTCTTTATTAATGATGATGAAATGGGATTGCACCACGATTTTGAAACCTGGCTGGAAACCCTCGCTCCCCACGAACCCATCGGCAAGTACTGGCACAACCGCACTGGCGAGGATAATGCCGACGCACACCTGAAACGCCAGGTGATGGGCCGCGAAGTGGTAGTGGCTGTAACCAACGGCCAGTTGGATTTTGGCCCATGGGAACAGATTTTTTATGGCGAATTTGATGGTCACCGTGCCAAGCGAGTGTTGGTAAAAATCATCGGAGAATAAAAACCCCGGTTTTCACCGGGGTCAATTCACTTGGATTTTTCTTTTCGAATAAACTCTTCCGCACGCGTCACTAGCTCGCGACTGCCGATAAAAACGGGCGTCCGCTGATGCAGGTTGGCTGGTTTGATATCCAGGAGGGATTCTACGCCGTTTGAACCATAACCACCGGCGTGCTCAGCCAGGAAGGCCATCGGCCCAGCTTCATAAAGAAGCCTGATTTTTCCATTTGGCAAGCTCACTTCCCCGGGATAGCCATAAATACCGCCGTACAGCAGGTTACGATGGAAATCAGCTACCAAAGAACCGATGTAACGTTGGGACAAACGAGGACCTTCGTTGGACTGCAACCAATCGCTGTATTTTTGAACTCCGGGGTCCCAGTTTCTGTAAGATCCATTATTAAAACTGTAATATGCTGGCTTTTCGGGGAAACGCATATTTTCATGAGTCAATAAAAACTCGCCAATTTCAGGGTCAAGCGTGAAACCATGGACTCCCTGGCCAGCAGAATAAACAAACATAGTGCTGGTTCCGTAGATGATATAACCTGCTGCCACCAATTCGCGTCCGCTGCGCAGGCAATCTTCCAATCCACCCCGGTTTTTATCATCCAGCGTACGGAAAATACCAAATATGGTACCAATGGTGACATTTGTATCGATATTGCTGGATCCATCCAATGGATCGTAAACCATTACGTAATGGCCCTTGGAATAATTATCCGGGATTTGAATCCAATCCTCACGCTCTTCTGAAACCATGGCGCATAATCGCCCGGTATGGTCATTCATTTTGAACATCACATCGTCGGCATATACGTCCAACTTGCGCTGGCGTTCACCCTGTACATTGGTGGTCCCTTCGTAACCCAGCGTATCCAACAAAGCTGCTCGGCGAGTTTGGGTTGCGATCATTTTCGCCGCCAAGGCAATGTCATAAAACAGGGTTGTCAGATCACCTTTGGCGTATTCCGGCTGCTGACTCAGTAAAAAACGCTCTATCGTTATCATTGGACTGCTCATATATTCACTGTCCTCTGTAAAATATTGTTTTGCATTAATGAATTATAGTGTAATTCTCCTTATTTCCCATCCCCTAAATAGTAATGATATGGCGTTCTCAAGGTAGCTTGACAAAAAATAGAAAGACTCTCTTCGGTAAAATTGGTGTCGCCAAACATCCATAACCGAGGAGAGTCAAATGAATTGTAAC
>CAIVSQ010000487.1 GCA_903908605.1 uncultured Anaerolineae bacterium
AGGCCATGCTATCATCACAATGAAATTATTCTTTTTTATTAAAGGTTTCTGTGCAATACTGGACTTATTGGGTTTTTTATTACCCGGCTCTATGACATGGAGGATTTCTAGTAATGCAGCGGAAACCGGATAGAGGCCCCATGAGCAGCAATTTTATTTTACGCATTATTGGCATGTTTGTATTTGGCATTCTAGGTGGGTACTGGGGGTTCTGGTTCAGCAATGACATTGCCCACCAACAAATCGTAGTGTACACACTGGGAATGGCAACCGTTGGGGCCTTGTTTGGCCTGATTGCCACACCTTATTTCACCATCATTCCAATAAAGTCGATTCGCAAGCTGCTGGTACGCATCTCAGCAGAAAATCTATTGGCCGGGCTGAGCGGGCTCGTCGCCGGGTTGCTGGTGGCAGCACTGCTGACCTTCCCGCTTTCCATGTTACCAGATCCATTTGGAAATATGCTGCCTTTCGTGGCCGTGCTGGTCTTTGGCTATTTTGGCGTAGCCCTGTTTGTGATGCGCCAGGCTGATATTCTGAATGTAATGAGTACGATTGGAAACCGGGGTGGTGAGAATGCCGTGGCGGCATCCAGCACCTCATGGGGACAGGGGTCTCGCACGATCTTGCTGGATACCAGCGTAATTATCGACGGGCGCGTGGCGGATATTGCCAAAACAGGCTTCCTGCCAGGGACATTACTCATCCCGCGCTTTGTGTTGAATGAGCTGCAGTACATTGCCGACTCAGCCGACAGCTTGCGCAGGCAGCGTGGGCGACGCGGCATGGAAGTGCTGGCTGAGCTTCAAAAAGTTTCAGCCGTAAGTGTACGCATCAGCGATATTGATGTGGAAGGTGTGCGAGAAGTGGATGACAAGCTTGTCATCCTGGCACGGCAAATGCGCTGCCCGATCCTGACAAACGACTACAACCTGAACCGCGTAGCAGAACTACAGGGAGTAATCATCCTGAACATAAATGAACTGGCCAATGCGGTCAAGTCAGTGGTATTGCCCGGCGAGACGATGGGCATCGCAATCATCCAGGAAGGCAAAGAAATGAACCAGGGTGTAGGCTATATGGATGATGGCACCATGGTGGTGGTGGAAGGTGGCAATCGTTTTATTGGACAAACCAGGGCCGTGTCGGTGACGAAGGTTTTACAGACCGCAGCGGGTCGCATGATTTTTGCCAAACCGGAAGATTAGCACAGTACAGATATTTTGCAGGAATCTGCGGGCGTGGTTTTAAAAACCGCGCCCTTTTTATTTGTGCGAACCTGTAATTTTTTAATATAACACCCATAAAACTTATGGTTTGGAAGGGTATAATTCAGGTATCAGGAGAGAAATTATGATTCGTCTTTACAACACCCTTACCCGTAAGAAAGAAGACTTGCAAACCCTCGAAGCCGGCACGGTTAAGATGTATGTGTGTGGGCCAACGGTCTACAATGATGCGCATGTAGGGCATGCAATGTCAGCGCTGGTTTTTGATATCATCCGCCGTTATCTCGAGTATCGCGGTTACAACGTGCGTCACGTGATGAACTACACGGATGTCGATGATAAAATCATCAACCGCGCCAACCAGATGGGGGTGGATCCCTTCGCTCTCTCGCAGCGCTACATCGATGACTTCGATCAAAACCTGGCAGATCTGAACATACAACCCGCGACTGCCAAGCCCCGAGTAAGCAAAACCATGCCACAGATCATTGATTTTGTGGCCGGGCTGATTGAGAAAGGCTACGCCTACCCAGCGTCCAACGGGGATGTGTATTTCCGCGTTTCGCATGATGATGATTACGGCAAGCTATCAGCACGTAAGCTGGACGATATGCAAGCTGGCGCGCGCATAGAGGTGGAGGAACTCAAGGAACACCCGATGGATTTTGCGCTTTGGAAAGCCGCCAAACCAGGCGAGCCTTCCTGGGACAGCCCTTGGGGCAAGGGTCGGCCAGGCTGGCACATTGAATGTTCGGCAATGAACCTGGCGGAGTTGGGCGAACAAATCGACATCCATGGCGGTGGAAATGACTTGATTTTTCCGCATCATGAGAATGAAATTGCCCAATCTGAATCTTTCACTGGTAAACAATTCGCGCGCTATTGGATGCACAACGGCATGCTGCAATTGGGCGGCGAAAAAATGTCGAAATCACTGGGCAATATCATCAGCATCAAGGAGTTTCTCTCCAGACGCGATGCGGATGTCATGCGCATGTTGGTGTTGAACGGAAGCTACCGGGCACCGCTCATCTTCAACGATGAAACGCTGGACGGTGCTGAAAAAGGTCTGGAACGGATTAAATCGGCGCTGCGCCCGGCACCTGCCAAGGCAGAAGCAGCCCAGGTTGGCGCGCTCAACGCATTGGAAACCCAGTTGGAATCGACTCGAAATGGCTATACCAGTGCCATGGATGACGATTTCAACACCGCTGGCGCCCTGGGTACCCTCTTTGACCTGGTACGCGCGATTAACACAGCACGCGACGCGGGTGCTAATGCCCAACAATTGAAGGATGCACAGGACACCCTGCGCACGCTGACCGGC
>CAIVSQ010000488.1 GCA_903908605.1 uncultured Anaerolineae bacterium
GGTTTCAGCCGGGGTTGTCGTCGGAAAGCGGGTTTCAGCGCGAATATCATCCGGCCCTGAACCAACCGCGCAAACGAACTTTGTTCCACCACCTTCAATCCCACCAAATAGGGTCATACAGTCCTCCAGGCAAAAATTGTTTAGATTCTAAGTATTGCTAATCACCCAATGGCGGATATGCTACCAGGTGGTGATATTAAACTCATCCAGGTTTTACCACTACCCACAAGGTTTCTAAACCTTGTGGGACACTGCCGGGCAAGCTTATTTTTTTGCAACCTCACCCAGGTAAGATGAAATTATTCCATCATAGTGAGCAGTCTGCAAAAAGCCTTTTACAGCCAGTTGCTGGCGGGTTTGCGCAGATACGCCCCCTGCGGCAAGTTCCTTCAATACCAATGAATAATCCGCCGGATCGCACACCATGGTCACCCTGGCGTGATTTTTTGCAGCGGCGCGGATCAAGGTAACCCCGCCAATATCGATATTTTCAATCACCTCATCATATCCAACCCCGGAGCGAGCGATAGTATCCTCAAAAGGGTAAAGGTTGACGGCCACCAGGTCAATATAATCCCATCCCAGGGCGAGCAGTTCCTCATGATCTGCCTGGGTCGGTCGGGCAAGCAAACCACCGTGAATGGCAGGGTGCAGGGTTTTAACCCGCCCTCCCAGGATTTCGGGTGAATGAGTGTACTCGGCGACATCCATCACCGGCAGACCCTGATCACGCAGAAGCCTGGCAGTACCGCCAGATGCAAGCAAGGACCACCCATAAGCCAGCAAATCCCTGGCAAACTCCACCAGGCCAGTTTTGTCATGAACAGAGAGAATAGCGGTTGGCATCTTCACCTACTCCTGGAAAATAAATTAATGGTGGAACAGCCGCACGCCGCTGAAGGCCATCAGCATGCCATATTCATCACAAGCAGCGATGACATCCTCATCACGATTGGAGCCACCCGGCTGAAGAACGTAGCGAACACCCGTCATGGCTGCACGGTCAATACTATCCCGGAACGGGAAGAAAGCATCCGAGCCTAGAGTCACCCCGCTCAGATCATCCAGCCAGGCGCGACTCTCTTGTGGGCTCAATTGTTCAGGGGTATGTGTAAAAACAGATTTCCAGTTGGCTTTTTCCGCCGGGGTAACATTCGACTGCAAAAACTGATCAATGGCATTGTCGCGATCCGGGCGTTTTATCCCTGGAATAAACGGCAGTTCCAGTACCCGCGGATGTTGGCGCAAAAACCATAGATCCGCCTTGGACCCCGCCAGGCGAACACAGTGCACCCGCGATTGCTGGCCTGCGCCCACCCCAATTGTCTGGCCATCCTTCACAAAACAGACGGAGTTGGATTGAGTGAATTTCAGCGTTATCCATGCAATCATCAAATCACGCATGACTGAGTCAGGCAGGTCTTTGTTTTTTGTCACAATATTGGTCAAATCGCCAGTGGTAACAAGACGGTCATGCCGACGCTGCTCAAATGTAACACCAAAAACAACCCTGCTTTCCTGCATTTCCGGTTCATAGGCCGGGTCTATCTGGATGACGGCGTATTTGCCACCTTTTTTGGCTTTTAGGAGCTCAAGAGCAGCAGGCTCGTAATCAGGCGCAATAACCCCATCAGAGACTTCACGGCCGATAAGGCGGGCAGTGGGCACATCCACCTTATCGGAGAGGGCAATAAAATCGCCAAAAGATGACATACGATCCACACCCCGCGCGCGCGCATAGGCCTCGGCCAAAGGGGAAAGCTGCAAGTCATCCACGAAATAGATCTTTTTCAGAATATCACTCAGGGGGACTGCTACCGCCGCGCCCGAAGGGCTGACGTGTTTGAATGAGGCAGCGGCTGGCAAGCCTGCAACTTGTCTTAATTCCCGGACCAGTTGCCAGGCGTTCAAACCGTCCAACAGATTAATATATCCTGGGGAACCACCCAGAATGGTAATAGGTAATTCAGCGCCATTTTTCATCAATACCCGCGCTGGCGACTGTTGTGGATTGGTTCCGTAACGAAGAGGGAGAATCGACGGCATAACGAGATTCCTTTCAATAATTCAACCTCACAGCCCCGGCAAAAAGAAAAAGTATGCCTGCTGTGCAAAAATTAAAAACACCCGGCACTCAATGCGATAAAAGATTCTCTTTTGCCAGGAGGCGGGCTACCGCCATGCTCCCCTATCTTACCAGCAATATTTGGATTCCTAGCTCGTCATTCCCCCATCAATCAACAGTATGTTGAACATGGGCCAGGCTGCACTTTTTACCCAGTGCAACCTGGCCCACCCATCCTATAACTCCGCCAAAGCGGGAAGAATCTCGTGCTGAAATACCTCCAATGGCTTGATATCTTGCACGTTGGGCATATTGAAAATAATGTGCTGAAACCCTATCCCTGCCAGCTCACGGCACTGCTTAATCACATCAGTAGGTGTCTTTTTCCCAGGGGCAAGGTGAACAGTGCTGAGGGCAGTTTTTTCAATCTCTGCGTAATCGCGTCCTAGATCGTCACAGTGGCGCTTTAACACATCCAGCTTGGCACTGGCAGCCTCCAGCCCAGCACCCACAAATAGATTACAAGCATCAGCATACTTTGCCACCAAACGCAGGGTTTTCTGCTCACCCGAGCCACCGATCAGGATGGGGGGATGTGGTCGGCTAAGCGGTTGCGGACTGCAGAGCGTTTCGGTCAACTGGTAATGCTTGCCAGGGTAAGGACCGTTATCCGCAGACCACATCTGCATGGCTATTTGCAGCGTTTCTTCCAGCTTTTCAAATCTTTCTTTTACAGGAGGGAATGGGATTCCAAGGCCATGCGCTTCACGTTCAAACCAACCAGCGCCAATCCCAAAGTAAGCACGCCCGCCCGAGAGCACGTCCAGGGTGGTAACTGTTTTCACAAGAACACCAGGATGACGGTAGATCACGCCTGTCACCATCGTACCGAGCTTGACCCGGCTGGTTAGACCAGCCATATAGGCGAGAGTACTATACCCTTCC
Organism: uncultured Anaerolineae bacterium; assembly: GCA_903908605.1. GTDB lineage: Bacteria > Chloroflexota > Anaerolineae > Anaerolineales > Villigracilaceae > UBA5195. The sequence continues at coordinate 3,011 of CAIVSQ010000488.1, forward strand.
AGCATGTCATCCTCGGCCGGGCCAAGAAAAGTGCGATCGGGTCCACCGATTTGGAAAAAGTGATCCATCACCCACAGGCTGTCAAAACCCGCAGCATCCACAGCGCGGGAAATATCCGCAAGGACAGCGCCAAGACGGGCCGGGCCGGAGGGAAAGGTAAAGTTTGGAACCTGTACACCTGTTTTCATATTGTAATTTTCCTTTCATTGAATGAGCGGTTGCCACGCCCGGGTAAAAGTTTTGGAAGAGTTCAATCAACATCCCAACCAAAAGATCCATGCTTTTAACAGAACCTATTGGTTCTACCAACACGCTGGTTTCACACGCAACCGAAGAAAAACCTCTTTTTTATTATGACATAAATAATCCGGTTTTCGGCGTAGATAGAGGTATATGAGCACATCATCGTTGCAGATTTAATAAGAATTCTTAATGACCGCCCAAATTAGCCGGGTTGAAATCATGCCACAACGGCTACACGCTGGCATCAGAAAACAACCTAAAAATACTCTAAAGACGGGCGCCGGGTAACCTACTGACCTTGAACCATGGAGCATGTTTCGACCCCTGGTTTATTCCGGTTGGGAGATAAATTTACACGCCAACAGGGATTGAATGACTTGGGTGAATACACCCACAGAGCCTGGTAAGTCTCGTTTGGTCGCACCCATCCATCTAGCCATCGCTCGAAGGTTGGAGATTTGTCTTCAATAGCCGAAATTTGGAACCTACACATTGCTGGCTAGAAATTTGTACCCTATTCCACAGCATACCCAGCGCTGCACTGAGATTGCAGAACATCCTGCCAGCTGGATACTGCGTAAATTCCTATCGGCTGCAATTCTTACAATACGTCCGGGTTATTCGATACAGGCTGAACACTTCGGGCCAAAATCACAAAACATGCGGCGCTTGACATTCCATAGCGGTTCAGATAGAATACTCACGCTTAAAGATGGGCCTGTAGCGCAGTTGGGAGCGCGCCTCAATCGCACTGAGGAGGCCAGGGGTTCGAATCCCCTCAGGTCCACTGATTGACGAATTTGAATTAATCATGTAGAATAGCATTCGCTTGAGGGCCCATAGCGCAGTTGGGAGCGCGTCTCAATGGCATTGAGAAGGCCGAGGGTTCGAATCCCTCTGGGTCCACCATATTTGGGGCAGGTCTTAGACCTGCCCCAAAACATTTAGCAGTATAATATCGGAAAGTTATGGCAGGAGTAGTAGGTTATCCCGTCAGCGAGTTGGGAAAGCAAGGTGAAAGCCCAGCGCAGCGCCCTTGGGAGCGCATATCCGCAAGGATGTCATCAAAACCGAACTCGCCTCGCCTCCCGTAATGGGAAACTGCGCTGGTGAATGAAGTAGTCAGCGCCGGGTAAGCCCGTTAGCGCAGCCAAAGTGGCCGGTGAAGTAATTACCGGCAAACCGGGTGGTACCGCGGAGATAAACCTTCGTCCCTGTTGTGGATGAAGGTTTTTTTATTTCCTGGGTCAATCCTCAATCAGGATTTTTAAATTATAAGGAGGCTCGCATGAAACATTTGATTGATCAACTCAATACCACCA
>CAIVSQ010000489.1 GCA_903908605.1 uncultured Anaerolineae bacterium
CAGCAAATAGCGCAAGGTAGAAGATGACTCAGTCGATTGTCATCGGATTTAGGTACAATATCGCCGATAAATAAATTATATCGTACTCACGCTTATCTAAAATGAGAAAAACAAAATGAGATAAACATCCTTTCTTCCTTCAGTCTAACAATATTGCAGAATAACCTTTTCCCCCTGCCCGTCTGGCGCATAACGCCATAGCAGCAACCAGTTAATGAAAATTTTAATCGCAATTTTTTTATAATTTAGTCCCTATAAAGACTCAAGTTCCAGCCCGGACAGTCGATAATGGAAAAAGGAAGCATGCATTCTTTTATCGTTCAACAGGATATCCAATGGCATCCAGTTTCGAACCCGCGCTGAATAATATTTCATCCTCCACCCGGAGCCAACTCCCGGCTGGGGTGGAACCCGCCCTGCGAGATAGCCAGGGCGCGGCGACTGTTTCGCGTGCCGGCACCCTGCCTGACCCAGAAGAATTAAAAGCAGACCGCGTAACCATTTCGGATGAAGCCCTGCGTAAGTTGGGCCTGCTCAAAGACCAGCAGCCCAGCCAATCAGGCCAAAACACAACAGCCAAAAACACCGAATCAGACGCAGTCCGCACCCAACGCCTCGACTACCTCAAGCAGCGCGACCGCGAAGTACGTGCCCACGAACAAGCCCACGTTATCGCCGGTGGTGGCTTGGTGCGCGGTGGCGCTAACTTTGGCTACGCTACCGGGCCAGATGGCAAACTCTACGCCGTCAGCGGCGAAGTCTCCATCGATTCCAGCGCCATCCCCGAAGACCCGGCTGCCACCATTCGCAAGATGAACCAGGTCATCAAGGCCGCCCTGGCACCCGCCCAACCCTCCGGGCAGGACCGCTCGGTGGCATCCTCCGCCGCCAAGACCCAGATGTCCGCCCAGACCGCCCTCACCCAGCAGCAGCTCGCTGATCTGCAAGGCAAGTCCGATAGCGGCAGCGATAACGCCAAAAGCGAACCGGCCAGCACCGAAAAAATCGGCACACCCAGGCAAGCCAAAACCAGCCAACCAGCCGGCCAAAAGCAAGCCGCCGAGACTGGCGCAAGCGAACAAACCCGCTCCACCGACATCCCCGGCCAGCAGCCAACCACCCGCGAAACCCAGGCACCCATTCAGCCCACCACCACCCCCACCGCCCTGGCCTCCCCATCCACACCCTTCATCAGCAAATACATCAATATCCAGGCCTGAAACCCCTTGATTTCAAAAAACCCCGCCCTTCATACAGGCGGGGTTTTGATTTATTTATTTCACCAACCGGTCCTGGCTAGTTATTCTTAGCCAGGTTCAACATATCGATCCAGACCGAGCCAGAGGATTTACTGTACGTAAAGGTAATCACAACCTTGGTGTAGGCCGCTGGTGCCGTAAAGTTGAGCGTCGCCTTTTTCCAGGCATAGGTGCTGCCCGTCGGGCACTTCAACGTCTTCACTCCTTTCAGCGTGGCCCCGTAGTAAAACGCCACCTGGCCCTGGCAGGTACCCGTGACTGGCTGCAGGCTGGATTTAATCATATAGCTGAATGTAAACGGATCCGCCAGCTTGCCGGTCAGGGTCACTGTTTGCGTCAATGATTTTGTCTTGCCCGCGCTGCCAGTGATCAGGATCGCATATTTTCCTTCTTTGGCAGATACAAATTTACCATCGGTCGCCCCAAAGCCAGCCACCGTCCAATAGTTGGGAATTTTGGAGATAGTAGAAGGATAGGCTTCAAAATTACCGTTTTTCTCAAGCGTCTTGGCAATCCTAAAAACCGGGCCAGATGTATAGGGTTTCGCCATCAAGGCATTATTAGCTATATCGGTAATGATCGCGCCAGTCGGGATATCCAGCCGTATACTGCCATTGCCCGTGCCGGTCGAAACAGTCACCGTGTAAATCGCACCTGTTCCACTCACGCTCTTAATCGCTGCCCCCGAAAGACCGCTGGTAAACAGGGCAAAATCAGTAAATGGTGCAATATTCGATAACCCCTTCACAGGTTCAGAAAATGTAATCTTAAAATCAACGGTCAGCGCCTTGGAAGGGTTGCCGCTGACAAGTTGAATACTCTTCACTGTTGGGGCCGTTTTATCCATCGTATAAACTGGACCTGTGTTATAGGGTTCCGCCACCAGGGAATTATTGGTTATATCGGTAATAGTCGCGCTGGTCGGGATATCCAGCCGGATACTGCCATTACCAGTACCGGTCAAAACGGTCACGTTGTAAACCGACTCAGACCCACTGACACTCGTGATCGCCGCCCCCGAAATACCATTAGTCCACAGGGCAAAATCAGCAAATGGAGCCACCATGGAGAGCCGGAAAACCGGCTCAGAAAATGTAATCTTGAAGTTGACAATCAGCGCTTTGGAAGGGTTGCTGCTGGCAAGTTGAATACTCTTCACCGTCGGAGCGGAATTATCAACATATTCATTAACCTGTCCACCTGCAACAGAATACAAACGCGAATTATTTATGCTCAGTGCTTGTATACCAGCATATGTATTGGAGTGAATTGGCCTAATCGCCCATACCAGGCCTGGATTAATCCCTTCGCATAAATCGACCCAGCTTACACCTCCATCCAGGCTGGTAAAAACCCCCAACCCACCAACATATAAAAGCTGGCTATCGATCGGATCAACAACGAGCGCGGTTGTTGCCCCAGATTTGAAACGGGAAATACCCACAAGTTTTTCCCAGTTACCGCCACCATCACTGCTTTTATATAAGGCAAGGTTCGTGGTCAAATAAAGAGTATTACCATTGGACGGATCAATCGCGAATTCAAAATATCCTTCGGTCTCAATATTTTTCTCTATCGCAATCCACGAATCACCCCCATCGATCGTTTTGTATAAGGATGAATATTTTTTATTTGGGTCCGAATATTGATACATCATCGCATAAAGAACATCCGGGTTAATGGGATCCGCTGCTAATTGATTGGGAAAGCATGAATCCACGCAGATGGGAAATTTACCGCTTTTTTCCTGCACGGTAATACCACCATCCATACTTTTCCAGATATGGTCCGCGTGAAATCCAATTACACCCGAATCCACCGTGAAGATTATAGGTTCGTCGCCAATCGCCACCCACGTTGCCCCGCCATCTTTCGATTCCCAATTATTCACGAACAAATGATTCGGGTCATTGGGGTCCATCAAAAAATTATGAATATAACTTTCTTCGCCAACCAATACCCAGTTTTCCCCATAATCACCCGATTTCCACAGGCCACCCACAGCCGTGGCTGCCCACAACAGATGGGTAATATTAGAATATTCCAAAAACCTGACATCGTGGGCATGCAAACCTGAATTGATTGCATGCCATGTTAAGCCCTGGTCCAGGCTGGCGAATAATCCAAGAAAACCCGCCCCAAAAAAATACTCAGCATTGACGCCTCTGACTGCCAACGCACATCCCCAACCACACGAATCCGGATATGCGGAATGATTCCAATGCGCCCCCGCGTCCATGCTTATATAAAGTCCCCCAGTCGTGGAAATAAATACCTGGTCGGGATTATCAACATTTATCTCAATATCCGGCATAACGGCACGCCCCCCAACGGTTATGGAGGACCAGGTAGTACCGCCATCTTCGCTTTTTGAAATTTGGCTTTGCTGGCTGGGATTATTCAGATCGGTTATCGCATATAGTACAAGCGGATTGGTCGGGTTGATTGCAATTGTGGAAGGACTTGATATTGGCAGACCTTCTTTTTTGGTCCAACTTACCCCTCCATTAACCGTCTTCCAGAGTGAATAGGTGAAATTAAGTGTATTGAATTCCGTTTCATCGATAACTTCATAAATGATATCCGGGTTTTTTGGATCAACTTCCACCGAAATAACATGCTTATCAGGATATTTACCAATATCAGACCAGGTCTGGCCGCCATCACTGGTTTGCAATAATTGTAAATTAGTCCCAATTGTGATGATATTCGGATCCGTAGGATCAAATTTTATAACTTCCCGCTCACCATTTCCAGAGTTCATCACATAAGTCCAGGTTACCCCGGCGTCTATGCTGATATAAACAGTGGCACCACCCACGATAACTGTCGAAGCGTTAATCGGCGAAATTTCTATATCATAGAACCCTAAACCTTCAATTCCCTTGTTGGCTGCCAACCAGGTCTGACCACCATCGATGGTTTTATAAACTCCGGCCACATCCGTTGCGGCATATATCACCAACGGATTGGCTCGACTTATTTCGATGTCATGAACCATCCCACCTTCCGGTGAGGCACTGGACCATGCACTCGTAATTGGGCTGACATTAAACACCCACAAACCGGAGGTACCACCTCCAGGTGCCGGGTTTCGCACCGAGATGTTACGTGTACCCGAACTTAGCAGATTTTGGGCTGGAACAACAGCGCTTAGCTCGCTTGAGCTGATAAATATAGTCGTGAGCTCTGCCCCGTTCCACAGCACCTTGGAACCCGGGGTAAAGTGGCTGCCAATCAATTTCAGATCAAAACCGGCCGCACCCGCTCCCTTGTGATTTGGCATAATGAATCCCAACTCAGGCTGGGGTTCGACAAGCTGTACCAGGATCGGGGCTGTATAAGCACTCCACAAATCGGCAAGTTGAATACCATGCGCAGGGGTAAAGCTACGCAGGCGAAAATAATAATCGCCAATTGAAATATTGGCGCTGGTGAACTCACTGGTTAATTTATCGGCGGTGACCCCGGCTACAGCGTAGGTACCATCCAGGCTGGTCGACCAACTCACTTCATAATAACCGCCATCACTTGTATAAGGTATTGCCGTCCAGGATATTAACAGGTGATCGATCGAATTGTCCACCACCTGCAAGTCGGTTGGGCAGACCGTTTGAGTATCCGCCCAACCCAGCGCTTTATCACTCAAAAAAACCAGCAAATCAGCGTCAGATGCCCACAGCATGTTATAGCCTAGCTCCAGGTTGGTCAACGCCGCCAGGTTGGTCATTTCCAGCGGTATACTCCCCGATAACTGGTTGTACGCCACATTCAATGTACCCAATCCGCTGATCCCGCCCATTCCAGCGGGCAGAGACCCAGTCAATTTATTACCGGACAAATCCAGGTTTTTTAAGTTTAATAAATTGCCGAGACCGGAGGGAATATCACCGGATAGGTTATTGCCAGGCAAGGCAAGCGCGCTAACCAGCCCTCCTTCACAGGTCACACCGTACCAGCTGCAGGGTGTAGCCGTAAGCAACCAGTTATCGTTTGTTATCCAACTGATTCCCGCTGTACCCCTGAATAAATCTGTCAATGCGTCGCACTCTGACGGTGGTATTTCACTTTGCTGGGCACTGCAATTAAAGACACCATCCGTTTGATCAAATACTGCCCCAGCCCTGGCATCCCTACCCGGTTGGCCAACTAGTCCAACCATTAATGCAGTAATAAGCACAAATAATAGCAAATTATTTTTTCCAAAAGTGCGTTTGCCTGCCAAATCGGCAGTTATGTAAGCCAGGGAATTCTTCATGTTGCCTCCTCATTACCAATCTACTCAAACCAGGAATCACAAACTAAATTTTCAATGAAATAATCGTCTTCACTGTTGCTCCGAGGAAGGTTAAGAAGCCTGCCATTTATTTACAAATATATATTTTCTAACCTGCAACAAGTAATAACAAAAGACCTACCCCCAACCACGAACGATACACCACCCATTAAATTAAAATTCTAGCACAATCTCGTTTTGTATAGACATATCGGCAAACACTCAACCCTCCAACCCATGCCTGGCCTGGTTTCTCAACCCCAACCAGGCCCCGCACAGCAAGGTGACCGTCATACCCACCAGCACCAGCCAGGCGATTGGCAGCAGCGCAGGCGTGGATTGCACCACAACACCCGGCAGAGTCCGCGCCGCCGTGCCGGGTAGGTCCATGCTGGTCTCAAGCGCAGTCAGTGACCAGTGCGCCGGCGACAGCCATGAAACCAGCTCCAGCGGACCGCCGTGCAAATTGGGCAGCCCACCTGAGAAGAAAAATTGGAAGAAAAAGGCGATCGGCATCAGGCTTAAGAGCACCTCACGCGTGCGACTGATGGCCGAGATAAGCAGTCCCAGGCTCAGCCCCGTCAGCATGGTCAGGAACAGGGTAATTAATACCTCCAGCACTGTCGGCAGGTAGGCGCCCATGCTGGGGAAACCCACACCCAGCATGATAATTAACAAGTAAATAAAGGCTTGCGCAAATACCAGCAAGCTGTACAGCACCACCTTGCTGGCCAAATAGGGCGCAAGCCTCAGGTTGATCATTCGCTCGCGGATATAAATGGAATGCTCCAACAGCAGGTCGCGGGCCGGCAGCAGCATGCCAATCGCCCCCGTCACCAGCGCGGTCACATACAAAAAGGATTTCGCCGTAGCATAGGCATTAAAATTGTCCAACAGCGTACCGCCAGCTGGCAGCCCGGTCAACATCCCGCGCGAGCCGCTCAGCACCTGCAAGACCCCCAGCAGCGGCAGCAGCATGAAAATCAACCCCAGCGTAAGCGGGGCACTCGTCAACACGCTGATACTGCGCCGGGTGAGCAGGTCTAGCTGGTGCAGCACATCGCGCCAGCCCGACTGCTTGGCAGGCAAGCCCGGCAGTAAATGCGAAGAAGCCTGCCTGTCCAGGATATATTTTTGATAAATCTCCGGGCGGCCCTGCTGGTAAACTTTGCGCCACTCATCACCGCTGTGTTCCACCTTTTCATACACATCGGCAAAATCACTGGCCTCAAAAAACTCCAGCGCCGCCAGGCTCGGCCCAAAGAACACCAACCGACCCTGGGTCAGAAAGGCGACCTGGTCAAGCTGCAGCAGGTTGGCGCCAGCCTGCGTAAAAATCACCACCGTGCGGCCTTCATCGGCAATGCGTCGCAGTGTGTGCAGCAGTTTCTTTTCCATGCCCGGATCCAAGCCGGCAGTGGGATCATCCAGGTAAACCAGGCGAGGATCGCCCAACAGTTCCACCGCAATCCCCACCCGCTTGCGTTTTTCCAACGATAATGCATTAATCCGCACGCTGCCCACTTCATTGCTGTGCATCCCCACCGTTTCCAGCACCGTGCGGATTCGATTTTTTCGTTCACGCTCACCAGTGCTGACCGGCAGACGCAGTTGGGCAGCGTAATCGAGGGTCTGGTCAACCGTCAGGCCAGGGTGCAGCGCATCCTCACGTGGTACATAGCCAAGCTGGTTGCGGTAGTGTCCCCAGTTTCGGTGAAAATCCCTGCCATTCAACCAGACCTGCCCGTGCCCCTGCCGCGCACCGACCAGTACATTCAGCAACGCATTTTTGCTGGCACTCGTCCCGGCCACAATAGCCACAAATTCGCGCGGCAGAACCGAGAAACTGACTTCCTCCAGCAAGCGCTTTTCTGCCGCGCCCTGGCCTTCCATCACCGAGAGTGCATTCACATCCAGCCGCATACCATTGCTCTGGTAGGGACTAAGCTGCCCGTTTTGAAAGAGAAGCACATAGCTACCAATGCGAATCAGGCTGCCTTCACTTAACTCCGCTGTTTTCACCTGCTGCTCAGTCACAAAGGTGCCATTAACACTGCCCAGGTCATCCAAAACCCAGGCAGATCCACTTCGGCGCACCCTGGCATGCCGGCGCGAAACTTCGGTGGCACCCAGGTGAATATCGCATTCATCTGCCCGCCCTATCACCAGGTCACGCGTAGGGCTGACCGCCACCGGCGAAGAAGCTGGCGAAAACCCAGCCAATGGTGCCACCTGCTCGAGCGGATTAAAAAATGTCAGGCTGAGTGAAACCCCATAACGTTCATCCCCCACACGGATGATATCCTGGTCGTGCAGCCCGTGTGCCTCCATCGAAAAAAGCGGTTGGTTATTTAAAAGGGTCCCGTTTACACTGCCCAGGTCGTGAATGGTAAAAGCTGCACCTGACCGGCGCAGCTCAAAATGACGAGCCGAAATAAAAGCATACGGCAGCGAAATATCCGCCATTTCGTCGCGACCAACCACCAATAGGTTTTTCTGAAAACTCTGGTAACGCACCTGGCCCTGCGGCAGGCGCACCCGCAAGTAAGGTTGCCCGCTGGGGGCTTGTTCAGCCAGCCTGGCAATTACAGCCTGGGTGCCCGCCTCAAACACGGCTGCGCGCTGCTCATTCCCGGCCTGGAAGGTAAATTTCACCTCCTGCCCGGTCTCAGCCATCCCAATCCGAATTTCATCGCCATCGATTAACAGGGCGCTGGCCACCTCGGCGCCATTTACCAGCAAGCCATTCCCACTGCCCAGGTCATGCAATTGATAACCCGTCTCAACCTTGCGAACCTCAAAGTGACGCCGCGAAATCGACTTGAACTCGGTCGGAACGACCAGGTCATTATCTTCGCCGCCGCGCCCCACGCGCGTAATATCCTTCACTAGCGGGTACTCCTGCTGGGTTCCATCTGGCCATTCAACCAATAACAATGTACGCTTCAAAAAAAGCGTGCCCGGGGAAGCAACTATCATGCGCGCTTTCGCAACCTCCAATGGTGTCACTACCAATAATTTTGATACCTGCTAACGTACTCGTGCCTTCATTAATCTTGCAATCGTTCCAGTGAAGCCAAAACAAACCTTAACTGATCACGGGTTTGCTCCATGCTTTTCTTAATTTGTCCCGGTTCATTTCCGGCAATCGCCTGCTCAAGAGAACGGGCTGCTTCATTTAAACCCTTCGCGCTAATCTGCCCTGAGACACCCTTGAGCGAATGCGCCAGGCGGCGAGCCAATTCCTGGTCACCGCGCTCAAGTGCCACGCGAATATCATCCAACGCGCCCGGATAATCACTGCGAAACAGGCGCAACAACCGCAGGAACAAAACCTGGTTACCGCCCAAGCGATCCAGACCGCTGGCAATATCAATCCCGGGTAGCTCGGGTAACCCGGGGCTGACCGCTTTCGGGTCCACCAGCGGTGCAGTTGGTTGCACCTCCGCCTGGTGCGGTTTAATCCACCGCGCCAGCACGTTGGCAAGCTCCACCTCATCAATTGGCTTGGTGATGTGGTCATTCAGGCCCGCCTTGAGTGACTTTTCCCGGTCGCCAGTCAGGGCATGAGCGGTAATTGCGATCACCGGCAAACGATCAACCGTCCAGCGAGGGTCACTGCGGATGTGCGCAGTGGTCTCGTACCCATCCATACCCGGCATCTGGATATCCATCAAGATCGCGCTGAATTCTTCCTTTGCCAGGTACTCCAGCGCTTCCTCCCCGCTGCCCGCAATCTTCACCTGCATTCCCAACCCGGCCAATAGCTCAGATGCCACCAGTTGGTTGATTTGGTTATCTTCCACCAACAAGATGCGCCCACCAAATGGTTCCAGCGGAACCCTGTTACGCTGTGAGTGCTTTTTCTGGGCGGCCAGCAAACCCCAAATTTTTTGAATGGCATTAAACAACTGCGAGCGTGTAAAAGGCCTGGTAAGCATCCCATCCAATACCGGATCTTCAACAACCGAATTCGAGGCTTCAGTATTGACCATCAACAGCACCGGCAGGTTGTGTAAACTCGCTTTCTCGCGCAAACGCCGGCGAATTTCCACACCCTCCTCTCCGCCCGGCAAGCATGCGTCCATCACCACCAGGCGAGTACGCCGCCGGGGCGATTCATGCTGTAGCATGGCCAGTGCTTCGGCACCGCTGCCAGCACAAGTCACTTCAAAAGAAAAGGATTCCATCACCTTTTGCAGCGAATCGCGCAAATCACCGTGATCTTGCACCAACAGCACACGCAGCCCCTTTATTTCAGGCATGCTGACCTGCGCACCACTCCCAATCCCTGGTTGCCGATCCAGGCGCACCGAAAAGCTAAAGGTGCTGCCCTTGCCAGGCTCACTCTCCACTTTCATATCCCCATCCATTAATTCCACCAGCCGTTGGCTGATAGCCAGCCCCAACCCGGTGCCACCGTAACGCCGGCTGATGGTTGTATCAGCCTGGCTGAATGGTTGAAATAATTGCGCCATCTGACCGGCACTCATGCCAATCCCTGTATCCCGCACGCTGAATTGGATGACCAGGTTGGTAATGGATTCACTCACCAACCCAACGCTCAGCTCTACTTGCCCGGTATGTGTAAATTTAACCGCATTACCAATCAGGTTGGTCAGGACCTGCCCAAGGCGCAGGGCATCGCCCACCAGCAAACCAGGCACATCCGGGTCTACCAGGTAAATCAGTTCCAGTCCTTTTTTCTGCACCGCTGGCTTTACCAGGTTGGCCACTTCTTGCAGCAATTCATCCAGGCTAAAGAAGGCCGCATCCAACGTCATCTTGCCCGACTCAACCTTGGAAAAATCCAGGATGGCGTTAATGGTCGCCAGCAGTGTTTCTCCGGAATATTGGATATTGGAAAGATATTCTCGCTGCTGCTGGCTCAGCTCGGTCCGCAGCGCCAATTGAGCCATTCCCAAGACACCATTCAGCGGGGTACGAATTTCATGGCTCATATTGGCCAAAAACTCACTCTTGGCCTGGTTGGCTGCTTCGGCCTGTTCCTTGGCAACCTGAAGCTCGTGGGTACGGGCATTCACCAGGTCTTCCAGGTGGCTGTGGTAATGCTGCAGTTCAGCCTCCACCCGGGTTCTTTCGGTAATATCATACACCTGGGAAATAAAATAGAGTGGGTGCCCACGCCCATCCTTCACCAGCGCCGTTGAAACCTGTCCAACCACCACCTGGCCTTGCTTATGGCAATAGCGTTTCTCAAAAGTGGCATCGGCCAGTTCACCAGCCACCAACTTTCTCATGTAATCCTGGCTGATCATATTGTCTTCAGGCGCGGTAATATCCATCAACGACCGGCCTTCCAATTCCTCACGGGTATACCCGAGGATATCTCCGAATTTTTGGTTAATCTTGATCAGTACCCCACTGGTGGATACCAGGCACATACCCACATTGGCATTATTAAAGGCCAGGCGAAACTTCTCTTCGCTTTCTTTCAGCATATCCTCAGCCAACTTTTGGTCGGTGATGTCCTGGGCAGTACCGATCAACTGCCTGCGCCCACTGCGCGGATCTTTGCGCATGGTACCCAGGGCAGATACCCACCGTTCCTGACGGTCATTTTTGCGGATGATCTTAAAGATCGCATCGTACCGGCCGCCTGTCTCCATCACAAAACGGGTATAGGTTTCAAGCGGTTCACGAAATTCACTGGGTAGCATGTCATACCAACCCTGCGAAGTTTTCTCATAGCCTGTATCAATCCCCAATATCTCATCCAACACTGGCGAACAAGTCCAAGCCCCGCTCTCTGCATCAAAAATAAAAGACCCGATTCGAGCAATTTGTTGAGCTTCATTCAGGATATTTTCGCTCTCTTCCAGCGCATTACGTGCCAACACCCGTTCGGTAATATCCTGGGCTACCCCAGTTAACAAGATGCCCTCGCCGGCATCATTCTTTATCAGCTGTCCGGCCCGCGCCCAAATGGTATGAATCGACCCATCCGGCCAGATCACCCGGTATTCCAGCGGCTGGGGGTTGCTGTTTTCGAGCACATCCTGATTACGACCAATCACCGCCTCCCGATCATCCGGGTGGATCACCCGCTCAATCACATCAGAGAGATCTCCATTGAAATTCTCCCTGGTCAACCCAAACAAACGATACATTTCTTCCGACCAGTTCAGTTGGTTGGTCCGCAAATCCCACTGCCAGCTGCCTACATGCGCCACCTGCTGCGACTGAAGCAGTTCCGCCTCCGATCGGAGCAATCGTTCCTGGGTACGTACCCGCTCAGTGATTTCGAGGGTGTTGGTGCCAAACTTACCCTTGCCAGGGGAATAAACCGAAATCGCGAAATAACGTCCCATCGGTCCAAATTCAGTTTCGAAATAAAATGGTACCCCTGACTCAGCTACGCGTGCATAGACTTCCAGGTACGGCGCTACCCCCGTACCAAACAGATCCGAAGCCAGCCTGCCAGTTACCTGTTCACGCGGCAAATGCATCAACTTCAAAAATGATGCATTACAGTTGACAATGCGGTAATCCACCGCCTTGCCCTGCTCATCATAAATAACATCGTGCAGCACCACCATCTCGGTCATTGCTTCAAGAAGTGCGCGCAGTTCCTGTTCTGACTTTTTCAGCGCGGCCTGGGTGCTCAGACGTGGGCTGGCGTTCTCAATAACCAGGCTGAATTCTTGCACTCCCGAACGAAACATCACCAGGTCCAATGTTAGCTGCATCGCACCGATATAGCTTTGAATACTTTCAGGTTTTCCGCTGGCCACCACCCGGCTGCAAATTTCAAGCAACTCCGGGTTGGTCTCATGAATGCCCGCTACCACCTGGCTGACCAGCTTGCCAGTGACATCTTTTAACCCGGTAATGGAATGAAAAGGCTCATTTACTTCCAGGAACACAAAATCCACCGCGTGGTCGTTCTCATACAACATCCGGCAGTTGGCAAAACCATCAAACATGCGTTCAACCAGGTTTTCGTAACGCTTATCACTTGCCAGCATCGCCTTTTTCGCTTGTTTTGCAGCGCGGTTGCCCGGCACTCCCCGCCCCTGGGCGCTCTCCGCTAGCATATCCCGAATCAATGCATCTACGTCAGCCACCCCGGCCTGGGCCGACACAACGGCCTGCTGTCCATCCCTACCCGGCTGCTCACCACGCATAATAATCGGCACATCCCGCCCATCCGGGGCAGAACGCACTGCCAATGCCAGGCGCAAACCCTCCACCTCGCTCACACCCGGCCCCATCAAGATAATATCCGCATGTGCCGAACTGGTCTGCGCCAGGGCCTCCCCAACCCCATTGACGCGCACGACGGCATAGCCCAGGTCTGCGAGCTCTTTTGCAGTCTGGCTAGCGATCTCATTATCATAATCAATAAAGGTAATCGTTATTTTTGCCATGCGTCTTGCCTTTATTCACTCCGGAAACCATCTTCAATAGACCTGAACACAAGATCATCCATCTAATTGTCGTACATTTTTTTCTTCTAAGCTAGCGACCAACCACGTTTTTTCCGAAATAACTGGCCTCAACCGGCGTATCCATGTTCATCAGTCCGAATTAAACCGGCCAGGCCGCATATTGATTCCGTCCGGCATTCTTTGCCTGGTAGAGGGCGTCATCTGCATTCTTCACCAACATGTTGAAATCGGTATGTTGCCTATCGAGAGTGGCCACACCCAGGCTGACCGTAACCGCCACGGACAACCCATCAGGCACTTCAAAAGGCGCATCTGCCACTGCCAGGCGGATGCGATCAGCCACCTGGCAGGCCTCAAAGTGATTGGTGCGGCCCATCAAGATCACAAACTCCTCACCACCGTACCGTGCTGCCAGGTCTACAACCCTCAGGCCGGCCTGCACGCGGCGAGCCAGTTCACGCAGCACATCATCCCCGACCATATGCCCATAATGATCGTTGACTTCCTTGAAATGATCCACATCGACCATCACCACCGAAAGATCACCCGGAGTTCGCTGGTAGCGCTCAAATTCCAGCCTGGCAATCTCAAAGAAATAACGGCTGTTATATAAGCCGGTCAGCCCATCGGTAATCGAAAGGTAATGATCCTTCTCGTACAGGCGCGCATTTTCAATCGCCATTGCTGCCTGGCTGGCAAAAACCTGTAAACGGTCCAGGTAGGCTTCGCTGTAAAAACCGGCTGTGCCGCTGCCCATGTTCAAAAAGCCCAGTACCTGTTCTCCCCGGCAAATCGGCGCACCTGCATACGATTTTATCCATGCGCCTTCCTTAATTTGATCCTGCGCGGGAACAAAAGCTGTGTTTGGGATAATTAACGGGCTGCGTGATTCCTTCATTACCTTCAGCGCGGAAAGCTCGCTCAGCGAATATTGCGATATCTGGTGAAATTCAGCAATGTTACTGCGATTGCCTCTATGCCCGGCCACCAGCAGGCTTTCGCCATCCAACAGCAGGATGGTCGTTGAATCGCTTGGGATGACCTTATCCGCGTTTTCCATGATCGACTCAAGTACATCCGCCAGGTTAAGCGAGCTGCTCAGCGCTTCGGCAGTACGGCGTAAGGCTTCAGAGACATTGCGCTGTTCTTTTTCAGCCGCCTCAGCCTTCTTGCGCGCGGTAATATCTACAAAGGAACTCATCAAGCATAAAGGTTGACTGAGCTCATCCAACACAAGGTGAGCCGAAACATCCAGGACGAACGCAGAACCATCCTTGCGCCGGGCCGGCAGTTCACCGCGCCACGGCGTCCCCTTCATCAAGGAATCAATCACCTGCTCCACATGGGCATCATCCTGCCAAAAAACACCCACCGAGCGCCCAAGCACCTCATCAACCGCGGGGTAACCCCAAAGGGATAGAAAAGCCGGGTTCGCATAGGTCATTTTTCCGCTCAAGTCGGCCAACGCAATCGCATTAATCGAGGAGGCGATCGCGCTGTCCTTGATACGCAGCGCCTGCTCCAATTGCTTGCGCTCCGTAATATCCTTGTTGATCATGATGAAATTGGTGATGACACCATCTGCGCCCAAAACAGGGGCAATACTTGAATTCTCCCAAAATAGAGAACCATCCTTGCGGCGATTCTGCAACTCGCCCCGCCAGGATTTACCCGCTAAAACGGTCTGCCAAAGCTGGCTAAAAAAAGCCTGATCATGCTCACCCGAGTTTAAAAAGCCCGGGGTGCGTTGCATCACCTGCTCGCGTGAATAGCCCGTCGCACGCTCAAAAGATGGGTTGACATACTCAATGCGCCCCTCAATATCCGTGATCATGATTGAGTCCGCGCTTTGTTCGACCGCTTCTGTCAGTTTTCGCAGCTGTGCTTGTTCCTGCCTTCGTTCACGCACATCGCGCCATACCACCAGCACTGCGCAAGGCTTCCCAGCCGCATCGCGCAGCAGGGTCAGTGCGGCCTCCGCCGGTCCGGCACCACTTCCTGCCACCTGCAAGCTGCATTCAATCACCAGCGGTGAGCTGCGCTGCAGTGCTTCCAACAGGCTGGCTTCACCACTCAGCCAGGCGGGGCTGACCACACTCTCAAAAAAAGTCCTTCCGCCCGCTTGCAGCGCTTTCAGACTTTCAACCCCAAACACGCGCAAGGCGGGCGGGTTGGCTTCCAGGAAACCACCATGCAGGTTAATTCGCATAATGCAATCCGGGCAGGTTTCAAGTAAGCCGCGCTGCATCTCCTCTACCTCATGCAAACGGCGCTCATGCCCGTGCCGGTAGAGTGCCGCAGCAATATGCATATCCAATTCATGGTCATCTTGGGGGTTGATGAGCAGGTCACACAAATCAATCTCGCCGTTCAAAAAGGCCCTATCGTAAGGTTGACAGCAGAAAAATAGCAACGGGCAGCCAGATAATGCACGTGGTTGACCAGAATGGCGGCCCCAGCTAACTTCTGCTGCCAACCGGGCATCCATCAAGACCAGGTCCGGCAGCTCGCGCTCAACAATCAGCAGGGCTTCCTTGCCATTCCCAACGATCCAGGGCACAGCATAGCCCAACCGCTCCAGGGGAGTGACGAGGAGTAACTCCGCTTCAACTGTATTGGTAACAATCAAAATTCGGATTTGAGACATCCGTTTTAATTTCCAATCGTACAGGATTGTTAATATTTTTTACGAACTTGTGGTGTCTTTCTATTATACAACCTACCAGCAGGAATATCTCATTCATAAGCACCCTAACCCAACCCCCTGCTGGGATACCTGCTGTTTTTACTGCCTGTTTGCACGCCGGCTTTTCTTTTGTAAGTACATAGCCTCATCTGCTATTTTAAAAGCCTCGTTGGGCGGGGTGTTTATATCTGCCGTTGCATAACCGACCGAAAGCTCAAGTTTGGTGGTTGGATATGCAACGTTATGTTCTTCCAGGGACTGCTGCAGGCGCTGCAGGACCCCTGCGTCCAGCGATGCCCCCGTATTGGAAAGAATCACCACAAATTCATCCCCCCCAATGCGAGTGATGATATCCTCGCTGCGAAAAGCATCATTCAGCACCGCAGCTGTGCGTTTCAATATCTCGTCACCGGCGGCATGCCCCTGGTTGTCATTGATCTTTTTCAGGTTATCCACATCCACCAACAGCAAGCTGACCGGGTAATTCTGACCGCGCTCCAGGCGATCCAACTCTGCCTCAAAAAACGCCCGGTTAAAAAGACCGGTCAAGCCGTCATGCGTGCTCATTTGCCTCAAGCTGTTCTCCATGCGAATGCGCTCGGTCAGGTCACGCAGTAATATTAGTACCCCATCACGATGCTTATTTTTTGAAAGCAGCGGCATTACCCGCATCTCGATGTGCCGCGCTGGATCGCTGGTAATTTTAATTTCCTCGCGCATATCCTCCATGGCAAGGGCAGCCTCGCTTAATCCGGCCCACTGGCTCAATACTTCGCTGGCTGGCTTCCCAATTTGATCCAGTCCGATCCCGGTCATGCTGCTGGCTGGCGGGTTAATCTCCACCAGTCGCGTGCGTTCGTCCAACACCAGCACCCCATCCGGCATGCGCTCAAACAAGCGTCCATACGCCACCGGCAGAAGCTCCATCAGGCCGGATCGCTGCAGCGCGTAAAAGAAAAATAAACCGGAGAATGTGAAAAAAATAGGTGTGTAATCCAGGCTCAGGGACGGTAATACTCGCAAAAAGCTGAGTATGCTCCCCAGGGCAGGCATCAGCATACCCACCAACACCACCCCAATCTGGCGCTTGCCCAAGTGCGAGGCTTGACTGTACTCATACAGCAAGTACAGCATGGTCAACCCGCTGACCAGGAAAGAATAGCCAATATTAAACCAAAAAACAAAGCCACCATTTAAGATGGTATCTGGGCTGCGCATGCCGGCATAAAACCAGCCATGATATTGATCGGTCCACAGGATGACGGTCACCACCACCGGCTCCACCGCCAGCAGGATCAGGTTACGCCGGGTAAGCAGTTGTTCGCGGTTGGTGATTTGCAAGGCAAAAATTACCATGCCGTACAACCCAATCACCAGGCCCAGGTAAGTGGCATCCAGCCATCTGTACTGAGCAACAGTGTCAGTTACCAGCCAGCGAATGGCGTAGGCGGTGGTCCAGGTAAACATCCCCAGCAGGTACAGCAGCAAACCCGCCCCCCCCGGCGCTTGCCGGCGATTCCAGGCAATGACCCCTACCAACAGTGTAATAAAGGAGACAAAGCTTAAAGCCAGCGAGTATAAAATATGCATACCCAATATCCCTTGCCAGCAAATAAGAGCCGGTGCCTGGCAGATATCTAATGATGACGTGCAAAAGTTAGTTTTGGTTAATTAACACAAAACTTGAAGAAAGGTTAGTGTAACACTTAAAAAACAATTGCGGATCAATACAGTTACGAAATGGAACAGCGGCAGCTTACCCGCTCCGTCCTGGCGCCAGCCAACCGCCTGGCGAAACCAGCCCAGCTTTTAAGAACATTCATCAACCCGGGTTGAAGGCCACAAAAGTCCACAGGTGCCGGGCAGGCGTGTACACACAGCGCGCGTAACCCGTATCGCCAAATTGAAAAGCCAGCCCCTGGCCATTGGCCAACGGTGGCGCACCAGTGATCGTCCGCAAGGCGTCATTGAGTATGCCACCATGCGCCACCACCAGGTAACGGCCCGGTCCACGCCGCACTACCCGTTCCAGCGCACGGGCGGCACGTGAATATATTTCCCAGTTGCTCTCGCCCGTACCGTGAAAAGCCTCATAAGGATTGCGATGGGCTGGAACGGGGTAGCGCTGTGCCGCCACATCGTGCGGCATGCCAGCCAGCGGGCCGTTATCCATCTCCATCCAGTCCGGGTCAACAATCACAGACACATCAAACATCTGGGCGATGATTTCAGCCGTCTCACGGGCGCGCTGCAGGCTGCTGGAAATCACCAGGTCAAAGCCAACCTCACGATCCAGGAAATCATGCCCACGCATCCGCGCCTGGGCCCGGCCGATGTCGGTCAGCGGCGAATCGTAGCGCCCTTCGTGTACACCCTCATCATCAGCGCGCGAACGTCCATGACGTACAAAAGTGATATCGATCTCTTGGTTCATCCCTTACACCACCTTGTTTCGTTTTGATAATTTCATTGGGATCGCTTCTCCCACATGTAAACAGCGCTTCCCCGGATTGGTTGGGTAAGCAATTCACCCAATCCAAACAGCCAGCCGAATTATTTTTGGCATCAAAATCTCAGCGCTACCAACAGAAGCGCTGGCGGCACTCAACAATGGCAACCAGGCTCACACGCAGACTAAAGTTACCAATATGAAATAACACCATGGTTGTTAGTGAACATTCAGGTTTGAAGGAACCGTTATTAAATTATAGTGGAAAGGATGTTTTAAATTCTCGCCCCAATAGTCCTATTTCAGTTATATTCTGCTTACTCCCCCATGCAGTTCACCACACCAACTTAAACCCTGGCGGCAGGCAGGTGCACAAGAAAACGTGTTCCCTTGCCCGGGCTGCTTTCCACCCTAATCTCACCGCAATGCAGCTCCACCAACGACCTGGATATCGCCAAACCCAATCCTGAGCCATCCATGATGCGCCCGGGGGCAGCCTTGCCACGGTAGAATCGATCAAATACCCACGGCAAATCTTCCGCAGAAATTCCAGGCCCATCATCCGAAACCGTCAAAATCAAGCCACCATCCGCATGCTGCCCGGCTCCCAGCACAATAGAACCACCCGCCGGGGTATGTTTCAAACTGTTATCCACCAGGTTGGCCAGCACTTGCAGAATACGCTCCATATCCAACGGGTATTCCGCCAGCCCACGAGCGCCTGCCACCTGTAATTCAATCCCATGCTCGGCGGCACGCACCGCATAAGCAGTCGCACAGCGCTGCAGGATATCCTCTGGCGCTACCAGGCTGAGCTCCAGGCGCAGCTCGCCTGACTCGGAGAGCGAGAGGGTTCTCAGATCTTCCACCAGGCGCGAAAGATGTCGCGATTCATCATAGATGATCGCCAACGCTTCGGGCGTAGCCGGCAGCACACCCTCGCTGAGCGCTTCGGCATTGCCCATAATGATGCTGAGCGGGTTGCGCAGCTCGTGCGCAATATCCGCGATCATTTTACGGCGCTGATCGCGTGAAAGCTTCAGGCTCACGATCATGCGGTTAAACGAGGTCGCCAACCTGCCAATTTCATCAATCGTACTGACACTGACTTGTTTCTCCAGGTCGCCCTGCGCAATTGCCCGGGCGGCTGAATCCAATTCACGCAGCGGCTGGATGATGTTGCGCGCAATCACCCCGCCGACGAACAGCGCAATCAGCGTGGCAATCAGCACACCAATCACCAGGTTGAGATTAATACGCTGAATATTCTTCGTCCCCAATTGGTCCGGGCTGCGTGGAGGGCGCACCGGAATCAAATAGGCCACCACCTGCCCTTCCGCTTGAATTGGATATCCAAAACGGATCAGGTCAGGCGATGGCATGCCTGGCAGCAAATTGGTGGAATTGGCCAGCAGGATTTTCCCAGCCGGGTCCACCACCAAAAATTCACGTGTGTCGGTTTCGGCCAGCAGCTGCGTGTCCTCAAAAAACATCTCAGCGCCTTCAAAACCCTCGTGCTCGTCGTAATAGGCCGCCAGGTTATCGATCAGCCCCTGGTAACGAATTGAGTTGACAAAGCGGCCAAACTCATCCCGGCTGGCCCGCCCGGCCAACAACGCCACCGTCACAATACCCAGGATACTGACCACCCAAAATGCCAGTACCAGCCGGATAAACAGCGAGTGGCGCACAGAAAACAAACCGGGCTTCGGGCTGAGGGTCATGCCTGCCCGCTCTTTTTATTGGCGTTCAGGCGGTAGCCCACGCCATAGATCGTTTCAATATAAATCGGGTTACGCGGGTCTGGTTCTATCTTGGCACGCAGGTTTTTGATATGCCCGTCGATCGAACGTTCGATGCCCTCAAAAGACACCCCTTGCACAAAGTCCAACAACTGCAAGCGTGAGAGTGTCCGTCCCCGCGAATTTGCCAGGGCCGCCAGCAGGTCAAACTCCGAGCGCGTCAGTGAAACCGATTCGCCGCGCACCGTCACCAGGTAAGCATCGCGATCCATGACGATATCGCCCGCCTCCAGCAGGTTGGTGACCGGCGCATTTTTACCCATGCGTCTCAGCACCGTACGTATACGTGCGGTTAGTTCCCGCAGGCTGAATGGCTTGGTGATGTAATCGTCCGCGCCTAATTCCAGCCCCACGATCTTGTCACTCTCTTCCAGGCGCGCCGTCAGCAAAATAACCGGTTCGTTATGTGTCTTGGAAAATACCCGCAGAAAATCATAGCCATCCATCTCAGGCATCATCACATCCAGCAAGATCAGGTCGGGGTGTTCCTGCCCAACAAGCCCAAGTGCCTGTTGTCCATTTGCGGCAGTCACCACCCTGAAACCCTCCTGCGCCAGGTAAGCCTGCAGCAAGGTGCGAATACGCTCTTCATCATCCACCACCAGGATTGTCTTTTGCATGGGCTTGATTCCTTGGCCCCCGTACACGGCAGGGGCAGTCGTCTTGATATTCTGGGGTTGCATACTTATTATCTCACTTTGCGCTTCGGCCGTGGGAAGTAATCACGCACCGATGGCAGGAAGCTCAATGCCAGCACGGGCAAACTGGCGAACAGGCTGGTCAGATTCAGACCCACTCGCAGCCAGTTGATTGTCCGCCCACCCAGCGAGAACAGGGTCGGCAAGGCCCCCACGAGAACCACAAAAGCCATCAGCATGCCCAGGTTGAGTCCCCATTTTTTTTGCTTCCATACCCCAAAGGCGCTCAGCAGCAACAGCGCAATCCCCAACACCTGCAGACCCAATGAAACATACTGGATCACCTGCACATTCAGACCCAGCGAACGCGTAATACTAAACAGGTTGAAGATGCCCGTGTTGCCACGCCGCTGAAAATTGGAATTGTTACCGGTGCCATTACCACCGTTATTGTTGCCAGTACCACCGCCTTGTGTACCACCATTGTTGCCCTGGAAATTGCCATTGTTATTGGCGTTACCCTGGGTGGTCCCTTGCCGGCGATTGGCGCCGCTGAAGGCATTACGTGTGGTGGCCAACAAAGTGCCGCTCACCAACGCCATAATAACCAGCAAGATGATGATCGCAAAGATGGTTTTTGGTCGTGATGTTGTATTCATTGTGTATGTTCCTTATTGTAAATTTATTATTCCGAACGAAGTGCTTCCATCGGTTCCAGGTTGGCGGCGCGATAGGCGGGATAAATCCCAAAAAACAGGCCGATCGCCATCGAGAAAAAGAACGATAGCATCACCGAGGAGGCCGTCACTTGCGCGGTGATCAACCCCAACATGGTCACCACCCCGGCAATCGCCGTCCCCAACAAAATGCCAATCACCCCACCGCTGATACTCAACGTCATGGTCTCCACCAGGAACTGGAACAGGATGTGATCCTTGCGCGCACCCACCGCCTTGCGCAAACCGATCTCGCGTGTCCGTTCACTGACCGAAACCAGGGTAATGTTCATAATACCAATGCCGCCCACCAGCAGCGAGAGCGCCGCAATGGCCCCCAGGAAGGTGGTCAGGGTAGTGGTGACACTGGTGAGCGTGGAGAGCAGCTGCGCCTGGTTTTGGATACGAAAATCATTATCCGAACCTGCCTTGATATGATGCATGCGCCGCATCACAAAATCTATTTGGGCCGAAACGGAATCGACCACCTCGGCCGAGTTGGCCGAAACAGCAATTGCGCTGACCACCTTTTCACCATTCTGGACCGCGTTCGATCCAAACAACTTGTAGTAACCGGTTTCAAGTGGCACAAAAACCACATCATCCTGGTTATCAAAACCAGTCGAACCCTTGGCCTTTAGCACGCCCACCACCGTAAACGAAATATTATTAATCTTAATCTTGCGTCCCACCGCCATCACATCTGGCAGCAGATCCGCCGCTGTTGTTGCACCAATCACCGCCACCTGGCTTTTCTTGGCCCGGTCCGTGGCATTAATGCCGCGCCCAATCTCCATCTCATAGGTGTGCACCTTCATATAATCTTCGGTCACACCGGTCACCTGGATCTGCGAACTGAGCGTGGATTGGGTAACGGTATAACGACCCTGGTAAGCAGGCGCAATACCGGCCACATCCGAAAGCGTTTTTGAGAGCGCCTGGTAATCCTTGTAGGTCAGGTAAGTAGGCGCAAATTGAGACCCAGGCGCAGGTCGCTGCGAACGCCCGGCCTGGATGTTTAACAGGTTGGAACCATTGCTGGCGATGCGGCTGGTAATGCTGCTGGTGGCACCATTACCAATCGCCATCAGGGCCACCACCGCCGCCACGCCAATGACAATGCCCAGGATGGTCAGCGCAGAACGTAATTTATTGGCCATCAGCCCACGCAGGGCAGTGAGGATATTTTGGGTAATCAGCATGTTTGTTCCCGGGCCTTATAGTTCAGCATCAGGACGCCGCGCGCCAGCCTTGAGCGGCGTACTATTGATGGTGTCAGAGACAATTCGCCCATCCGCCAGGCGAATCACCCGTTGGGCGTGGCGGGCGATGAAGGCATCATGCGTTACCATGATGACCGTCTGTCCAATATCGCGGTGCAGGGTCTGGAACAGGTCCATAATCTCGGCACCAGTCTTGCTATCCAGCGCACCCGTTGGCTCATCGGCAATCAGGATGGCAGGGTCGTTCACCAACGCGCGCGCAATTGCCACGCGCTGCTGCTGCCCACCCGAAAGCTCGCTCGGATGGTGGCGCACACGATCCTTCAACCCCACCACTTCCAGCGCGTGCATGGCCTTCTCGCGGCTGGCGCGCCCGCCCAGGTTGGTGTAACTGAGCGGCAGCATCACATTTTCCAACGCGCTGGTGCGCGCCAACAGGTTGAACTGCTGAAAGACAAACCCAATCTTGCGATTGCGAACATCCGCCAGCTGGCTGTCGTTCATATTTTCCACCGCCTGCCCATCCAGCAGGTAGCTGCCCTCGCTGGGTACATCCAGGCAGCCGACGATCGACATGAGCGTGCTCTTCCCCGACCCCGAAGGGCCCATGATGGCGATCATTTCCCCTTTTTCAATCGAAAAAGTGACACCATCCAGCGCGCGCACCTCATTTTCACCCATCTGAAAAACCTTGGTAATCTGTTCAATCTGGATCATGGCATGTTTATCCACCAGGAGGCCCTCCCGCGCCAGGGATCGGGATACCCTGGTTCCGGTTATTGCCGCTGCTCGAGGAGGAGGACGAAGAACTGCTCAACTGCACCCGGTCGCCTTCCGCCAGACTCTCGCTGGTGGTGACAGTTACCAGGCTCTCAGCCAGGTCACCGCTGACCACATTCACACGTCGCACAATATCGCCGCTGCCCAACACCATCAGGTATTCGCCCTGTGCATCGCTTTGAACCGCGTTGACCGGCACCGCCAACATGCTGTGCGGCTCACCAGTCGTAATCACCACACTCACCGTCGCCCCAAACAGCAGCGCCCGGTCAGTCGGTTCAAGTGAAATGGTCACCGTGTATTTCACCAGCCCGCCAACCGTCGCCCCAATCGGGTTGATCAGGGTTACTTTGCCCTTCAACGCCTCGCCGCCCAACGATTCCATCGTCACTTCGGCACTATCGCCAATGCTGACACTGCCAATACTGGTCTCATCAATCTGGGTATCAATCTTGAGCGTATTGCGGTCCACCAACGCCACCGAGCTTTCGCCCTTCTTGACAGCATTGCCAACCACCGCCTGCACCGCCAGGATCTCACCATCAAACGGCGCAATGGCCTGGATGCCATTGACAACCGATTGGGCCGAGGCCACCCTGGCCCGCGCCGCCGAAAGGGCCAGCGGATCAGCACCATTCTTAACAATATCACGCTGGCGCTTGGCGGCATCCCACTTGGCACGTGCCAGGTCCAGGGCAATCTTGGCGTCATCGTAATCGGCCTGGTTGGGCTTGGCAATATACCAGTTCATCGTGCTCACCAGGTCGTTATATTTCATCTGCTCGTTGGTCAAAGCCAGCAGGGCAGCTGTTTTCTCCGGGTCGCCATCCAGGTGATGCTGCAGTTCTTTATATTTTTTATAGGCAATCGTCAGCGCTTTCTGAGATTCCCAGATTTTTGCCTGAGTATTCTTAATCAACACATCAGAAGCACGCGGGTATGCCAGCGCATCCAGGTTATTCTGGGCGGTCTCCACGGCTTCGCGCGCATCCAGCACAGCCTGCTGTGCCTGAGCCTGCGAAACCTTGGAGTTTTCCAGGTCTTCCAAATCGCGGATGGCGGTCGCCAGGGTAGCCTGGGCAGTGATCATATCGGTCGCCACAGAATCAGCCTGCAGCGCTGCCAACACATCCCCTTCCTTAACCTTCTGCCCAACCTGAACATTGACCTGCTCAATCAACCCATCCGTTCCCCACGTCAATTGAACCAGTTGGCCCGCGCCCAGGTTGCCCGTGGTCTCGATTTTGTCGGTGATTGAAATACTCGAAACAACACCCTCACCGCTGACGCTGGTGGTATCCGTGCCTGAACAAGCCGCCAGGACCAGGGCCGCCACCAGGAAAAAACTGAACAAGTACCGCTGCTTATGCATGAGCTGACCTTTCAATAATTGAAGATAGTTGTGTGACCTTTCCATTATAGAAAGACCGGCCAGCCAGTAGGTGTGGTTCTTATGAATTAATTGTGTGCAAATTATGCAGGGTTTACCGGTATTCACCCGAACCCCGCCATATTTCACATTTCCCGGGTTGATTTCCCCCCAAATAGCACCTGCTGGCGGTTAAGTATAAGAAAAAGGTAAATACCATAAAATGCCTGTTGACATTTTCGAGATATTGTATATAATTTGTACAGGTTTTGTAAATATTTTAGACAAAAGTTGGACAAAATTTTATACCCACGCAGACCTTGCACTCAGGATGATGCAACCAATGACACACCTCAAATTTAACGACCCCGCCCCAGATATTGCCCTGCTCAACATGGATGGCAGCCCAATCCAGCTCTCATCCCTTTGGCAAAAACACGTACTGGTATTGGCCTTCACCCGCCACTTTGGCTGCCCACAATGCAAAGAGATGATGGACCAGCTCGTCCAGTTCAAACCCGAGTTCGCTGCCCGCGGCCTTGCCCTGGCAGTTGTTACTCACGGCACGCCCGAAATGGCCAAGGCCTTCTGCTCAGAACGCGCCCCCGGCGTGCTCTGCCTGGCTGACGCCGACCGCCAGGCTTACCACGCCTATGGTCTCGGACGCGCCAGCCTGCTGCAAGCCTTCTCACCGCGAGTCTTGCGCTCAAACAAGCGCATCCAAGAAACGAAAGGCTGGAAGCCCGAAATGCCCGCCGCCGGGCAGGACGCCTTCCAGATGTCTGGTACCTTTATCATTGGCAACGACGGGCGCATTCGCCTGCCCTATTATTACGACGACATCGCCGATCACCCGCCTGTGGAACTGCTGCTGCGCGGCGTAATGGGCATGGATTGGTCCACCCCGCTCAACTCACCCATCAAACCCGAGTAAACCATTATGAGAAATATTTTTCTTGCCAACTACCTGGCCCTCAAAGAAGTCTGGCGCAACCGCGGCCGATTTTTCCTCGTCAGCCTGGTGATCGCTCTTATCACCCTGCTCGTTCTTTTCATCGCCGGTCTCGGCGAAGGCCTGGGCACCAACAACCGCGAATACGTCTCCAAGTTGGATGGTCAGCTGGTGGTCTTCCTTGAAAAGGCCGATTTCATCATCAGCGCCAGCCGCCTCAACCAGAACACCCTGCGCGCCGTGCGCCGTGTAACCGGTGTTGCAGATGCCGGTCCAATCTCGGCCTCCAACACCGCCATCATGCTGCCAGGCGATAATGTTCTCAAGGTCTCCATGCTCGGCGTCGAATCGGGCCGCCCCGGTACCCCCACCATCAGCACCGGCCGCACCTTCCTGACCGACCAGGCCCGCGAGGTGATTATCGATCAGCGCGTCCTGCAGCGCTCCGAGATCAAGCTCGGCGATATCATCACCATTCGTTCCACCCAGGGCACCAAGGATCAATTCTTCGATCTTAAGGTAGTCGGCACCACCAGCGGGCAGGCCTTCTTCTTCCAGCCTTCCATCTTTGTGCCACCCTACGTCTGGGAACGCATCCGCCCCAAAGCTGAAGCCGAAATTAACAACCTGACCCCCGCTATTAACGTCATTGTGGTCAAGCTCAGCGACCCCAGCCAGGCTGCCGCCATGACCGAAAAACTGCGCCAGTCTGTCCTCAATATCGAAGTCGGCGACATCCAGACCACCATCAACAATATCCCCGGCTACACAGCCCAACAGGGCACCGTTCAGACCCAGGGCTTCTTCACCTTGCTGATCGGCGTACTGGTGATCGGTGGTTTCTTCCAGATCCAGATCCTGCAAAAAGTACCCCAAATTGGTGTGCTCAAGGCCATTGGCGCTTCCAACTTTGTTATCGGCGTCGCCTCCATCATCCAGATCAGTGTTATAACCGCCATCGGCGTGGCAATCGGGGGTCTGATGACCTACGTTTTCTCGCTGGGCTTCCCGCCCACCGTACCGATTTCGTTCAACGGCACCGCCTCAGCCCTGGCCATCCTGGCCCTGCTGGCGATCGGTCCACTGGGCGGCCTGGTCTCCGTTTTCTATGCGGTCAAGATCGAACCACTCAAGGCACTGCGCCTTTCCTAGGCGAAGGGCTCACATACAGGAGAACACTACATGAGCTCAACAGCCCTTGAAGTAAAAGATGTCGTCAAAACTTTCGATAGCGATTCCGGCCCAATCAACGCCGTGGACGGTGTATCCTTTAGCGTCGGCCAGGGTGAATTTGTAGCCCTGGTTGGCCCCAGCGGATCTGGCAAAACCACCATGCTCTCCATCCTGGCGGCCCTGCTGACCCCCACCAGCGGTCAGGTCCTGATCGATGGACAGGACCTGGCGCGCATGAACGAATCCAAGCGTGTGGCCTTGCGCCGCAACAAGATCGGCTTTACCTTTCAATCCAACAACCTGATCCCCTTCCTTTCCGCCCAGGAAAACGTCGAGTTTATGCTGCGCCTGAACGGCCGCCTGGACAAAACTGGACGCCTGCGCTCACAGGAATTGCTCGCACGCCTCGGCCTGGCCGATCGCCTGCACAACCTGCCCAACCAAATGTCTGGCGGTCAGCAGCAGCGCGTGGCCATTGCCCGCGCCCTCATCCACGCCCCCACCCTGGTGCTGGCCGATGAACCGACCGCCTCGCTCGATACCGAGCGCGCCTTCCAGGTGGTGGAAACCTTCGCAGCCCTCATTCACGAAAACGGCCGCGCTGGTATCATCGTCACCCACGATCTGCGCATGGTCAAATACGTCGACCGCGTCTTGCAAATGCGTGATGGCAAGCTGGTCAAAGTCATTGAAGACCGCCAGGAAATCATGCACCTCGCCCGTGGCGAATAAGCCAACCATACACTTTTTACCTTTCTGTCATTTATAATTCGTCATCATATCAGGAGCACACCATGAAAATCAAATTAACCCCTATCTTCCGCAGTCTACTAGCGATTGCCTTATTCAGCCTGGCGCTGGCGGCTTGCGGCGCAAAAGCCCCCGCCTCAAGCGACCCCACCGCCGCGCCCGCTGTCACCGAAAGCGCCAACAACCTGCTCAACATCGGCGCTGATAACCCGGCGGCCTCTGGCGTCGTGGTCGCCGAGCAGGATGCACGCGTAGCCTTTACCCTGGGCGGCGTGCTCAAGAGTGTCAACGTGGTTGAAGGCCAACAAATTGAAGCCGGCCAGGTCCTGGCCACCCTGGATGACAGCTTGATCCAGCTCGATTACACACAGGCCGAACGCAACCTCAAAGAACTCACTTCTCCTGCTGCCCTGGCCGCCGCCGCCCAAAACCTGGCCCTGGCCCGCCAGTCGCTCGAAGACCAGCAAGAAAAAGTCAATGCCCAGCTCTACAAGCGCGCCTCAGACACCCAGATCGACAATGTCCAGGGTGAAATCGAACTGGCCAAGCAAGCCCTGGCCCGTGCTGCCGATGCCTACCGTCTGGTGGCCCGCAAGGAAGATAGCGACCCACGCAAAGCCGCCGCATTGGTCGCCATGACCAATGCCCAGCTCCGCCTGGACGACCTGATCGCCCTTTACAATTGGTACTCCGGCAAACCCACCGATACCGACAACGCCCTGGCCCAGGCCAAGCTCGATACTGCCAAAGCCGCCGTGCAAGAAGGCGAATGGTACCTGGCCGTACTCAAGGGCGAACAGGTGCCCGCCGAAGCCACCGGCCCCAACCTGGCCCGCCTCGAACAAGCCCGCATCACCCTGGCCTCCATCAAGGACCGCCTGTCCCGTTCCAGCCTGTCCGCCCCCATCCCCGGCACCCTGCTGGATGTCAACGCCATCCCCGGTGACAACATCGCCCCCGGCCAGATCCTGTTCTCCATCAGCAACGTCAACCAGCTGCATGTCGAAACCTCCGACCTGAGCGAACGCGATGTTCCGCGCGTCTTTGTTGGGCAGACCGTCGAAGTATCCATCAAAGCCCTCAACCTGAGCATCCCCGGCAAAGTCGTGCGCATCTCCCCTGTCGCCAACATCCTGGGTGGCGATGTAGTCTACAAGACCATCATCGCCCTCGATGAAGCCCCCGCTGGCCTGCTGGCCGGCATGAGCGTGGATGTCATCTACCAGGTTGAAAAATAACGCCTGCCTTACCCTACAATGAAGAGACGCGCTCCCTGTACGCGGAGCGCGTCTTTCTTTTAATTGACTGACCAAAGATCCACTAATGTTCCAGGGTCAACCACTGCCTGACCCTTGCTTCGATCTGGTCACGAATGATCCGAAAACGTGCCAGCTTTTCTTCGTCCGGTCCTTCAAAGGCAGCCGGGTCTTCAAACGACCAGTGTTCGCGCCTGGTAATGCCTGGCCAGGTGCTCGGGCACTTCTTCTCGGCGTCATCACACACTGTAATAAGATGCTGAAATAACAGCTTGCCCAGGTAGATATCGATGCCCTTGGACGTTTGTCCCTCCAGCCCCAGCCCCACCTCTTGCATCACGCGTAACGTAAAGGGGTTCATGCCTTTCGGTTCCAGCCCGGCACTGTGAACCTCAAAGCGATCACCACCATATTTACGCAAAAATGCCTCAGCCATCTGGCTGCGCGCCGAATTACCCGTACATAAAAACAATACCCTATCCATCTTCATCCTCCTGTTTGATTGTCAAGAATATTGTAGCGGAATCAGCCCGGCCGGGAGGTTATGGTTTTGTTAACAAATAGCTACTGTCTCATGCACACTTGCTGCCAGCCAAACCAGGGGCTCCTGGTTTAAATTCATCTTCCAGCTTGCCAGGCAAGAATGGC